>NZ_LOYJ01000026.1:0-99234 GCF_001526245.1 Burkholderia sp. MSMB1498
CGCCAGTCCGCCAGTCCGCCAGTCCGCCAGTCCGCCAGTCCGCCAGTCCGCCAGTCCGCCGGCCGATCAATCGGCCAACCTTCGCGCTACCCGACGACGAGCACGCCGTTCATCGTCTCGTGCCCGGAGCCGCAGAAGATGTCGCACAGGAACTGGACCGTGCCCGGGCCGCCCGCCTGCGCGGCAAGATGCACGACCGCGCCCGGCGGCACGTCCGCACGCACGCCGTATTGCGGAATCGAGAAGCCCATCACGGTGTCCTGCGCGGTCAGCTCGAACACGACCGATTCGTGCGGCGCAAGCGCGATCCGGTCCGGCGTGAACACGAAGCGCCGCGCGTGAACCTTGATCACGCGCGGCTCGGCGGCGCGCAAGCGCGACGCGTCGACGCCCGCGAGCGCGGCAAGCGCCGCGCCGCCCGCGGCGACGAGCCAGCGGCGGCGCGCCGCGACCGGCGCCGTTGCCCGTGCCCGGCCGCGAAGCGCACGCGGATCGAAGAAAAAATGGCGCATCGCAGTCTCCTCAGACGGTCGGTTGCGGTTGTTGCGCGACGACGGGCATTTCGGTCAGCACGGGCGTGTGCGTCGCGTCGCCGACGCGCACTTCGCGCCAGCCGAGCCCGCGATACGGCGCGGCGGCATCCCACGGCACCGGCAGGCGCTTGTCCTGCGAGCCGGCCGCGGGCAGCGGGAACATCAGCGAGCGCGCCGCGTGGTGCGCGATGTGGCCCGTCATCGCGTGATGCTCCTGATGGATGTGCCCGTAGAACACGGTGACGTTCGGATAGGGCATCAGCACGTCGACGACCTTCGCGCCGTCGCGCGTCGCCCAGTCCCATTGCGGCGCGAGGTCGAAGAGCGGCCGGTGCGTGAACACGACGATGCGCGCGTCTTTCGGCTGCCGCGCGAGATCCTGCGCGAGCCATTCGATCTGCGCGTCGCCGACGCGGCCGGCGGGGTCCGACACGTTGTCGACGACGACGAAATGCACGCCCTTGTGATCGAACGCGTAATGCGTGTCGCCGAAGATCTCGCGGTACGCGGCGCCGCCGTCGAGGCTCGCGTCGTGCTCGCCCGGCATCAGGTGGAGCGGTTTCACCTTGAGCTGCGCGACGATCGCTTGGAACTGCCGCATCCGCTCGCGGCGCTCGGCTGGGTCGTCGGTCGTGTGAGTGAGGTCGCCCGTGAACATCACGAAGTCGGGCGCGACGGGCAGCGCGTTGACGGCTTCGATCGCCTTCGGCAGCGTGCCGCGCGCGTCCGGGTTGATCGCGGGGCCGGTGAAGCCCCAGTGCGCATCGGAGAGCTGGACGAAGAAGAAATCGGCGCCGGCGTTCGCGGCGAGGCTCCAGCCGGGCAGCGCGGACGCGAACGCGACGCCGCCTCCGCAGGCGGCGAGGCGCAGGAAATCGCGCCGCTTCAGGGACAGGGTGGGATTCGGCATGGCGGCTCCTTCGCAGATGAGGGTGTGGTGCATGCGATACCGCGGCCGCGCCACGAATATTCCCGGATTATTTTTCGTCTCCGGGCGCGAATCGCGGGAATAAACTGGATCGGTGGGCGGTAACGATGCTAGAGCCGCGTGCGTGCCGTCGTCGTCGGCGGCGTGCGCCGGACGCGAGCGGCCGGCGGGCGGGCCGCGCATCCCGGGGAGGCGACGTGGGTCAATTCGGCCGGATGGTCGACGAGCGCGATGCGAGCGACAAGCGCGACGCGGGCGACGCGGACGATGTGGGCGACGCGGCGGCGCGCAGCGAGCGGTTTCGTGCGCTCGCGCTGCCGCATCTGGACGCCGCGTACAACCTCGCGCGCTGGCTGTGCGGCAACGCGAGCGACGCGGAGGACGTCGTGCAGGAGGCGTGCATGCGCGCGTTGCGCTTTCTCGATTCGTGCCGCGGCGACAACGCGCGGCCGTGGCTGCTGATGATCGTGCGCCACGCCTGGTACACCGAATGGCGGCGGCGGGTGAACGCGCACGAAGTCGCCGCGCTCGACGGGCTCGACGCCGCCGGTTCGCCGGACGATTGGCATCCCGCGGCCGAAGATCCGCTCGCGCTCCTCGTGCGCAGCGAGGACGCGCACCGCGTGAACGCCGCGCTCGCGAAACTGCCGCCCGAGTATCGCGAGGTGCTCGTGCTGCGCGAAATGGAGGATCTGAGCTATCGCGAGATCGCGGCGATCGCGGACGTGCCGATCGGCACCGTGATGTCGCGGCTCGCGCGGGCGCGGCGGCGGCTGGCGGCGACGCTCGGCGGCGGCGCGCGCGGCGATGCGTCCGCGCCGCGCGCGGTCGGCGCGCAGGCGCGCCCGGGCGATCGCGCGGCGAATGGCGAGGGTAATGGCGAGGGTAATGGCGCGGGCGGTGCGCCGACGTCCGGAACGGCATCGGAGGCCATCGATGGACTGTAACGAAACGCGTGCGCTGCTCGGCGCGGACGTCGATCGCGAGCTTTGCGCATCCGATGCGTGGCGGCTCGAGCAGCACGTGGGCGGCTGCGGGGCGTGCCGTCTCGAGCGCGATCGGCTCGTCGCGCTTCGCCGGATCGTGCGGCAGGCGCAATATCATCGCGCGTCGGACGCGCTGCGCGAGCGCATCGTCGCGGGATTGCCGATGGCGCAGGCGCCCGTTGCACGCGCGCCGGCAGCGGAGGCGCCCGTCGCGGACCTGCCGACGCCCGGCGGCAGCCCGCGCGGCCCGGGCGCGCATCGCTGGTTCGCGCGACCGGGCCCGCACGGCATGCCCGCCGGCCCGGCGATCGGCCGGCCGCGGCCGCGCGCCGCGACGCTGCCCGGCCTCGGCTGGGGCGTCGCATTGGCGATCGCGCTTGCCGCGGCGGCCGGCCTCGCGCTCGACGCGCGTCGCGCGGCGACGGAGCGCACCGTCGACGAAATCGTCGCGAGCCACGTGCGGGCCGGCCTGTCGTCGCGGGACATCGACGTGATCTCGACTGACCGCCATACGGTCAAGCCGTGGTTCAACGGCCGCCTCGACTACGCGCCGCCCGTCGTCGACCTGAGCGCGAGCGGTTTCGCGCTCGCGGGCGGCCGGCTCGACTATGTCGGGCAGCGCCGCGTCGCGGTGCTCGTCTACCGCTACCGGCAGCACGTGATCGACGTCTACGTGCGGCCGTCGGGCGAGGGCGGGGCGGCGCCGTACGCGACCGAGTCGCAGGGTTACGCGCTCGACCGCTGGAACGCGGCCGGCATGACGTGGTGGGCGGTGAGCGACGCGGAGCCGTCCGCGCTCGCGGCGTTCAGGATGGCGCTGAGCGCGCGCGTCGCCGCGCCGCGAACCGAGTGACGGCGCCTGAGGAGATGCGACCCCATCACCGCGACGGCTGCTCCCGCACCGGCCGTTGCGTCGGCGCATCGACGCTGTGCGCGCGCCGAGCCGCTTGGCCGCTCAAGTCGTTGAAAACACGGCCGAATCGCGCGGCGGCGCATGCATGAACCTTGCATGCGACCCATATCCGGGTTAAACTCTCCGGCTTCTCACTTGCCACACCGGTTCAGACGCCCGGGTGGCTTCTATCCACAAGGAGTGTGTATGCGTCATTACGAAATCGTCTTCATCGTGCACCCCGATCAGAGCGAGCAAGTGCCCGCGATGATCGAGCGTTACAAGACCACGATCACGTCGCACGGCGGTCAGATCCACCGCGTCGAAGACTGGGGCCGCCGCCAACTGGCCTACATGATCGAGAAACTCGCGAAGGCTCACTACGTCTGCATGAACATCGAGTGCGACCAGACGACGCTCGACGAACTCGAACACGCGTTCAAGTTCAACGACGCCGTGCTGCGCCACCTCATCGTCAAGATGAAGAAGGCCGAAACCGGCCCGTCGCCGATGATGAAGGAAGTTCAGCGCGAAGAAGCCAAGAAGGCGGCTGCCGCTCAGCCGACCGAAGCGCAGGCTTAACGCATCAAGCCATCAGGGAAAGGAGCGCGGCGCTTTCGTGAACAGGCTGCAATTGACGGCGAGCGTCGTCGAGCGTGAACCGGTGCGGTACACCCCCGCCGGCGTTCCGATCGCAAGCGCCACGTTGCAGCATCGCGCCGAAGTCGTCGAAGCAGGCATCGCCCGGCAGGTCGAATTGACGATCCCGGCCGTGGCGGCAGGCGAGGCGAGCGGCAAGCTGGAAGGCTGCGAGATGGGCGTCGAGACGCTCTTCACCGGCTTCCTGGCGAAGAAGAGCCGCAACGCGAGAACCCTGGTGTTTCACATCACAGCATTGCAGGACATTGGAAAGGACTGAACATGGCCCGCCCCACTGGTAAGAAATTCGACAAGCGTCGTCAGCAGCAAAACCCGCTCTTCAAGCGTAAGAAGTTCTGCCGCTTCACGGCAGCCGGCGTCGAGCAGATCGACTACAAGGACACGGAAACGCTGAAGGACTTCATCGGCGAGAACGGCAAGATCACGCCGGCGCGCCTGACGGGCACGAAGGCCCACTATCAGCGCCAGCTCGACACGGCGATCAAGCGCGCGCGTTTCCTCGCGCTGCTGCCGTACACCGATCAGCACAAGGCGTAATCAGGCGACGCAATAAGGAGAATTCGAATGCAAATCATTCTGTTGGAAAAAGTCGCCAATCTGGGCAACCTCGGCGATATCGTCAAGGTCAAGGACGGTTACGCTCGCAACTTCCTGATCCCGAACCGCAAGGCGCGCCGCGCGACGAAGGACGCGATCGCTGAATTCGAAGTCCGCCGCGCGGAACTCGAAAAGGTCGCCGCCGAGAAGCTGGCCGCCGCGCAAGCGGTCGGCGAAAAGCTGGGCGGTCAGTCGTTCCAGATCACGCAGAAGTCGGGCGTCGACGGCCGTCTGTTCGGCTCGGTGACGAACGGCGACGTCGCCGAACTGCTGAAGAAGGCAGGCTACGACGTCGAGAAGGCGCAAGTGCGCATGCCGGAAGGCCCGCTGAAGATGATCGGCGAGCACGGCGTGCAAGTCGCGCTGCACACCGACGTCGTCGTCGACGTCACGATCAACGTGATCGGCGACCACGCGTAAGCACGACATGCAGTCTATGCGGGCGGCGCACGTCGCCCGACATGAAGGGCAGGGGCCCGGGCAACCGGTTCCTGCCTTTTTTCGTTTCTCGGCGTCTGTTTCTCGGCGTCTTCGACGCCGGCTGGCGAAGCCGCGCCCATTTCGCGATAATCCGAAGCCATGAATGCGCCGAAAGACCCCCAAATCGAATCGCTGAAAGTCCCGCCTCACTCGATCGAGGCCGAGCAGTCCGTGCTGGGCGGCCTGCTGCTCGACAACGGCGCCTGGGACCGGATCGCCGACTTCCTGTCGCAGGGCGATTTCTACCGGTACGACCACCGCATCATCTTCGAGCACATCGGCCGGCTCATCGCGGCGACGCGCCCGGCCGACGTCGTCACCGTCTACGAGGCGCTCACGACGTCGGGCAAGGCGGAGGACGTGGGCGGGCTCGCGTACCTGAACGCGCTCGCGCAGAACACGCCGAGCGCCGCGAACATCCGCCGCTACGCCGAAATCGTCCGCGATCGCGCGGTGCTGCGCCGGCTCGTGTCGGTCGCCGACGAAATCTCGGCCGACGCGTTCAATCCGCAGGGCAAGGAAGTCCGCCAGCTGCTCGACGAGGCCGAATCGAAGGTGTTCTCGATCGCCGAGGACGGCGCGCGCGGCACGCAGGGCTTCCTCGAGATCGGGCCGCTTCTCACGCAGGTCGTCGAGCGGATCGACACCCTTTATCACACGGCGAATCCGAGCGACGTGACGGGCACGCCGACGGGCTTCGTCGATCTGGACCGGATGACGTCCGGCATGCACGGCGGCGAGCTGATCATCGTCGCCGGCCGCCCGTCGATGGGTAAGACGGCGTTTTCGATGAACATCGGCGAATACGTCGCCGTCGAGTACGGTTTGCCCGTCGCGGTGTTCTCGATGGAAATGCCGGGCACGCAGCTCGTGATGCGGATGCTCGGCTCGGTCGGCCGGCTCGACCAGCACCGGATGCGGACCGGGCGCCTGACCGACGAGGATTGGCCGAAGCTCACGCACGCGGTGCAGAAGATGAGCGAGGCGCAGCTCTTCATCGACGAGTCGGGCGGCCTGAATCCGATGGAGCTGCGCTCGCGCGCGCGGCGTCTCGCGCGCCAGTGCGGCAAGCTCGGGCTCATCATCGTCGACTACCTGCAGCTGATGACGGGCTCGTCGCAGGGCGAGAACCGCGCGACCGAAATCTCGGAAATCTCCCGTTCGCTGAAGAGCCTCGCGAAAGAGCTCGACGTGCCGGTGATCGCGCTGTCGCAGCTCAATCGCGGCCTCGAGCAGCGGCCGAACAAGCGGCCGGTGATGTCGGACTTGCGGGAATCGGGCGCAATCGAGCAGGACGCGGACGTGATCCTGTTCATCTACCGCGACGAAGTGTACAACCCGGACAGCCCCGACAAGGGCACCGCCGAGATCATCATCGGTAAGCAGCGTAACGGCCCGATCGGCCCTGTTCGGCTCACGTTCCTGGGTCAATACACGAAATTCGACAATTTTGCAGGGGCGCAAAACTTCTACGGCGAGTAGCGCCGGATGTAAACCCCTATTTCGCAAAACGTTGTATCTCGTCGCCGCCGTCGCATTCGGGCGCTTGGCTGGCAACTGTTAAACAGTACAATGTCGCCGGTTTTTGTGACCGCCGTTTGACCATTTTTCAGGAATCCCATGTTCGGTCGATTCATGCCCACCGAGGGCAAGTTCTTCGAAATCTTCAACGCGCACGCGAATTACATCGTCTCTGGCGGACGCGAGCTCGAACTTCTGATCGACAATCTCGCGGACGCCGAGATTCACAAGCAGAACGTGCAATCGGCCGAGAAGGCGGCCGACAAGCTGACGCACGAAGCGATCGATCTGCTGCACAAGACGTTCATCACGCCGCTCGACCGCGACGAAATCCACAAGCTGATCACGACGATGGACGACATCCTCGACCTGATGGAGGACGTCGCGACCGCCGTGTCGCTGTACGACGTGCGCTCGGTCACGTCGGAGGCGAGCCAGCTCGCGCACATCGTCACGCAGTCGGCGCAGCACGTGCAGGCGGCCGTCGCGCTGCTGTCGGACATGAAGCAATCGAACCAGATCCTGAAGGCGTGCGAGGAGATCGACCGCTGGGAGTCGGAGGCGGACCGCGTGCTGCGCGCGGCGATGTCGAAGCTCTTCCGCGAGGAGGACGATGTCAAGACGCTCATCAAGCTGAAGGCGATCTACGAGCTGCTCGAGGAGATCACCGACAAGTGCGAGGATGTCGCGAACATCATCGAAGGCATCGTGCTGGAAAACGCCTGAGCGGACCACGATGCATTCGATACAACTCGCCTTGTGGGCCGTCGCGGCGCTCGTGCTCGTCGCACTCGTGTTCGATTTCATGAACGGCTTCCACGACGCCGCGAACTCGATCGCGACCGTCGTGTCGACCGGGGTGCTCAAGCCCCAGCAGGCCGTGGTGTTCGCGGCGGCATTCAACGTCATCGCGTATTTCATCTTCCATCTGAAGGTCGCGCAGACCGTCGGCAAGGGCACGATCGACGCGAGCATCGTCGATCACTACGTCGTGTTCGGCGCGCTCTTCGGCGCGATCGGCTGGAACGTCATTACGTGGTACTACGGGATTCCGTCGAGCTCGTCGCACGCGCTGATCGGCGGGCTCGTCGGCGCCGCGGTGTCGAAGTCGGGCTGGGGATCGCTCAACGTCGACGGGCTGATGAAAACCGTCGCGTTCATCTTCATCTCGCCGCTCTTGGGCTTCCTCCTCGGCTCGCTGTTCATGCTCGGCGTGTCGTGGCTGTACTTCAGGACAGCGCCGAGCAAGGTCGACCGGCGCTTCAGGCGGCTGCAGCTGTTGTCCGCGAGCCTCTATAGCCTCGGCCACGGCGGCAACGACGCGCAGAAGACGATCGGCATCATCTGGATGCTGCTGATCGCGTCCGGCTACGCATCGGTCGCGGCCGATGCGCCGCCCGTGTGGGTGATCGGCGCGTGCTACCTGTCGATGGGCCTCGGCACGCTGTTCGGCGGCTGGCGGATCGTCCGCACGATGGGCCAGAAGATCACGAAGCTCAAGCCGGTCGGCGGCTTCTGCGCGGAGACGGGCGGCGCGGTGACGCTGTTCGTCGCGTCGTGGATGGGCATTCCGGTATCGACCACGCACACGATCACGGGCGCGATCGTCGGCGTCGGCGCGACGCGCAAGCTGTCGGCCGTGCGCTGGGGCGTCGCCGGCAACATCGTATGGGCGTGGGTGCTGACCATTCCCGCGTCGGCGCTGATCGCGGCGGCCGGGTGGTGGATCGGGCACCGCGTGTTCTGACGTCCTGACCCCGCCGGCCGCGCGGATTGTCGACGAAATTCGCCGAGCTTCGTCGAGATTTCCCGAGATTCGCCGAGAACGACAATGCGCCGCATGCCGGAAGGCTGCGGCGCATTGTCTTTGGCGCGCGTTTCGCGAGCGGGCCGCGCGATCGACGCCGTTACGACAGCGCATCGAGCAGCGCGTACCGCGCGACGCCCGCGCTGATGTACAGGCGCTGCAGCGCATGCAGCGGAATCGGCCTGACGGGCGTCGCGGCGAACGGCAGCGCGCGCTGAGCGCGTTGCCCGAGGGCGGCGCGCATGCGCTGCTCGAGGCGAGCGCGCGCGGTCGCGCACACGCAATACACGATCACCGACGTGGGCGCGATCGCGGCGCCCGTGCTCGACGGCGAGCGGCGGCCGGTCGCGTCGGTGCACATCGTCGCGCCGCTGGACGCTCGCCGACGCCGAACAGCGGCTCGCGCCCGCGGTGATCGACTGCGCGCGGGGGATTTCGAATTCGATTCGGACGCTCGCATGGGCCGGCGGGCGCGGCCGCCCGGTTGGCCAGGAGCGGCTTGTCTCAGTAGCCGCCGTTCGCGAAGCGCGCGATCGGATCGTCGCTCGTGCCGGCCGGCGCGACGCTTGCGGCACCGGGCGCCGTCGACGCGCGCAGGATCTGCACGTTGCCGGGAGCGGCGAGCTGCGCCTGGCGGGCCGCCGCGCGCGCGGTTGGCGGCGGCGGCTCGAACGCGTCCGCGGCGGCGTCGATCGGATCGGGCGGCGGCGTGCCGGCGACGGTCGCCGCGCCGCCGGCCGCGGGCGGCGCAACCGGCGGCGCGGCGGATACCGGCGCTGCGCCCGCGTCGGCCGAGGCGATCGCGGGCGATGTCGCGCCCGCGGCCTGCGCCTGCCGCTGCGCGGCGGATATCGCGGGCGGCGGCGGCTCGTACGGATCGGCGGATGCGGTTGCGGCAGGCGCTGCGCGCGCCGGCAAGAAGCCCGATGCGGCGGGCGCGGGCGCGGGCGCGATTGCGGGCGCGGCGTTCTGCGAGGATGCATTCGCCGTCGCCGCATAGATGGGCGCGGCGCCGGAAGAGGCGTTGCGCGCCGAGGGCTGCGCGGCCGCGTTCGCCGCGTAAGCGGGCGACGCGCTCGGCGCCGCTGCCCGCGCGGCCGGTTGCGCGGCCGCGTAGGCCGGCTGAGCCTCCGCTGCCGCACGCGGCGCGGCGTCCGGCTGCCGGCTCGCCTGGTAGGTCGGCGCATCGAACGGCGCCGGCTTGGCTTTCGGCGCGGCGACGCGCCGGATGCCGTCGAAGCGTTTCGCCCAATACGGATTCGTCAAGTAATCGAGCCGCACGGTGCCGCCCGTCGACGGCGCGTTCACGAAGCGCAGCTTGCCGACGTAGATGCCGACGTGCGAATGCGGCCGGCCCGACGTGTTGAAGAAGATCAGATCGCCGGGCGCGATGCCGTCCGGCTCGATCGATTCGCCGGCCGAGCTCATGTCGGCCGTCGTGCGGGGCAGGTTGACGCTCGCCGCGCGGTCGACGACGTAGCGCACGAGGCCGCTGCAGTCGAAGCCGCTGTCGGGCGTGTTGCCGCCCCAGCGGTACGGGACGCCGACGAGGCTCATCGCCTGGATCGAGATTTCCTCGCGGCCGACGCTGTGGTCGACGAAATTCGGGAAGCCGCGCGGCGGCGCGTACGCGCGCGGTGTGGTGATCGCCATGCCGGACGACGAGCGCGCCGATTTTTGCGGCGCGCTCGAGCAGGCCGCGAGCAGCGAGATCACGAGAACGGACAGCGAAAGACGCAACATGAGAGGCGGGCGAGCGCGCTGCGCTCGCCAATCGTATGACAACGGTTAATCGCGATAGTAGTGCGTCCGGCGGGGCTTTCGCAAGAATTCTTGAGAAATCACTTGAAGTTGCGCGTGTAAATGTTGTTCGAGACGGACGTTCGCTCGCAGATGATTCGACCCCCGAAATGAAAAAGCGGCGCCTGACGAATCAGGCGCCGCTTCGTGCCGAGCGCCGCTCGGCGCGGTGGTCGGCGTGCGGTTACAGGATGTCGGACGCGTAGTCGGCAAGCCGCGAGCGCTCGCCGCGCGCGAGCGTCACGTGGCCGCTGTGCCCCCAGCCCTTGAAGCGGTCGACGACGTACGTGAGGCCCGAGCTGCCTTCCGTCAGGTACGGCGTGTCGATCTGCGCGATGTTGCCGAGGCAGATGATCTTCGTGCCCGGGCCCGCGCGGGTGACGAGCGTCTTCATCTGCTTCGGCGTCAGGTTCTGCGCCTCGTCGATGATCACGTACTTGTCGACGAACGTGCGGCCGCGCATGAAGTTCATGCTCTTCACCTTCAGGCGCGAACGGATCAGCTCCTGCGTCGCCGCGCGGCCCCATTCGCCGGCCGCGTCGTCGGTCTTCTGCAGCACCTCGAGGTTGTCGTCGAATGCGCCCATCCACGGCTGCATCTTCTCTTCCTCGGTGCCGGGCAGGAAGCCGATGTCCTCGCCGACGGGCACGGTCGCCCGCGTGACGATGATCTCGTTGTAGCGCTTGTCGTCGAGCACCTGCGCCAAGCCCGCCGCGAGCGCGACGAGGGTCTTGCCGGTGCCGGCCTGGCCGAGCAGCGTGACGAAGTCGATCTCGGGGTTCATCAGCAGGTTCAGCGCGAAATTCTGCTCGCGGTTGCGCGCGGTGATGCCCCACACGTTGTTCTTGTGGTGGCTGTAGTCGCGCAGCGTCTGCAAGAGCGCCGTCTTGCCGTTCAGTTCGCGCACGAGCGCGTGAAACGCGGGCTCGCCGTTCTGCGGCTCGAGATAGACGAACTCGTTGACGAGCATCGACGCGACGAGCGGGCCCGTCACGCGGTAATACGTGGTGCCCGTTTTCGTATCCTGCCAGCTCTCCATGCCCTTCGCGTGCTTCGTCCAGAAGTCTTGCGCCAGTTCGCGCACGCCGGTGTAGAGGAGATCCTTGTCTTCGAGGACTTGGTCGTTGAAGTAGTCTTCGGCGGGCAGGCCGAGCGCGTGCGCCTTGATGCGCATGTTGATGTCTTTCGACACCAGCACGACCTGACGATCCGGCCGCTCGCGCTGCAGCGCTCGCACGACGCCGAGGATCTGGTTGTCGGCCTTGCCTTGCGGCAGGCCCTCGACGGGCTCGATGCTCGTGAGCGTCGTCTGGAAGTAGAGGCGCCCGAGCGCCTCGCGGCTGCCGAGGCGCGCGAGCGCAATGCCGGCCGAGATCGGGCCCGCGTCGGCGACGAGCGCGTCGAGCGTGCGGCTCACCTGGCGTGCGTTGCGCGCGACTTCCGACATGCCCTTCTTGTGATTGTCGAGTTCCTCGAGCGTCATCATCGGCAGATAGACGTCGTGCTCCTCGAAGCGGAAGAGGCTGCTCGGATCGTGCATCAGCACGTTCGTGTCGAGCACGAAGAGCTTTTGCATCTCGGTTTCGGCGGCCTTGCGTCCGCGCGCTTTCGCCGTCGCGCTCGGCGCGGCGGCCGCGGTCGCCGCGGGCCTCGCCGCGTCGGCCTTCGGCGAGCGTGCCGCCGGCGCGGCGGGGGCCGCGGGCACCGGCTGCAGCAGCGCGGCCGTCTGCTTCGTCTTGCGCGCGCGCGGCGCGGCGGCGCTCGCGGCTTCGGCCGGCGCGACCGCGCGCAGCGGCGCAGCGGTGTTGGCGGCAACGACCATCGGATCGGCTACGTTCGCCGGGCCGTATTCGGCCGCGACCGCGTGAGCGGGGCCCCCGGAGGCGGATTGCTTCGCGGCTTTCGCAGGCCGCGCTTTCGCCTTGTATTCGTCGGGCGGCAGCAGGCTGCCGAGCTTGCTGGGGGGAGTAGGCAAAGGCATGGTGTCCCTCGGGAGGAATCGTGTCGCAGGCGTGCGCCGCCGTTCGCATCCTGCGACGCTTCGCGCGTGCAGTTTGCGCGCAGTGGCGCACATGGGGTTCGAATCGCCGGTTCGCCTAGATTTCGATCGTCTCCTTGACGCGTTGGACGGCCGGCGCGGATCGGCCGACCCGAAAACCATAAAAAAAGCCGCTCCCCCGAACAGGGGCAAGCGGCTCGGCTCTAACCGTCGTGCTGCGCGTCAGATGCGTGGACGCATCGTTTCGACCACCGGCGCAGCTACGAGAAAAATGGGTCGGACAGGCATTCATTGCGGCCCAATATAGCGCGCCTCAAAGCGCTTGTACAGCACTCAGCACCTCGTCGACGTGGCCCGGCACCTTCACGCCGCGCCATGCGTGACGCAGCACGCCTTCGCCGTCGATGACGAACGTCGAGCGCTCGATTCCACGTACTTCCTTGCCATACATTTTCTTCAATTTCATGACGCCGAACAGCGTGCAGAGCGTTTCGTCGGGGTCCGAAATCAGCGGGAACGGCAGTTCGAGCTTCGCCTTGAAGTTCTCGTGCGAGCGTAGGCTGTCGCGCGACACGCCGACGATTTCCGCACCGGCCTTCTTGAACTTCGGATACAGGTCGCGGAACTGCAGGCCCTCGGTGGTGCAGCCGGGGGTGTTGTCCTTCGGATAGAAGTACAGCACGAGCTTCTTGCCCTTGACGCCCGACAGCGAAAACTCGCCGCCCGTGGCAGGCGCTGTGAAATCGGGAACTTGACGGTCGACTTCGACGGACACGTGTTTCTCCTGTTGTTATGAACGAGCGCGGACGGCGGGCCGCGCGTGATGAGGCGAGACGAGAAGCCGGCGAGCGGC
Organism: Burkholderia sp. MSMB1498; assembly: GCF_001526245.1. NCBI lineage: Bacteria > Pseudomonadati > Pseudomonadota > Betaproteobacteria > Burkholderiales > Burkholderiaceae > Burkholderia > Burkholderia sp. MSMB1498. The sequence continues at coordinate 13,057 of NZ_LOYJ01000026.1, forward strand.
GTCTCGTTCAGTCGGGCTGGACGATCAGTTCGCCGGAGCGGCCGGGAATTTCGCCCCACGCGACAGGGTACGATGGCAGCGCGGCGCGGTCCAGCGTCGCGTAGTAATCGCCCATCGTCGCGAACGTGTGGCCTTGCGCGCGCCAGCCCGCGAGCAGTTGCTCGAACACGGGCGCGAGCTTCTGCCCTTCGAGCTCCGCGTGCAGCGTGAATACCTGGTCGTGCGGATTACGCTCGGTGTGCTTGAGCAGGTGCGCGGCGACGTTGCCGGTGTCGATGCCGTCGACGCCGAGGATCTCGTCGAGCGTCGGCAGCGTCGTCGGCAGCTGCACGTGCGCGAGCGTCCTGCCTTCGACGACGGGCAGATACGGCGAGTGGCCGCGCCCGTCCGACGCGTAGCGCATGCCCCACGCGTCGATCTGCTCGAACGCCGCGTCGTTCATTTGCCAGCCCGCCGCGCCGTGCGTGACGGGCGGCGCGCCGAAGATCTCGACGAAGCGCTCGCGGCTCTTGTTCATCTCGCGTACGGTCCAGTCGCGCGGACGCTGGCGAACGTTGTCCTGCCAGTACACGTGATCCCACGTGTGGATTCCGCATTCGAAGCCGGCTTCGTGGATCGCGCGCATGTCGGCCGTCGCGCGGTGGCCGATGTCGGGGCCGGGCAGCAGCACGCCGTACAGCAACTGCTTGACGCCGTAATGCTCGACGACCGACGTGCGCGACACCTTCTTCAGAAAGCCCGGCCGCAGCACGCGGCGCATCGCCCAGCCGGTGTGGTCGGGGCCGAGACTGAAGAGGAACGTCGCGCGCGCGGCGAAGCGATCGAAGATGCGCGCGAGATTCGGCACGCCTTCGCGCGTGCCGCGCAGCGTGTCGACGTCGATCTTGAGGACGATGCGAGCCAAGCGGCGGTGCCCCTCTTCAGCCCTGCTGCTCGACGAGCGCGCGCGCGTCGGCGACGTGGCCGCGGTACGCCTCGAAGATATGGCGCAGCGCGTCGTCGAACGTGAACTGCGGCGCCCAGCCGAGTTCCTGCATCGTGTTCTCGATCTTCGGCACGCGATTCTGCACATCTTGATAACCGTTGCCGTAGTACGCGCCCGACGTCGTCTCGACGAGCTTCACGCGCTTGGCCGAATCCGCGTACTCGGGGAATTCCGCCGCGAGCTCGAGCATCTTGTTCGCCAGTTCGCGCACCGAGAAGTTATTGTTCGGATTCCCGATGTTGTAGATCTTGCCCGTGGCGACGCCGTTCGGATTCTCGATGATCTTCATCAGCGCGCTGATGCCGTCGTCGACATACGTGAACGCGCGCTTCTGCGAGCCGCCGTCGACGAGGCTGATGTTCTCGCCGCGCACGATATGGCCGAGGAACTGCGTGACGACGCGCGAGCTGCCTTCCTTCGGCGTGTAGATCGAGTCGAGGCCCGGGCCGATCCAGTTGAACGGGCGGAACAGCGTGAAGTTCAGGCCTTCCATCCCGTAGCCCCAGATCACGCGGTCCATCAGCTGCTTCGAGCATGCGTAGATCCAGCGCGGCTTGTTGATCGGGCCGTAGGTGAGGGCGGACGCGTCCGGGTCGAACTGCTCGTCCGCGCACATGCCGTACACCTCGGAGGTCGACGGAAACACGAGGTGCTTGCCGTACTTCACGGCCGAACGCACGATCGGCAGGTTCGCCTCGAAGTCGAGCTCGAACACGCGCAGCGGCTGCTTCACGTAGGTGGCGGGCGTCGCGATCGCGACGAGCGGCAGGATCACGTCGCACTTCTTCACGTGATACTCGACCCACTCCTTGTTGATCGTGATGTCGCCTTCGAAGAAATGCATCCGCTCGTGCTTGACGAGATCGCCGAGCCGATCGGTCTGCATGTCCATGCCGAACACTTCCCAATCGGTGGTTTCAAGAATGCGCTTCGACAGGTGATGGCCGATGAAGCCGTTTACACCCAGGATCAGGACTTTTTTAGCTTTCATGAATGACGGGAAGAATGAGTGAACTGCGCGAATTCCGCCGGGGAAACCGCGGTCTCGCCGCCGTCGTGCTGCCGGCGCAGTTCGAGAATGGAGACAGCGCGGCTGTCGCCGCAAACGCCGAACAGCGCATTATCGCTTACGTGCAGGCCCGGCGGCAAATCGACGGCCGCGCGCGCGGCGGCCGAGCCGGGCGCCGCGCGCCGCGCGCGCGCGATCACGAAGCGCGTGCCGTCGAGATCGGTGAACGCGCCCGGATACGGCGGCGCGACCGCGCGGATCAGGTTGTACACGTTCGCGGCCGGCTGCGACCAATCGATGCGGCCGTCCTCGGGCTTGCGTCCGCCGTAGTAGCTGCCTTGCGACAGATCGTTCGGCAGGTGCGGCGCTTCGCCCGCGATCAGCGCGGGCAGCACGCGCCAGAGCGTCTGCTCGGCCGCGACCGTGACCTTGTCGAACACTTGCGCGGCGGTGTCGTCGGGCAGGATCGGCACGGCGGTCTGGCCGACGATCGCGCCCGCGTCGGGTTTCGCGGCCATCTCGTGCAGCGTCGCGCCGGTTTCGGTCTCGCCGTTGAGCACCGCCCAGTTCGTCGGCACGCGGCCGCGGTACTTCGGCAGCAGCGACCCGTGCATGTTGTACGCGCCGCGCGCGGCGAGCGCGAGCAGATCGACGGGCAGCATGTGCCGGTAATAGAACGAGAAGATGAACTCGGGCTTCGCGCTCGCAACCGCCGCGCGCACGTCGGCGCTCGTCGGATCGGCGGGCGTGATGCACGCGATGCCGTGCTCGGCCGCGACCGACGCGACGCTGCCGAACCAGATGTTCTCGGTCGGATTGTCTTCGTGCGTGACGACGAGCGCGACGTCGACGCCGCGCGCGAGCAGCACCTGCAGGCAGCGCACGCCGACGTTGTGATACGCGAAGACGACGGCGCGCGGTTTCATCGCGCGGCCTCGCGGCGCTCGGCGGCGAGCGTGACGCCGGGCTTGCCGTCGCGCGCCTCGAGCACGGTGTGGATCAGGTAGCGCGGCCGCGCGCGGACCTGCTGATAGATTCGTCCGATGTATTCGCCGAGCAGGCCGAGCGCGAAAATGATCACGCCGAGCAGGAAGAACGTAATCGCGAAGAGCGTGAACACGCCTTGCACTTCCGCGCCGACGATGAAGCGCCGCACGACGAGCAGCACGAAGAGCCCGGCCGAGCCGAGCGACAGGATCACGCCGATGAACGACAGCCATTGCAGCGGCACGACGGAGAAGCCCGTTACGAGATCGAAGTTCAGGCGGATGAGGCTGTACAGCGAGTATTTCGATTCGCCCGCGAAGCGCTCTTCATGCGCGACCTCGATCTCGGTCGGGTTCTGCGCGAACGTGTACGCGAGCGCGGGGATGAACGTGTTCACCTCGCCGCAGCGGTTGATCGTGTCGATGATGTGGCGGCCGTATGCGCGCAGCATGCAGCCCTGGTCGGTCATCTTGATGCGCGTGATGCGCTCGCGCAGCCGGTTCATCGCGGCCGACGCCTTGCGGCGGAACAGGCTGTCCTGGCGCTGCAGCCGGATCGAGCCGACGTAGTCGTAGCCCTCGCGCATCTTCGCGATCAGCTTGCCGATTTCCTCGGGCGGGTTCTGCAAGTCGGCGTCGAGCGTGATGACGATGTCGCCGCGCGACTGCTCGAAGCCGGCGAGGATCGCCATGTGCTGGCCGTAGTTGCCGTTCAGGAGCACGACGCGCGTCGTGTCCGGACGCACGCGGAACTGGTCGGCGAGGAGGGCAGCCGAGCGGTCGCGGCTGCCGTCGTTGACGAGGATCACTTCGTACGACGTGCCGAGCGCGTCGAGCGCCGGGTAGAGCCGCGCGAAGAGCGCAGCGAGCCCGGCTTCCTCGTTGTACACGGGGATGACGATCGAAACTTCAGGATTCGTCGCGCGTGTTTCAGGGTGACTCATGTCCGCTTATTTTCCGTATTGTTCGCAAATCTGGTTGACGGCGTCGACGACCCGTTGCACGTCCTCTGCGCTCATCTGCGTGAAGAGCGGCAGCGTGACGGTCGACGCGCCGAAGCGCTCCGCGTGGGGGAACATGCCCTCCGTAAAGCCGCGCGCGCGGTACAGCGTGAAAAGATGAATGGCCGGGTAGTGGACGCCCGAGCCGATGCCGCGCTGCTTCAACTGCTCCATGAACTCGCCGCGCGAGATCGACAGCTTCTCGAGCGGCAGCGTGATCTGGAACATGTGCCAGTTGCCGTTCTCGAAGTCCGCGACGGGCAGCCCGACGCCGAGCGCGAGCGCAGCGCCCCCCGCGAACGCGTCGAAGTAGCGGCGCGCGAGCGTGCGCCGCGTCGCGTTGAAGCGTTCGAGGTGCGCGAGCTGGCCCCAGCCGACGCGCGCGGCGACGTCGGTCAGATTGTACTTGCCGCCGAGCACGTCGCAGTCCATGCCGTCCAGGCCCGTGCGCGTGATCCCCTGCAGCCGGTACTTCTGCGCGAGCGTCGCCTCGGCTTCGTCGTTGAGCACGAGCGCGCCGCCTTCGATCGACGTGATGTTCTTGTTCGGATGGAAGCTGAACGACACGATGTCGCCGATCGCGCCGATGCGCTGGCCGCGCCAGGTCGAGCCGAGCGCCTGCGCGGCGTCCTCGATCACGCGCAGCGCGTGCGCGCGCGCGATCGCGTAGAGGCGGTCCATGTCGACGGGCAGGCCCGCGAGATACACCGGGATGATCGCCTTCGTGCGCGGCGTGATCGCCTTTTCGACGAGGTCGAGATCGAGGTTGCGCGTCGCGGGATCGATGTCGACGAACACGGGCGTCGCGCCCGTCTCGAGGATCACGTTGCTCGTCGCGACCCATGACGCGGGCGTCGTGATCACTTCGTCGCCGGGGCCTACGCCCGCGATCCGCAGGCCGATCTCGAGCGTCGCCGTGCCCGAGTTGAACACGCGCACCGGGCGCCCGCCGCAGAATTCGGACAGCGCGGCCTCGAAGCGCTGGCACTGCGGGCCGGTCGTGATCCAGCCGGAGCGCAGCACGTCGGAAACGCCCTGGATGGTTTCCTCGTCGATCTCGGGTTTGACGAACGGCAGGAAAGGAACGGAAGTCTGGCTCATGTAAGCTTCGCTCGTTGTCGTGTGAAAGGATTCGGGCGCCGCCCGACACGCGCATTTAACACCGGCTGGCGAAACGGGTGCGTCACTTTTTGTCGGTGCGCCCGATGTGCATCATGCGCATCGGCCGCGTGCGGGCGAGTCAGCTGCGCGCGAGCACGAACACGCCGATCAGGATGATGCCGATGCCCACGAGGCGCTGCACCGACAGCACCTCGCCGAACAGATACCACGCGGCGAACGCGTTGACGACGTAGCCGAGCGAGAGCATCGGATACGCGACCGACACGTCGACCCGCGACAGCCCGACGATCCACACCACCACGGAGAGCACGTAGCAGCCGAGGCCGCCGACGATCGGCAATTGGGTCGCGATCTTGAAGCCGATCGGCACAATGTTCGCACGGGTGAATTCGAAGTGTCCAACGGCGCGCACGCCGGCCTTCAGCAGCAGCTGCGCGCAGGCGTTCAGCATCACGCCCGTGACGATGCAAAAGAGGGAAACGGGATTCATCGATTCGCGTCCTCGAGATCAGGGTTGCGGCTTTTCGACGACGACGCGCCGGTTGTCGCGCGCGACGACGCGCATCGGCAGGCCCGCCTCCGACAGTTGCCTGTAGCGCTCGGGCGACATCAGCGCGAGCGCGTAGCGATCGGCGCGCCAACGCTGCTCCCATTCGGCGACGGTCGGCACCCACTTGTTCGGTTCGACCGAGATGCCGAACGCGAGCTCGTCCTTGCGCTCGACCATGATCGTCGTGTGGCCGACGTAGAACGGCAGCGTGTGGTCGAGCACCTCGACCGAATAGAACGGCGTGTCGGGCGGCAGCTTCGCGAGCTCCGCGCGGATCGCGGGCGCGAGGAGCGCGCCCGAGCTGTAGCGGCCGAACGCGTCGTGGCCCGTGCCGCCGATCGTGCCGAGGAGCAGCCAGCCGGCGCCGAACGCGACGGCCGCCGCGGCGATGCCCGCACGGCTGCGGCGGTTCAGCCACACGGCGACGAGCGTGAGCGTGAACGCGACGCCGAGCGCCGCGTACACCCATTTCTGGAACTCGAGGTATTGCGCGTTCGGCGTGCGCGCGTCGCCGAGACGCGCGAGGAAGAGCGCGCCGAACGCGGCGGCGACGAGGAACACCAGATATCCGAACAGATGGCGGCGGAACCGCTCGCCCGACACGAGCGGCAGATACGTGCCGATCATCAGCGCGAGCGCGGGCGCCACAGGCAGCACGTACGAGATCAGCTTCGAATGCGACGCGCTGAAGAACAGAAAGATGAACGCGCTCCAGACGCAGAGCACGAGCATCGGCGCGAAGCCGTTCGGCTGGCGCGGGATGCGCAGCGCGTGGCGCACGCTCTGCACGCTGACGGACAGCCACGGCAGGAAGCCGACGATGAGCACCGGCACGAAGTAGTAGAGCGGGCCGGGGCGGTTCTGCTCGGGCGTCAGGTAGCGGCGGAACTGCTGGACGATGAAGAAGAAGTTGAGGAATTCCGGGTTGCGCGACTGCACGAGCACGAACCACGGCGTCGCGACCGCGAAGAAGATGACGAGGCCGCTCACGATGTAGAGGCGCTTCCAGAGCGCCCAGTCGCGCGAGGCGAGCGTATAGAGGACGAGCGCGGCGCCCGGCAGGATCAGGCCGATCAAGCCCTTCGACAGCACGGCGAGCGCCATCGACGCCCAGCAGAGCCACATCCAGCCGCGCTCGGCGCGCTTGCCGATGCCGGGCCGCTGCGCGAGGAGGAGCGAGCACAGCGTGACCGTCATCCACAGCGACAGCCCCATGTCGAGCGCGTTGAAGTGGCCCATCAGGTTCCAGTACGGCGAGCTCGCGAGCACGAGCGCGGCGAACAAGCCCGCGCGCGGGTTGAACACGCGCGCGCCGGTGAAGCCGACGAAAAGCACGCCGGCGAAGCTCGCGAGCGCCGTGTAGAAGCGCGCCTGCCATTCGCCGACGCCGAACCACACGAACGTGAGCGCGTTGAGCCACGTTTGCAGCGGGGGCTTCTCGAAGTACTTGTAGCCGTTGTAGCGCGGCGTGATCCAGTCGCCCGTGGCGAACATCTCGCGGGCCATTTCCGCATAGCGGCCTTCGTCGCTCGGAATCAGATGGCGCAGGCCGAGCGGCGCGAACCAGATCACGGCGAGCGCCGCGACGAGAAGGAGGAGCGCGGCGCGGTTGAGCGTCATGGGCGCGGCGCGATTGAGCGGTAGCCTCGTCGGCATATCGTTCATGGTTTCGTATTGAGTGTGTAAGATTCGATCGGGCGGACTGCGGCTGAGCGTCCGCGGCGGGCGGGGCGCGGCGCGAAACCGGATGCGAGCGGGGGGCCAAGCGCCGCCGGAAGTTTTAGCGCGATGCGGCTTAACGCTCGCTTAACGTTCGATCAGCAGCGCCGCGGCAACCTTCCGGCCTTCGGCCATCAGGATGTTGTACGTGCGGCAGGCGGCCTGGAAATCCATCGTTTCGACCCCGATTCGCTGCGCGGTGAGCTGCGCGGTCAGGCGCGGGTGCGGGAAGCGCAGCTTCGCGCCGCTGCCGAAGATCACGACTTCGGGCTGCGGCTCGAGCAGCACCGCGAACAGCTCCGGCGTGAGCGCGTCGAACGACGCGACGGGCCATTCGATGACGGGCGCGCCCGGCAGCACGATCACGCTCGTTTCGTGGCGCTGCAGATTGATGTCGACGTAATCGGGGCCATAGCCGGTGACGGTGTTGAGCGCGTTGCTCGGGTCCTGGTGTAATTTCAAATCGGTCTTCCGCGGTGTCGAAAAGGGCCGGAACAAACGCTGCGCGGACGCTGCGATCCGGCCCCGAACGGGGCGGGCCGTCTGCCGCGATGCGCGCGGCCGCCGTGGCGGACGTTGTCGCGCGGGGGCCGCGGCCGGGTTGGTGCATTGCGAAAGTCGGCCAAAATCCGCTAAATTATAACTTTTTAGCCGCCGCCGGGCGGCGATTATGTCGCGCGCCGCCACAAGCCGCGCCCGGCAGCCGCATCAAGCCATTCCTAGACAGCGCGCTACCGGCCGCTCTCCAGTTTTGATCCCCGCCCCCCAGGCCCGCAGGCATTACCCAGGAACGTGTCCGCCGTGAAACCGATTCAAAAGTCGAACAAGCTGCTCAACGTCTGCTACGACATCCGCGGCCCCGTCCTCGAGCACGCGAAGCGCCTCGAGGACGAGGGGCATCGCATCATCAAGCTGAACATCGGCAATCTGGCCCCGTTCGGCTTCGACGCGCCGGACGAGATCATCCAGGACATGATCCGCAACCTGCCGACGTCGTCCGGCTATTCGGACTCGAAGGGCGTGTTCGCCGCGCGCAAGGCGGTCATGCACTACACGCAGCAAAAGGGCGTGAAGGGCGTCGGGCTCGACGACATCTACATCGGCAACGGCGCGTCCGAGCTGATCGTGATGGCGACGCAGGCGCTCCTGAACGACGGCGACGAGGTGCTGCTGCCCGCGCCCGATTATCCGCTGTGGACGGCCGCCGTGAGCTTGTCGGGCGGCACGCCCGTGCACTACGTCTGCGACGAGTCGAACCGCTGGATGCCCGATCCCGACGACATTCGCCGCAAGATCACGCCGAACACGAAGGCGCTCGTCGTGATCAACCCGAACAACCCGACGGGCGCGCTCTATTCGGACGAGTTGCTGCTCGAGCTGATCGCGATCGCGCGCGAGCACGGGCTCATCATCTTCGCCGACGAGGTCTACGACAAGATCGTCTACGACGGTAAGTCGCACACGGCGCTCGCGTCGCTCGCCGAGGACGTGATCACGGTCACGTTCAACAGCCTCTCGAAGAGCTACCGGTCGTGCGGCTATCGCGCGGGCTGGATGTCGGTCGCGGGCCTCACGGCCGAGAACCGCCGCCGCGCGAACGACTATCTCGAAGGGCTCGGCATCCTGTCGTCGATGCGCCTGTGCGCGAACGTGCCCGGCCAGTACGCGATCCAGACCGCGCTCGGCGGCTATCAGAGCATCAACGAGCTGATCGTGCCGAGCGGGCGCCTCTACAAGCAGCGCGAGCTCGCGTACGACATGCTGACGTCGATCCCGGGCGTGTCGTGCGTGAAGCCGGAGGCGGCGCTCTACATGTTTCCGCGCCTCGATCCGAAGCTCTATCCGATCGACAACGACCAGCAGTTCATCCTCGAGCTGCTGCTGAAGGAACGCGTGCTGCTCGTGCAGGGCACGGGCTTCAACTGGCCGACGCCGGATCACTTCCGCGTCGTGTTCCTGCCGAACATCGACGATCTGACCGATTCGATCGAGCGGATCGCGCGCTTCCTCGATGGTTATCGGAAGCGCCACTCGGTCTGACCGGGCGCTCCCCCCCTTTTCACTCAATAGATCACACGCAGCATGGAACCGATCAAAGTAGGCCTGTTGGGCTTCGGCACGGTGGGCGGCGGCACCTTCAAGGTGCTGCGCCGCAACCAGGAGGAAATCAAGCGGCGCGCCGGGCGCGGCATCGAGATCGCGCGCGTCGCGGTGCGCAATCCCGCGAAGGCGCTCGCCGCGCTCGACGGCGACGCGAACGGCGTGTCGATCGGCGATGATTTCAACGCGGTCGTCGACGATCCGTCGATCGCGATCGTCGCCGAGATGATCGGCGGCACGGGCCTCGCGCGCGAGCTCGTGCTGCGCGCGATCGCGAACGGCAAGCACGTCGTGACGGCCAACAAGGCGCTTCTCGCGGTGCACGGCACCGAAATCTTCGAGGCCGCGCGCGAGAAGGGCGTGATGGTCGCGTTCGAGGCGGCCGTCGCGGGCGGCATCCCGATCATCAAGGCGCTGCGCGAGGGCCTGACCGCGAACCGCATCCAGTACATCGCCGGCATCATCAACGGCACGACGAACTACATCCTGTCGGAGATGCGCGACCGCGGCCTCGATTTCGCGACCGCGCTGAAGGCTGCGCAGGAGCTCGGCTACGCGGAGGCCGATCCGACCTTCGACATCGAAGGCGTCGACGCCGCGCACAAGGCGACGATCATGAGCGCGATCGCGTTCGGCGTGCCGGTGCAGTTCGACCGCGCGTACGTCGAAGGGATCAGCAAGCTCGCCGCGACCGATATCAAGTACGCCGAGGAGCTCGGCTACCGGATCAAGCTGCTCGGCATCACGCGCCGCACCGAGCGCGGCATCGAGCTGCGCGTGCACCCGACGCTGATTCCCGAGAAGCGCCTGCTCGCGAACGTCGAGGGCGCGATGAACGCGGTCGTCGTGCACGGCGACGCGGTCGGCACGACGCTCTACTACGGCAAGGGCGCGGGCGCGGAGCCGACGGCGTCGGCCGTCGTCGCCGATCTCGTCGACGTCACGCGCCTGCACACGGCCGACCCCGAGCATCGCGTGCCGCATCTCGCGTTCCAGCCGGACAGCCTGTCGAACACGCCGATTCTGCCGATCGAGGAAGTGACGAGCGGCTACTACCTGCGCCTGCGCGTCGCCGACCAGATGGGCGTGCTCGCGGACATCACGCGCATCCTCGCCGATTCGGGTATCTCGATCGATGCGCTCTTGCAGAAGGAGTCGGAGCAGGTCGACGACGCGAACGGCGAAACCGACATCATCCTGATCACGCACGAGACGATCGAGAAGAACGTCAACGCGGCGATCGCCCGCATCGAATCGCTCGCGACGGTCGTCTCGAAGGTGACGAAGCTGCGCATGGAAGCGCTCAACTGAGGACGACATGAATTACATCTCCACGCGCGGCGCCGGGATCGGCGAGCGCCACACGTTCTCCGACATCCTGCTCGGCGGCCTCGCGAAGGACGGCGGGCTCTATCTGCCGAGCGAATACCCGCGGGTGAGCGCGGACGAGCTCGCGCGCTGGCGCGCGCTGCCGTATGCGGATCTCGCGTTCGAGATCCTGTCGAAATTCTGCGACGACATCCCCGCCGACGATCTGCGCGCGCTCGCGCGCCGCACGTACACGGCCGACGTCTACCGCCACATGCGCCACGGCGAGAACGCAGCCGACATCACGCCGCTCACGACGCTCGGCACCGAGAACGGCGCGCCGCTCGCGCTGCTCGAGCTGTCGAACGGCCCGACGCTCGCGTTCAAGGACATGGCGATGCAGTTGCTCGGCAACCTGTTCGAGTACACGCTCGCCAGGCACGGCGAGACGCTCAATATCCTCGGCGCGACGTCGGGCGACACGGGCAGCGCGGCCGAATACGCGATGCGCGGCAAAGCGGGCGTGCGCGTGTTCATGCTGTCGCCGCACCGGAAGATGAGCGCGTTCCAGACCGCGCAGATGTACAGCCTGCAGGACCCGAACATCCTCAACCTCGCGGTGAAGGGCGTGTTCGACGACTGCCAGGACATCGTGAAGGCCGTGTCGAACGATCACGCGTTCAAGGCGCGGCACAAGATCGGCACGGTCAATTCGATCAACTGGGCGCGCGTCGTCGCGCAGGTCGTCTACTACTTCAAGGGCTACTTCGCGGCGACGAAGTCCAACGACGAGCGCGTGTCGTTCACGGTGCCGTCCGGCAACTTCGGCAACGTCTGCGCGGGCCATATCGCGCGGATGATGGGGCTGCCGATCGAGAAGCTCGTCGTCGCGACCAACGAGAACGACGTGCTCGACGAGTTCTTCCGCACCGGCGCGTACCGCGTGCGCAGCGCTCAGGACACGTATCACACGAGCAGCCCGAGCATGGACATCTCGAAGGCGTCGAACTTCGAGCGCTTCGTGTTCGACCTGCTCGGCCGCGATCCGGCGCGCGTCGTTCAGCTGTTTCGCGACGTCGAGCAAAAGGGCGGCTTCGATCTTGTCGCGAGCGGCGATTTCGCGCGCGTCGCGGAGTTCGGCTTCGTGTCGGGCCGCAGCACGCACGCGGACCGGATCGCGACGATCCGCGACGTGTTCGAGCGCTACGGCACGACGATCGACACGCACACGGCCGACGGCCTGAAGGTCGCGCGCGAGCACCTGCAGCCGGGCGTGCCGATGGTCGTGCTCGAGACCGCGCAGCCGATCAAGTTCGGCGAGACGATTCGCGAGGCACTCGGGCAGGAGCCGTCGCGCCCGGCCGCGTTCGACGGGCTCGAGGCGCTGCCGCAGCGCTTCGAGGTCGTCGATGCGAACGCGCAGCAGGTGAAGGACTTCATCGCCGCGCACACGGGCGCGTGACGTTCGGGCAACGTTAGCGGTTGCGGGCGCGGCGGCGCGCGGCTCGTGCGATGCCGGCGTCGCTCGCCGGGCGAGGTGCGGTGCCGCACGTCGGCCCGGCCGCGATGCCGCGATGCGGGCGGCGCGCGCGCGGCGAGCCGGATGCGCGTCGCAACGGTTGCGGGCGCGACGCCGTGACGCGCGACGCTGCGCTGCGCGGCATTTGCCGGAAGCCGGTCGATCGGCATTGGGCGCATGCAGTCAAGACCGCGACACGCATTCGTCGGATCAACATTCGTCGGATCAATGTCGGATGACATTGCGTTGCGGCTTGGGCGACATGATCAGCCTGACCGAAACAGCCCGACCGGATTACCCCGGTCGGGCTGTTTCCTTTTCGGGCGCTCATCGCTGGCGCGCACCGCACGGCGTGCCGATTAGGCGGAGGGGCGATGGCGACGAGCGACGGACCTCGCCGTTCGCGCCGGCAAGATCGTACGGGCGATCGCACCGGCCATTGCACCGGCCATTGCCCGGTGATCGCGCGACAACCGGATCGCCGCGCTATCCACTCCACGCGCCCGCCGTTTCCGAAGATCTGGCCGGCGAGCCGCGCGCGATTCGCTGCGCGCGATCGAATCGCTGCGATCGCGCGCCCACATTCACGCGGAGGCGTCGCTACAATGTCGCCATCCGGTCAATATTTCAATCGACGATGTCCCAGCCCAACACCCAGACGCCGCGCGCGCCGATGCTGTCCACGGCCGACGCGCTCGCGACGCTTCTCGCGGCCGCGCGTCCGCTCGCCGGAACCGAGACCGTCGCGACGCTCGATGCGCTCAACCGCGTGCTCGCGGCCGACGTCGTGTCGCCGCTCGACGTGCCGCCGATGAACACGAGCGCAATGGACGGCTACGCGGTGCGCATCGCCGATTTGACGCGCGGCGAGCGGCGGCTCGCCGTGTCGCAGCGCATCCCCGCGGGCCATCCGGCCGAGCCGCTCGCGCCGGGCACGGCGGCGCGCATTTTCACGGGCGCGTCCGTGCCGGCGGGCGCCGACGCGGTCGTGATGCAGGAGCAGACGGAGGCCGCGGGCGATCAGGTCGACATCCTGCACACGCCGACGGCGGGCGAATGGGTCACCGCGCGGGGCGCGGACATCCGCCGCGGCTCGGTGATCCTGCCCGCCGGCGCGCGGATGACGCCGCAGGCGATGGGGCTTGCCGCGTCGGTCGGTTGCGCGTCGCTCGCGGTCACGCGCCGCGTGAAGGTCGCGGTGTTCTTCACGGGCGACGAGCTGACGATGCCGGGCGAGCCGCTCAAGCCGGGCGCGATCTACAACTCGAACCGCTTCACGCTGCGCGGGCTCCTCGAGCGGCTCGGCTGCGACGTGACCGACTACGGCATCGTGCCGGACCGGCTCGACGCGACGCGCGCGGCGCTGCGCGAAGCGGCGCGCGGGCACGACGTGATCGTGACGAGCGGCGGCGTGTCCGTGGGCGACGAGGATCACGTGAAGCCCGCGGTCGAGGCGGAGGGGCGGCTCGCGCTGTGGCAGATCGCGATGAAGCCGGGCAAGCCGCTCGCGTTCGGCGCGATCCGGCGACATCGCGCCGGCTGCGGCGCGGCGGCGAGCGGCACGAACGACGCGAACGACGCGAACGACGCGAACGACGCGAACGACGCGAATGACGCGAGCGGAGCAATCGATGCAAGCGGCGCGAGCGGCGACGAAGCGTATTTCATCGGCCTGCCTGGCAACCCGGTGTCGAGCTTCGTCACGTTCCTGCTGTTCGTGCGGCCGTTCCTGCTGCGCGTCGCGGGCGCGACGCAGGTCGCGCCGCGCGCGGTGTCGCTGCGCGCCGATTTCACGCAGAACAAGGCCGACCGCCGCAACGAATTCCTGCGCGCGCGCGTGAACGCGGCGGGCGGCCTCGACCTGTTCCCGAACCAGAGCTCGGCCGTGCTGACGTCGACGGTGTGGGGCGACGGCCTGATCGACAATCCGCCGAATCACGCGATCAGCGCGGGCGAGACGGTGCGTTTCATTCCTTTTTCCGAAATGCTCGGCTGAAGCCGGGCGGCGTAGTGACGATGAAGATCGAACTGAAATTTTTTGCGAGCGTGCGCGAAGCGCTCGGCGTTGCGAGCGAGACGGTGACGGTGCCTGACGGCGTCGCGACGGTGGGCGACGTGCGCGCCTGGCTACGCACGCGCGGCGGCGCATGGGCGCAGACGCTCGCCGAGGGCCGCGCGCTGCGCATGGCGTGCAACCACACGATGACGGATGCCGGCACGCGGATCACCGACGGCTGTGAGGTCGCGTTCTTTCCGCCCGTCACGGGCGGCTGAGGAGGCGGCGATGGCGACGGTACGGGTGCAGACGGACGACTTCGACGTCAGCGCGGAAATCGCGGCGCTGCGCGCGCGTAATCCGAAGGTGGGCGCGGTCGCGTGCTTCGTCGGCACGGTGCGCGACCTGAACGACGGCGATCCGGTCGACGCGCTCGAGCTCGAACATTATCCGGGGATGACCGAGAAGGCGCTCGCGGCGATCGCCGACGACGCGATCGCGCGCTGGCCCGGCATCGACGTCGCGATCGTCCACCGGGTCGGCAGGCTTCAACCGCTCGATCAGATCGTATTCGTCGCGACCGCCTGTGCGCATCGCGGCGACGCGTTCCAGTCGTGCGAGTTCGTGATGGACTACCTGAAGACGCAGGCGCCGTTCTGGAAGAAGGAGGCGACGCCCGCGGGCGAGCGCTGGGTCGATGCGCGCAGCGCCGACGATGCGGCGCTCGCGCGCTGGGGCGTCGAATCGGGGAACGCGAAGCGGTCGACGTAGGCGCGGCGTCGTCGGGAGCGACTTCGGCGGCAGCCGCACGCGATGTCGGGCGCGGCGATCCGGAGCGCGCGTTTTCCAGCGCCCGGTTCGGGGCGGCTCGGCGAACGAGAATGGTCGATCGCCAATTTTCATCGGCGAGATGCCGTACGTCACGGGCGTTTAAAACAGATTATTCGCGATTGCGTCGATTTCGATATCCAAACGTCCGCACTCGACGAATTTTCACGGTTGTTGTTCGGCGTGCCGCGCGGCGCTTTCAGGCGCGGCCGGGGCCGTGCTGCCGGCACGCGCTCACGCGTCGTCGCGCGTCGTTCGGCCGATGATCTTCGCCGGAAACGGCTCGCCGCGCGGCCGCTGCGCATGCGCGTCGTCGTTGCCCGGCCGCTTCGGCGCGATCAGGTCGAGAATCGCCTGCTGCTCGGCAGGAATCCGGTAATCCCAGCCGAAGCGGCTCAATTGCAGGCTCTGCGCGATCCGCAGCGCGGGCTCCATGAAGCGCACGGCCGCGGCGGGCTCGTAGCGCGCCTCGACGGTCTTCAGGAAAAGCGCGAGCCAGCGGCTGAAATGAGCGGGTTCGAGGCCGTCGAGCGGCTGGTGCGCGGCTTGCACGTTGCCGCGGTAGCTTTTCGTGCCGATCACGAGGCTCGACCAGAATTCGCCCATTTTCGGCAGGTGCTCGTCCCAGCGGCCGGCGAGCCTGCTCTCGAACACGGGGCCGAGGAGTGCGTCGTCGCGCACGCGCTCGTAGAACGCGTCGACGAGCGCGCGGATGTTTTCCGGGGTCGGTTCGGCGTCGCGAACGGGCGTCGCGGCGGCGGGCGAGGCGGTGGAAGCTTGGGTCATCAAAAAAAGGGCCGGGCAATACGGCAGCACGCGGGTGCGATTTTGTCGCACAATAATAAACGGCCACCCTCTCAATAAAAGTGCTGACGGAACGCATCTTATGACGCGGCCGTCTGATCGGCAATGGCAGACGCGCGATGCCTGCGCGAGCGCCGGTCGCACTGACACAACATCCATTTCGTAATGAGACTAACCGATTACACCGACTACTCTTTGCGCGTCATGTTGTTCCTCGCAGTCCGAGGCGAGGGCTTGTCGACGATCCAAGAGATCTCGGATGCCTACGGCATCTCCAAGAACCATTTGATGAAAGTGGTGCAGCAGCTCGGCGAGCTCGGTTGGATCGAAACGGTACGCGGCCGCAACGGCGGCTTGCGCCTGAACGCCCAGTCCGCCGCGCTCACGGTCGGCGAGGTCGTGCGCAAGACCGAAAACGATTTCGCGCTCGTCGGCTGCTTCGCGGACGAGTCCGAATCGCACCGCAGCTGCGTGATCCAGTCGGCGTGCCGACTGAAGGGCGTGTTCGTGGCCGCCCGCGACGCATTCTTCGCGGAGCTCGACAAGCACACGATCGGCGAGCTGTCGCAGCCGGCGTCGCAGCTCGCGATGCTGCTCGGCCTGACGCCGGTGCGGATCGTGCCCGCGGCCGAGGCTCGCGCGAGCGCGACCGCCGTCGGCTGACGGCGCCCCCGCACGACGCCCCCTGCGGGGGCGCTTTCCCGACGCTTCTTTCGCGTGCGCGGCTGCTCCATTCGCCGCGCCCGTCCTCCAGTGCCGCCACGCGCATGCGTGACGCGAGCCTTTGCTGTGCCTCAATGAAAAGCCGGCTTGAAAGGCGGATAACCATCCTCATCTGGTTGCCATTCGCATATTGGAGGTCTCATTCATGAGAATCGACAAGCTCACCACCAAATTCCAAGAGGCGCTCGCGGACGCGCAAAGTCTTGCCGCCGGGCGTGACAACCAATACATCGAACCCGTTCACGTGCTCGCCGCGCTGATCGCGCAGCAGGACGGCTCCGCACGCTCGCTGCTGTCGCGCGCGGGCGTGCACATCCAGGCGCTGCAAGGCGCGCTCAGCGAAGCGATCTCGCGCCTGCCGCAAGTGACGGGCACGGGCGGCGACATCCAGGTCGGGCGCGAGCTCGCGGGCCTGTTGAACCAGGCGGACAAGGAAGCGCAGAAGCTCAACGACACGTTCATCGCGAGCGAGATGTTCCTACTCGCCGTCGCCGACGACAAGGGCGACGCGGGCCGTCTCGCGCGCCAGCATGGGCTCACGCGCCGCGCGCTCGAATCCGCGATCGCCGGGGTGCGCGGCGGCTCGCAAGTGCACAGCGCGGACGCGGAAAGCCAGCGCGAGGCGCTGAAGAAATACACGGTCGACCTGACCGAGCGCGCGCGTTCGGGCAAGCTCGATCCCGTGATCGGCCGCGACGACGAGATTCGCCGCTCGATCCAGATCCTGCAGCGCCGCACGAAGAACAACCCGGTGCTGATCGGCGAGCCGGGCGTCGGCAAGACCGCGATCGTCGAGGGGCTCGCGCAGCGCATCGTCAACGGCGAGGTGCCCGAGACGCTGAAGAACAAGCGCGTGCTGTCGCTCGACATGGCGGCGCTGCTCGCCGGCGCGAAGTACCGCGGCGAGTTCGAGGAGCGCCTGAAGGCCGTGCTCAACGACATCGCGAAGGACGAGGGCCGCACGATCGTGTTCATCGACGAGATCCACACGATGGTCGGCGCGGGCAAGGCCGAAGGCGCGATGGACGCGGGCAACATGCTGAAGCCGGCGCTGTCGCGCGGCGAGCTGCACTGCATCGGCGCGACGACGCTCGACGAATATCGCAAGTACATCGAGAAGGACGCCGCGCTCGAGCGCCGCTTCCAGAAGGTGCTCGTCGACGAGCCGAGCGTCGAGGCGACGATCGCGATCCTGCGCGGCCTGCAGGAGAAGTACGAGCTGCACCACGGCGTCGAGATCACCGATCCTGCGATCGTCGCGGCGGCGGAGCTGTCGCATCGCTACATCACCGACCGCTTCTTGCCCGACAAGGCGATCGACCTGATCGACGAGGCCGCGTCGAAGATCAAGATGGAAATCGATTCGAAGCCCGAAGAAATGGACAAGCTCGACCGTCGTCTGATCCAGCTGAAGATCGAGCGCGAAGCGGTGAAGAAGGAGCAGGACGAAGCGTCGCAGAAGCGTTTGCAGCTGATCGAAGAGGAGATCGAGCGGCTCGGGCGCGAGTACGCGGATCTCGAGGAGATCTGGACGGCCGAGAAAGCGGCCGTGCAGGGCAGCGCGCAGTTGAAGGAAGAGATCGACAAGGTGCGCGCCGACATCACTCGGCTGCAGCGCGATGGCAAGCTCGAGAAGGTCGCCGAGCTCCAGTACGGCAAGCTGCCGCAGCTCGAGGCGCGCCTCAAGCAGGTCACGCAGGCGGAGGAAACCGAGCAGCACAATCCGACACGCCCGCGCCTGTTGCGCACGCAGGTCGGCGCGGAGGAAATCGCCGAAGTCGTGTCGCGCGCGACGGGCATTCCCGTGTCTCGGATGATGCAGGGCGAGCGCGAGAAGCTCTTGCACATCGAGGAGAAGCTGCACGAGCGCGTGGTCGGCCAGAACGAGGCGATCGACGCGGTTGCCGACGCGATCCGGCGCTCGCGCGCGGGCCTCGCCGATCCGAACCGTCCGTACGGCTCGTTCCTGTTCCTCGGCCCGACGGGCGTCGGCAAGACCGAGCTGTGCAAGGCGCTCGCCGGCTTCCTGTTCGATACCGAGGAGCATCTGATCCGCATCGACATGAGCGAGTTCATGGAGAAGCACAGCGTCGCTCGGCTGATCGGCGCGCCGCCCGGCTACGTCGGTTACGAGGAAGGCGGCTATCTGACCGAGGCGGTGCGCCGCAAGCCGTACAGCGTGATCCTGCTCGACGAGATCGAGAAGGCGCATCCGGACGTGTTCAACGTGCTGCTGCAGGTGCTCGACGACGGCCGGATGACGGACGGGCAGGGGCGCACCGTCGACTTCAAGAACACGGTGATCGTGATGACGTCGAACCTCGGCTCGCAGCTGATCCAGTCGATGTCGGGCTCGTCGCAGGAAGAGATCAAGGACGCGGTGTGGAGCGAGGTCAAGCAGCATTTCCGCCCCGAGTTCCTGAACCGGATCGACGACGTCGTCGTGTTCCATGCGCTCGACCGCAGCAATATCCAGTCGATCGCGAAGATCCAGCTCGCGCGGCTGCACGACCGGCTCGCGAAGCTCGACATGGCGCTCGACGTGTCGGATGCGGCGCTCGAGCAGATCGGCAAGGTCGGCTACGATCCGCTGTTCGGCGCGCGGCCGCTCAAGCGCGCGATCCAGCAGGAGATCGAGAACCCGGTCGCGAAGCTCATCCTCGCGGGCCGTTTCGGTCCGAAGGACGTGATTCCGGTCGACGTGCACGACGGCAAGTTCGTGTTCGAGCGCGTCGTGCATTGATCGCCGCGTCTTGGCCCGGCGGCCCGGCGTGCCGGCGCTTGGATCGGCTCGCCGCTGTTCGGCTCGCCCAAAAAAACACCCCGAGCAAGCGGGGTGTTTTTTTATCGGCGGCGCGTTCGTGCCGGTTTCCGGCGGCCGCCTCGGCCGAATGCATCGCGCGGGCGGTCCGCCGCGCGCGCGATGCGGTGCTTCGGCGCTTACGCCTGCTTGTTGCCGAACAGGCCCGCGAGCTGCGACAGCGTGCCGAGCACGTTCGACGTGTCGAGCTGGCCGTTCGCCGGCACTTCGCCGTTCGGCGTCGCGCCGTTGACGACGTGCGGCAGCACCTGCGCGAGGATGCCGGACGCTTGCTGCGGATCGATGCCGACCTTCTGCGCGATCGCGCCGACCGCATCCGAGCCGAGCACGTTCTGCAGCGTCTCGGGCGAGATCGGCTGGTTTTCGCCGTTGCCGATCCACGAGCCGATGATGTTGCCCGCGCCGCCCGCGTTGAACTTTTCGATGAGGCCGTTCAGGCCGCCCGGCTGGTTGTTGATGAACTCCAGCGCGGCGCTGACGAGTGCGTTCTGATTGCCGCCTTGGCCGCCGATCAGACCGCCAACGATGTCGAGTAGACCCATGATTCACCTGCTAGGTTGAGGCGGCGCCGCGAACGGCGCCGGTGGAGCGAAGACGCCGCGCGACGCGCGGCGCCGACTTATGCGCCCGATGCCGCGGACGCCGGCGTCGCCGCCTTGTTCTTCTTGCTCTTCTTCGAGCCCTTCGCCTTCGTCGTCGACGCGGCGGCCGGCGCGCTCGCGCCCGCCGTCGCATCGCTCGCCGCGGCAGCGGCCTTGTCCTTCTTCTTCGACGCGCGCGTCTTCTTCGCGGCCGGCGTGCTCGCCGCCGTCGACGGCGTGGTCGCGGCGGGGGCGGGCGTCGTCGCGGCCGGCGCGGGCGCGGCGCTCGTCGTCGTGGACGGAGCCGGCGCGGCGCTCGTCGCGGCTGCGGCCGGCTTCGTCGTGCTCGTCTTCGCCTTCGCGCCCGTCGGTGGCGTCGACGAGCCGCCGATCGTCAGGCCCGCCGCCTCGAGGTTGGCGACCGACTTCGCGCCGAGGCCCTTCACGCGGTTCGCGAGATCGTCGGCGCTCTTGAACGGGCCGTTCTTCGCGCGCTCGTCGATGATCGCCTTCGACTTCACCGGGCCGAGGCCCTTCACCGATTCGAGCGCCGCCTGATCGGCGGTGTTGACTTCGACCGCGGCGGCGAACGCGGCGGTCAGCGAAAGCGACAGTGCGACGACCAGCATCAGCAGCTTCTTCAGCATGACGGGGGCTCCCTTTTGATGGAACGGATGAATGGCTGTCGGAACGAACGTCGGCGTGCGGCACGGACCGGGCGTCGCGTTCAAGCATAGGACAAATGCGTGCCCTTTTTAAGACAGCGGCGCAATGTTGCGCATCGCCGGCGACACTGTAAAGGCTGCGGCCGCGCATGCGGGCGGGTTTTGACCATCTTTGACTGAAATCGGGGCGCAAGGCGAGGGGCGGGACGAAGGGGCGATGAGTGACCACGTTTTCGAGCTGCCGAACCGCCGAGCTGCCGAACCGCCGAACCGCCGAACCGCCGAACCGCCGAACCGCCGAACCGCCGAACCGCCGAGCTGCCGAGCTGCCGAGCTGCCGAACCGCCGAACCGCCGAACCGCCGAATCGCCGAATCGCCGAATCGCCGAATCGCCGAGCCGCCAAGCCACCAAGCCACCGATCCACCGATCCACCGATCCACCGATCCACCGATCCACCAAGCCACCGAGTTGGCATCGGCCGAGCGGCCGCTGGCCATCGCGCGGCGCTTGACTTAGAGTGCACTCTAAGTCCTAACCTCGAGAACGTCATGTCGAACGCACCGAAGCAAACGTCCCCGCGCGCGTTGACGATCGGCCAGGTGGCCGCGCTCGTCGGCGTGTCGACGCACACGCTGCGCTATTACGAGCAGGCGGGCCTGCTGCGGTCGATTTCGCGCACGCAGTCGGGACACCGGCTGTACGCGCCCGCCGACCTCGACTGGCTGCGCTTCGTGATGCGCCTGAAGGCGACCGGAATGCCGATCGCCGGAATGCAGGCGTTCGCCGAGCTGCGCGCGCAAGGCGATGCGACGATCGGCGAGCGGCGCGCGCTTCTCGTCGCGCATCGCGACGCGGTGCGCGCGCAGATCGACGCGCTGCAGACGAACCTTGACGCGATCGTCGACAAGATCGCGTATTACGAGCGGGCCGAGCGCGACGCGAATCGACAGGCGAATCAATCTCAACCGGATAAGGACGAACGATGGAATCTCGAATCGCGGAAGACCGCTATACGCGCGGCTGGAACAAGCTGAAGGAAATCGACGGCGAAGTCGGCGAGCGCGTGGTCGCGTCGCTCGCGCCGATCGCGCCCGACTTCGGGCGGCTGCTCGTCGAGTTCGGCTTCGGCGACATCTACAGCCGGCCGCAGCTCGATCTGAAGTCGCGCGAAATCGCGACGATCGCGTCGCTCGCCACGCTCGGCCACGCGCAGCCGCAGTTGAAGGTGCATGTCGAGGCGGCGCTGAACGTCGGGTGCACGCGCGAGGAGATCGTCGAAGTGTTCATGCAGATGGCCGTGTACGCGGGCTTTCCCGCCGCGCTCAACGCGCTGTTCGCCGCGCGCGAGGTGTTCGAGCGGCGCGATGCCGCGCACGCGCATGCGTGAGCGCGGCGTCGGCGGTCGGCGCGCCGACATGTGATGCGGCGCGCCGACGCGGCGCTTCGCAATGTGCGGGGTAGGGCGTCGCGCGCGAGATGCCGCAAGCGCGCGATTGGGCCGATTTCGGGCCGATTTCGGACCGATTCTCGCGCCTGGCGCGAGCTGCTCGCGGCGGCGGGCGCGGGCGGTCGCCGTTCGTGACGACGTCGGCTCGGATGGTCGGGCTCGGCGAGCGTGACGGCGACGGCGATGGCGAGCCGCGCGATGCGGCGGTTGCGCAATCGGCGTGCGTACGGCGTCGACGCGCGCGTGATCGATCAAGGTGCCGCGCCGTCGCCATTCCGTCTGCAATGCGACGCTACGCGGCGGCGGGCACGTTCATCACGCGGGCGGGTTTGCGCCCGGCTTGGCCGAGTGACGGGAACGCCCGCGCTGCCGTGGCGCCACGCGTGAGCATTGGCGCACGCGTGTCGGCACGCGCGACGCCGAACGCGCGGAAAGCGGCAACCCGAGCGAAAAAGGCATAAAACACGACGCAGTCGACATCGACCGCTCCCCGCTACGCACCGCTTGCCTCCCGTTGCCCGATCCGCCTCAGATAGAGCGCGAGCCCGCCGCCCGCGAGGATCAGACTCGCGGTGTTGGCGATCCAGAAGCCGCGCGCGCCGGTGAGCGACGCGGGCACGACGCCGCCGACGTCGAAGCCGAGCAGATAGCCGCCGCCGAGCCCGACGCCCCACAGCGCGATCGCGTAGATCGCGGTCGGCGCGACGGCGACTTTGTGCGCGCGCAGCACGAACGCGGTCGTGATCTGCAGCGCGTCGAAGAAGTGATAGAACGTGACGATCGCGACGAGCGGCATCGCCGCCGCGGCGACGGCCGGATTCGGCGTGTAGCCCGACACGATGAGCGGCCGCAGCGCGAACACGACGATCCCGTACACGCATGCAACCGCGCAGGCGAGCGCGATCCCGTGCCGGCCGAGCGAGCGCGCTTCGTCGAGCCGCTTCGCGCCGAGCGCGCGCGCGACGAGCGTCGACGAAGCGACGCCGATCGACAGCGGCGTCATGTAGAGCACGGCGCCGATGTTGCCGGCGATCTGATGGCCGGCGAGCGTCGTCGTGCCGAACTGCGCGATGAAGAGCGCCATGAACGTGTACGACGTGACCTCGATCAGATACGAGAGCCCCATCGGCACGCCGAGTGTGAGGAGCGCTTTCTGCCGCCGCCAGACGGGCCGCGTGAAGCGCGCGAAGATCGCGAGCGGCTCGAACACGTCGAGCCTCGCGAGCAGCGTGAAGCCGACGATCGCGAGCGCCCAGTTGATCAGCGTGCTCGCGAGCCCGCAGCCGGGGCCGCCGAGCGCGGGCACGCCGAGGCCGCCGAAAATGAACCAGATGTTGAGCGGCACTTTGATTGCGAGCGCGCCGAGCTGCAGGATCATCGCGAGCCGCGGCTTGCCCGCCGCGTTCGTCAGCGCGCTGTAGATCCGAAAGAGCAGGCTCGCGGGCAGCCCGAACGACAGGATGCGCAGATACGCGACCGTGCGCTCGGTGAGTTCGGCGGGCGCGTGCGCGATCCGCAGCAGCGGATGCGGGAAATGCAGCAGCAGGAAGCCGGGGATCGCGAGCAGCACCGCGAGCCATATCGCCTGACGCACTTCTTCGCCGATCTCCGCGTAGCGCCGCGCGCCGTACAACTGCCCGGCGATCGGCTGCAGCGCGGACAGGATGCCCGTCAGCGCGATGAACACGGACAGATAGATCGACATGCCGAGCCCAAGCGCGGCGAGATCGAGCGCGGAGAATCGGCCGACCATCGCGGTGTCGATCACGCCGAACGCGACGATCGCGAGCTGGCCGACGAGCACCGGCCACGCGAGGCCGGCGATTTTGCGAACGTCGCCGAACATCGGTCAGCGGGCCTTGGGCGGCGGGCGGCGCTTGACGGGCGTCTTCGGGCGCTCGATCCGTTCGTACAGTCGGAAGCGCTCGTCGCGGTCGGCGGCGCGGCGGCCTTCCCACACGAGGCGCCACACGTACTGCGACATCGAGCTCGGCTCGCCGAAGTCCGCGCGGTCCTGCCGCAGGATCACGTCGCAGTCGTCGGTGAACGAGAAGTGCATGTCGCCGAAGTAGGCGAACGTCGCGATCTGCGCGTCGCCAAGGCGCACGGGCGAGATGCATTCGTAGTCGGGCGGCAGGTGCGCGGCGATCTGCTGCGCGACGTCGCGATAGGTCCGGCTGTAGTTGACGATCGGCAGCCACAGCGTCATCAGCAGCACCCACATCAGCGTCGTGCCGGCGCTCGACAGCACGACGCTGCGCCACAGCACCTTCGGCTGACGCGAGATGCGCCAGCGCACGAGCATCAGCCAGCATGCGGTCGCGGCGACCGCGCAGACGAACGACAGCACCTTGAAGTGCGGCTCGTAGCCCGGCACGAGGCGGCCGAGGTTGCGCGCGAGCGGATGCGGGAAGCCCGTCAGCGACGCGAGCCACACGAGCCACACGAACGTGCCGAGGATCGTGAAGCTCAGCACCGCGAACCAGTCGATCGCGTTGATCGCGCCGCGCTTGAGCGTCGGCAGCGCGAACGTCGCGACGACGGCGAGCGGCGGCAGCAGCAGCATGTACATCCGGTTCGTCTGCTGGCTCTGCAGGATCACGAGCGCGACGAGCGGCGCGACGACCGACAGCGGAATCGCGATGTGCGGCCGGCGGCGCAGGCCCGCCCAGCTGACCCACGCCCAGATCGCGAGCGGCCACGCGGGCCACGTGAAGAGCGGCAGGTTCTTGGCCGCGTACGCGAGCACCGTCGTCGGCGGGCCGGAGAAGCGCATCAGGCTGCCGTGCAGCCATTGGTTGAAGAACCAGGCCGCGTCGTCGGGGAGCGCGACGTGCGCGGCGAGCGGCCAGATCGCGAACACGGCGACGGCGAGCGGCAGCCCGATCGCGGGCAACTGCGCGCAGCGGATTTCGGGCGTGACGAGATAGAGCGCGAGCGTGCCGACCGCGAGCGCGGCGACGAGCACCGGATTGCCCGACAGCGCGACGAGACCGAGCGCGAGGCCCCACCAGAGCGCGCCTTGCACCGGCTTGTCGATCGCGCGCACGAGCCCGTAGACGAGCATTGCGATCCACGCGAATTGCGCGAGCTGCGGCGTCGTTTCGTGGCCGCGCTCGGCGAGGCCGAAGCACGCGAGCAAGACGAGGAGCGCGCCGTCGGCGAGCGTGCGCCCGTAGTCGCGCGGCTCGGGCTCGCCGCCGAACGCGTACTTGAACGGCTGGATTTCGGCGCGCCGGCCGAGCAGGTATGCGGCGTACCAGACGAACGCGGACGCGACGCAGAACAGCACGCCCGCGTAGACCCGCGACGCGTTGCTCGCGTCGACCCACGGCAGCGCGCGGATCGCGAGGCTGCCGAGCCAATAGCCGAGGGGCCCGTCCGACGTGATGAACTTGCCGACGAGGTTCGGCAGCAGCCAGTCATGCAGGCCGCCTTGCGCCATCGTCCACATTACGCCGAAGCCCGCCGCGTCTTCGTTCTTCCACGGATCGCGGCCGAACAGCCCGAACGCCGCATAGACGATGCAGAGCGTGAGCAGCAGCCAGCGCGGCAGCGCGCGGGTGGCGGAAGCGGTAAGGCGAACGACAGGCTTCATGCAGATGGGCGGCAGAGGATGGGCGGCATGCCCGACGCGCGAGCGGCGGGCCATTTCGAGCATCCGGCATTGTAGACGCGCTGGACGGCGCGCGTCAGCGAACCGGACGGCCCGCGCGGCGCTCGGCGTCGGCGCGGGATGAGCGGGGACAAAAAAAGGCAGCCTGGGCTGCCTTTTTTGCGGAACCGGACCGGCGCGAGGCCGGTGCCGATCGGGGCGCGAGACTTACTTCGCAGCCTTGCCGCTGGCGCGTGCGCCGAACTTGTTCTTGAACTTCTCGACGCGGCCCGCCGTATCCATGATCTTCTGCTGGCCGGTGTAGAACGAGTGCGATTCCGACGACACTTCGATCTTCGCGAGCGGGTAGGTCTTGCCGTCGAGCTCGACGGTTTCGCGCGTCTGGATCGTCGAGCGCGTGATGAACTTGAAGCCGTTCGACATGTCTTGGAAGACGACTTCGCGGTAATCCGGGTGAATGCCTTGTTTCATGGTTTTTCCTGTGTAAGAGCGGTAGCCAGCCCGCCGCTTGCGCATCGCGGCGCGCCTCGCTTCGTGTCCGGACAGCCGGGCATGCGTGCAGGGCGCGCCGTGAATCGACGCCGGTCGGCGCTGCGCGGTGCGAAAGCCCGGCGCGAGCCACTTGCCTAAGGTCGAAAGCTCGCGATTATGCCAGAAAATCAGAAGCTTGGCGAATTTTTCGTCAGGCGTGCGCGGCGGGCTGCGCGAGGCAGCCCGTTTTCGCGGGGTCCTGGCGGTAATAGCGGGCGAGCAGCCGGTACAGCTCCGGAAATTCGGACTCGAACGCGCGCGGCTTGACGAAGAGCGCCTCGCTGCAGACCGCGAAGAATTCCGACGGGTGATCGGCCGCATAGGGATCGATCAGCGAATCGCGCTCGAAACGCGCCCACGCGCGCTCCGGCACCGCGTCGACGCGATCGCAGAACTGGTCGTACGCGTGGTCGAACACGTCGGCCCAGCGTTCGGCGTCGAGGTCCGGCGCGTGCCAGCGGCGAAAAAGGGGGGGGTGGCCGTCGGCCGGGCCGCTCATCATGTCGATCTTGTGCGCGAATTCGTGGATCACGACGTTGTACGCGTCCGAGCCGTCCGACATCTGCACGTCCTCCCACGACAGGATCACCGGCCCGCCTTCCCACGCTTCGCCGCTCGCGTCGTGCTCGACTTCGTGTACGACGCCGTCCTCGTCCTCGACCGTCTTGCGGATCACGAATTCGCCCGGATAGACGACGATGCCGACCCAGCCGCGATACAGGTCGAGCCCGAGGTTCAGCACGGGCACGCACGCTTGCACGGCGACGCCGGCGACGATCGCGTCGGTGAGCTCGAGCCCGTGCGCGGTCGAAAACGACTTTTGCGCGAGAAAGAGGCTCGCCGTTTCGCGCAGCCGCGCCAGGTCTTCGCCGGACAGGTAAGACAGGAACGGCAGGCGCTCGAGCGTCTCGCGCCACAGCGCGTCGGGAATCGGGTGCGAGCGCAGTGCGCGGTCGCGGCGGCGCGCGTCGAGCCACTGGGTGAGTTTGGCGAGCATCGGGGAGAAGAGGGCATGAAGCGACAGGCGCTAAACGTACCTCAATCGATCTCTTTTTGCCAGGCGGCGAAGATGCCGCCGCAGATCGCGACGCCCGCGAGGAAATAGAAGCCGTCGAGCGACGCCAGGAACGACGCCTGTTGCGAGATCGTCCGGCTCACGGTGACGAGCGCGAGCGCGTGCGCCTCGGAGAGCGCGTGGCCCGCGGCCGCGAAGCCGCGCGCGAGCGTGTCGACGGTCTGCTGGAACAGCGGGTTGTAGACGTTCGCCTGCTCGACGAGCCGCGTCTGGTGCACGGCGAGCCGATGCTGCTCGACGATGATGACCGACGCGGTCGCGAACGAGATCGTCAGTTGCCGCACGATGTTCTTCAGCCGGTAGCCGTGCGAGTACTCTTCGATCGCGAACACGCGGAACGTCAGGTTCGCGACGGGCAGCACGATGAAAAGGAGCAGCAGCCCGCGCATCAGGAGCGGCACGACGAGTGCCGCTTCGCCGACGTCGGGCGCCATCCGCGTCATCCACAGCGCGGCGAACGCGGCCATCGCGAAGCCGGGCACGATGATCCACTTCTTGTGCGTGAGAAGCTTCGCGTAGCGCAGATAGACGAAGAGCGCGCTCGCCGAGATGAGCGACATCGTGCCGACGAGCCGCCCCGCGTTCTCGACCGGATAGCCGAGCCCGGTTTCGAGAAAGCGCGAGATCAGATAGCTGTAGCCCGTCGTCTCGTAGTAATAGAACATGTAGAGCAGGAGGCCGACCTGGAACGTGCGCTCGCGAAACGCGTGCAGCCGCACGAGCGGCGCCGGATGATGCCACTGGTGATGGCCGAACCACGCGAGCGCCGCGAGGCCGCCGACGGTGAGCAGCACGAGCTGCGGCGAGCCCGCGAAGAGCTCGAAGCGGACCTGCTGCATCACGATTTGCAGCGCGCCCTGCGCGAGCGCGAAGATCACGTACGGCCAGAAGTGGGCGCTGCTGCGCTCCTCGGGCGGCGTGTGGCCCGAATCGGGCAGCGCGACGAACGCGAGCGCGGCGAACAGGATGCCCGTCGGCACCGTGCTCGCGAAAAGGGCGCGCCACGTGAAATGCGCGACGAGGAGGCCGCCCGCGATCGGCGCGAGCGCGCTGCCGAGCAGCAGCATGATGAGGAACGCGCGCGTCGCGGGCGGGCGGTCCTTCGGCGAGAAGCTGACCTGGATCAGGATTCGGCACGCGCCCATCATCGGGCCGATGAAATAGCCTTGGAAGCCGCGCGCGAAGGCGAGTTGCAGCGATGTGTCCGCAAGCGCCGCGGCCGCCGCGCCGAGCGAGAACATCAGCATGCAGCCGGCGACGTAGCGGCGGTGCCCGAGGCGGTCGACCCACCATTGCTGTTGCAGGATGCCGAGCACGGCCGTCACCGCGTACGCGCTCGACGCCCACACGAGTTCGTCCGGCGAAGCGTTGATCCCGCCCGCGATGTAGCTCGCGAAGAACGAGAACGCCGCGTTGTCGAAGTAGTCGAGGCCGGTGACGATCGCGAGCACCCATGGAAAGAAATCGCCGCGCAGGTTCGCGACGCTCCAGAGCGGCGGCCGGCCCCGCGCCGCGTTCATGCGTCGGGCCCGCCCGTTTTGCGCGGGCCCGGCGTGCGGCCGCGCGCGGCGGCGCGGCGTTGGGCGATCAGCTCGTCGGGGTTTTCGCCGGCGAGCCGGCGCTCGACGTAGTCGATGTCGTGCTGCAGTTCCTTCTTCAGCGCGCGCACTTCCTTCAATTCGCGCTGTGCGGCGGCGATGCGCGCATCGAGCGTCGCGATCTGCTGCGACAGATCCGCGTGGATGTCGCGCAGCGACGCGTCCGAATAGCGCCGCCGTCCGTCGCCCGTCGGCTCGAGCGGGCGCTTCAGCATCTCGGTGATGCCGTGCAGCGAGAATCCGAGCGCGCGCAGCCGCAGGATGCGCTCGAAGCGCTCGAGATCCGCCGCGTCGTACAGCCGATAGCGGCCTTCGCTGCGCGACGGCGTGACGAGCCCGCGCTCCTCGTAGTACTTGAGCGTGCGCGGCGTGACGCCGAGCCGCTCGGCGGCGTCGCGTACGGTCAGCAGCAGGGTGGATGGGGCGTCGCTCATGGCGCGGAACTCTCCGGATGGCGAAGGATCGATGTCCGCGATTATAGATCAACGTGTACGTTCACGTACAAGTTTGGCGATAAAAAAACCGCCCGGCGAGCGGGCGGTTTTTCGTGGCGGCGTGCGTGCGTCAGCCGCCGCGGCGCATCAGGTCGAAGAACTCGGAGTTGCTCTTCGTCTGGCGGATCTTGTCGAGCAGGAATTCCATCGCCTCGACTTCGTCCATGTCGTGGATGAATTTGCGCAGCACCCAGATCTTCTGCAGGATCTCGGGCTTGATCAGCATTTCCTCGCGGCGCGTGCCCGACTTGTTCAGGTTGATCGACGGATACACGCGCTTTTCCGCGAGACGGCGCTCGAGGTGCACTTCCATGTTGCCGGTGCCCTTGAACTCTTCGTAGATCACGTCGTCCATGCGGCTGCCGGTTTCGATCAGCGCGGTGCCGATGATCGTGAGCGACCCGCCTTCCTCGATGTTGCGCGCCGCGCCGAAGAAGCGCTTCGGACGCTGCAGCGCGTTCGCGTCGACACCGCCCGTCAGCACCTTGCCCGATGCGGGGATCACGGTGTTGTACGCACGCGCGAGACGCGTGATCGAGTCGAGCAGGATCACGACGTCGTGCTTCATCTCGACGAGGCGCTTGGCCTTCTCGATCACCATTTCGGCGACCTGCACGTGGCGCGTGGCCGGTTCGTCGAACGTCGATGCGATCACTTCGCCCGCGACCGAGCGCTGCATTTCCGTCACTTCCTCGGGGCGCTCGTCGATCAGCAGCACGAACAGGATCACGTCCGGGTGGTTCTGCTTGATCGCATGCGCGATGTGCTGGAGCATCACGGTCTTGCCCGACTTCGGCGACGCGACGAGCAGGCCGCGCTGGCCCTTGCCGATCGGCGCGATCATGTCGATGATGCGGCCCGTGACGTTTTCCTCGCCGCGCATTTCGCGCTCGAGCCACAGCGGCTTGTTCGGGTGCAGCGGCGTGAGGTTCTCGAACATGATCTTGTGTTTCGAGGCCTCGGGCGGCTGCCCGTTGACTTTGTCGACCTTCACCAGCGCGAAGTAGCGCTCGCCGTCCTTCGGCGTGCGAACTTCGCCTTCGATCGTGTCGCCGGTGTGCAGGTTGAAGCGGCGGATCTGCGACGGGCTGATGTAGATGTCGTCGGTGCTCGCGAGGTACGACATTTCCGGCGAGCGCAGGAAGCCGAAGCCGTCCGGCAGCACTTCGAGCGTGCCGTCGCCGAAGATCGTTTCTCCCGTCTTGGCGCGCTTTTTGAGAATGGCGAACATCAGCTCCTGCTTGCGCAGGCGGTTCGCGTTTTCGATCTCCAGGCCGTTGGCCATTTCGATCAATTCGGAGACGTGCAGAGACTTGAGCTCGGATAAATGCATACGGAGATCCCGCCAGGGAGGAGATGCGACGAAAGATATAGGGAGGAGGGCGAGCGGAAGCGCTCAGAGACTTATATGCGTCTTATCGACGTTTTTGATTCTAGCATAGGCCGATTCAGGCTTGAGCGACCGATCGGCGGATTTAGCGGCGCACGTGTTGCCGGCTGACAACACGTGCGCGACGGCGCATCGATTTAGAGATGGCTGTCCAGGAACGCGGTGAGTTGCGACTTCGACAGCGCGCCGACCTTCTGCGCGGCGACCGCGCCGTTCTTGAAGAGGATCAGCGTCGGGATGCCGCGCACGCCGAACTTCGCGGGCGTCGCCTGGTTGTCGTCGACGTTGATCTTCGCGATCTGCAGCTTGTCGCCGTAGTCCTTCGCGACTTCGTCGAGGATCGGGGCGATCATCTTGCACGGACCGCACCACTCGGCCCAGAAGTCCAGCAGGACCGGCTTGTCGGACTTGACGACGTCCTGCTCGAACGATGCGTCGCTGATGTGTTTGATCTGTTCGCTCATTGGGTCAATACCTCTTTCGGTTCGGGGACTGCCTGCGCCGGCTGCCCACGGGCTTTGCCGGTCGCCGGGGCAGGAAGCTCCGCTCTTGCGAAAAGAAGGGCGTGAGCGCTGCATGCCGCGGCTCGCGGGTCATTCGGGCGTCATATTAGCCTAAATTGCTATCCGCTGTTGACGGCGATAGTAGTCGTCACGCGAACAGGGATGCGTAGCATTTCAGGCGTGTCGCCCGCGTGCGCATCAAATGGGCCCGGCGCGGCGAATTGCAAGAGGCGGGCTGCGCGCGGCGTCGGGTGTGCGAGAACGCGGCGTCGGGGGCGCGCGAATCGGCGGCGGTCGGGCTCTCGCGATTTGTCGTCTCGTATGCGAATAACGGTCGCGTCGTGCGCGAAGCGATGTTAGAATGCACCGTGACGGGCCTCCTCGCATGGTGGGGCGGTCAACCTGGTCAGGTCGGGAACGAAGCAGCCACAGCCGTTTTCCGCCAGTGCCGAGGGTCGGGCTCGTCACCTTCCGCTTGTCTTCTCGTGCTTGTCTTTCCGTCTTTCCCGCGCGCGCTTCCGTTTTTCCTCCTTTCGTTTCGCTTCCCGATCGGCGTCGGCATGCATGCGTTTCGCGGCGTTCAACCTGTCGGCGCGGCGCAGCGTTGCTGATACAATTTCCTGATGACCTATCAAGTTCTCGCACGCAAGTGGCGTCCGAAGGATTTCGCTTCGCTCGTCGGCCAGGAGCACGTCGTCAGGGCGCTCACGCACGCGCTCGACGGCGGGCGTTTGCATCACGCCTATCTATTCACGGGCACGCGCGGCGTCGGCAAGACGACGCTGTCGCGCATCTTCGCCAAGGCGCTCAATTGCGAGACGGGCGTCACGTCGCAGCCGTGCGGCGTGTGCCGCGCGTGCCGCGAAATCGATGAAGGCCGCTTCGTCGACTATGTCGAGATGGACGCGGCGAGCAATCGCGGCGTCGACGAAATGGCCGCGCTCCTTGAGCGCGCGGTGTACGCGCCCGTCGATGCGCGCTTCAAGGTCTACATGATCGACGAAGTGCACATGCTGACGAACCACGCGTTCAACGCGATGCTGAAGACGCTCGAGGAGCCGCCGCCGCACGTCAAGTTCATCCTCGCGACCACCGATCCGCAGAAAATTCCCGTCACCGTGCTATCGCGCTGCCTGCAGTTCAATCTGAAGCAGATGCCGGCCGGCCACATCGTGTCGCATCTCGAGCGGATTCTCGGCGAAGAGCGGATCGCGTTCGAGCCGCAGGCGCTGCGTCTGCTCGCGCGCGCCGCGCAAGGCAGCATGCGCGATGCGCTGTCGCTGGCGGATCAGGCGATCGCGTATTCGGCGAACGAAGTGACGGAAGCCGCGGTGTCCGGCATGCTCGGCACGCTCGACCAGACTTACATGGTGCGGCTCCTCGACGCGCTCGCCGCGGCCGACGGTCCGCAGATTCTCGCCGTCGCCGACGAAATGGCGCTGCGCAGCCTGTCGTTCTCGGCCGCGCTCCAGGATCTCGCGAGCCTGCTGCATCGGATCGCGTGGGCGCAGTTCGCGCCGGCGTCGGTGCTCGACGAATGGCCCGAAGCGGCCGACCTGCGCCGCTTTGCCGAGTTCCTGAGCCCGGAGCAGGTGCAACTCTATTATCAGATCGCGACGGTCGGGCGCGGCGAGCTCGGCCTTGCCCCCGACGAATACGCGGGCTTCACGATGACGCTGCTGCGGATGCTTGCGTTCGAGCCGGCGCCGACAGGCGGCGGCGCGCCGGGCGGCGGGTTGCCCGCGCAGGCGGCCGGCGCCGCGCCGAAGTCGAACGCGCGAGCGGCTGCGGTGCTCGGCGCACCGGCGGCGTCCGCGGCCGCCGGGGTGCAGGCGCCGAAGGCGACTGTCGCGCGCGCGGCCGCGGCTCGCGCCGACTTGCCGACCGTGCAGACCGTGCAGACCGAGCCGGCAGTGGCCGAGCGAAGCGGCGAGGCCGCCGCGAGCGCGCGTGTTACGACGGACGTCCGCTCGGACGAGCGCGGCGCGCCGTCGCGCGCCGCCACGCCGGACGCCGATCAAGGCCTCGATTCGGGCCTCGATTCCGACGCGTCGCCGAACGCTCAGCCGGGCGCCGCATCCGAATCAGCACCGAGTTCGGCCGCATCGCCCGAATCGACGGCCGCCACGGAGTTCGACGCGGCCGCGCAGGATTGCGCGGCATCGGAGGCTGAAGCGGCCGATGTGCCGGCCTCCACCGCACCCGTGCCGCAAGCGCCGGCCGAGGCGCCCGCCGCTCCTGCCGCCGCCGCTTCGGCGTCGCGCGCCACCGGCGCGGCCGCCGCACTCGACGTGCTGCGTAACGCGGGCATGCGCGTGTCGTCCGATCGCGGCCGAGGCGCCGGCGCGGGCGCAGCGCGCGCGGCTGCGCCCGCCGCCCCCGCCGCGAAATCCGCGCCGCGCGTGCAGGTGCCCGTTCCGACGCCACGCACGCGCCCGGTGCAGGGCGGCGCTTCGCCGAATGGTGCCGCGCGCGCCGACGCGAGATCCGGGGCGCGCAACGCGCCGCCGCCGTGGGAGGACATCCCGCCCGACGATTACGTGCCGTTGTCGATCGACGACGGCTTCATTCCGCCCGACGACGGTTTCGTCCCGGTGTTCGACAGCGGCCCCGACGATGTTCGGGTCGCGCCGAAGCCGGCGCCCGCGCCACCCGTCGACACGCGGCCGCTGCCGGAGCCGATTCCGCTCGACGCGATCGGCTTCGACGGCGAATGGCCGACGCTCGCGGCGAGCCTGCCGCTCAAGGGCGTCGCTTACCAGCTCGCGTTCAGCAGCGAACTGACGTCGGTCGACGGCGGCGCGCTCAAGCTGTCGGTGCCGGTGCCGCAATACGCGGATGCCGCGCAGGTCGCGAAGCTGAAGGCCGCGCTCGCGGACGCGCTCGGCAAGCCGGTCGACGTCGCGGTCGAGGTCGGCCCGGCGCGCCGCACCGCGGCCGCGCTCGCCGCCGCCGAGCGCGCGAAGCGGCAGCGCGACGCCGAGCACGAGATGAGCGCCGATCCGTTCGTCCAGCAGTTGCTGCGCGAATTCGGCGCGAGCATCGTCGAGGGCTCGATTCGGCCCGTCGGTCCGGAGTCGGACGGCGCGGCGCCGACGCTGCATTGACGCGAATCGGTCGCATCCCGCATCCGATTCCCATATTCATGAGCGGGCGCTAAGATCGCGCCCGTTCGCAATCGATTAGAAGGAGCAAGTCCATGATGAAAGGCCAACTCGCCGGGTTGATGAAGCAGGCCCAGCAGATGCAGGAAAACATGAAGAAGATGCAGGAGCAACTGGCTCTCATCGAAGTGGAAGGCCAGTCGGGCGCGGGGCTCGTCAAGGTGACGATGACCTGCCGCAACGAAGTGCGCCGCGTGTCGATCGATCCGAGCCTGCTCGCCGACGACAAGGACATGCTCGAGGATCTCGTCGCCGCGGCGTTCAACGACGCGGTGCGCAAGGCCGAGGCGACGTCGCAGGAGAAGATGAGCGGCATGACGGCGGGCCTGCCGCTGCCGCCCGGCTTCAAGCTGCCGTTCTGACGATGAACCGTTCGGCCGACGTCGTGAGCGCATGAGCATCAAGCCGCCTTCCGCGCTGTCCGGGCTCGTCGAAGCGCTGCGCGCGCTGCCGGGCGTCGGACCGAAATCCGCGCAGCGCATCGCATATCACCTGATGCAGCACGATCGGGAGGGTGCGGAGCGGCTCGGGCGCTCGCTGTTGTTCGCGACCGAGCATCTGCGTCACTGTGAGAAGTGCAACACGTTCACGGAGGCGCAGATCTGCGAGGTCTGCAGCGATCCGGAGCGCGACCCGACGCTGCTGTGCGTCGTCGAGACGCCCGCCGACCAGATCATGCTCGAGCAGACGATGACCTATCGCGGGCTGTATTTCGTGCTGATGGGGCGCTTGAGTCCGCTCGACGGCATCGGGCCGAAGGAGATCCATTTCGACCGCCTCGTGCGCCGCGCATCGGACGGCGTCGTGAAGGAGGTCGTGCTCGCGACGAACTTCACGAACGAAGGCGAGGCGACCGCGCACTATCTCGGCCAGACGCTGAAGGCGCGCGGCCTGGCCGTCACGCGGCTCGCGCGGGGCGTGCCGGTGGGCGGCGAGCTCGAATACGTCGACGCCGGCACGATCGCCCGCGCGATGCTCGACAGGCGCACCCTCTAGCCGGCGCGCGCGCCGGCGCCGCGCGGCCTCGCGCCGCGCGTACCGTTCAACGATCCAAGGAAGCGACATGAGCGCAACTCCCGGCCCGCTTTCGGGCGTCAAGGTGCTCGAACTCGGCACGCTGATCGCGGGCCCGTTCGCCGCGCGCCTGCTCGCCGAGTTCGGCGCGGACGTCATCAAGATCGAAGATCCGAACGGCGGCGATCCGCTGCGCAAGTGGCGCAAGCTGTATCCGGAGGCGGGCGGCACGTCGCTGTGGTGGTCGGTGCAGGCGCGCAACAAGAAATCGGTGACGATCAACCTGAAGTCCGACGAGGGCAAGGAGATCGTGCGCCGCCTCGCGCGTGAAGCCGACATCGTCGTCGAGAACTTCCGCCCGGGGCTGCTCGAGAAGCTCGGTCTCGGCTACGACGTGCTGTCCGCCGACAATCCGGGCCTCGTGATGGTGCGCCTGTCCGGCTACGGGCAGACGGGCCCGTATCGCGACCGTCCCGGCTTCGGCGCGATCGCCGAATCGATGGGCGGGCTGCGCCACATCACGGGCTATCCGGAGCTGCCGCCGCCGCGCATCGGCATCTCGATCGGCGATTCGATCGCGGCGCTGCACGGCGTGATCGGCGCGCTGATGGCGCTGCATCACCGCAACGCGAACGGCGGCGCGGGGCAGGTCGTCGACGTCGCGCTCTATGAGGCCGTCTTCAACATGATGGAGAGCGTCGTGCCCGAGTACGGCGTCTACGGGCTCGTGCGCGAGCGCACGGGCGCGTCGCTGCCGGGCATCGTGCCGTCGAACACGTATCCGTGCCGCGACGGCAGCATCGTGATCGGCGGCAACAGCGATCCGATCTTCAAGCGCCTGATGAACGCGATCGGCCGCGACGATCTCGCGGGCGATCCCGCGCTTGCGCACAACGACGGCCGCGTGCCGCGCACGCAGGAAATCGATGCGGCGATCGGCGCGTGGCTCGCCGAGCGCACGATCGACGACGCGCTCGCGGTGCTGAACGCCGCGGACGTGCCCGCGTCGCGAATCTACAGCGTAGCCGACATGTTCACCGATCCGCAGTTCGCCGCGCGCCAGATGATCCAGCGTTTCAAACTCGCGGGCGGCGCGGAGATCCCGCTGCCGAACGTGACGCCGAAGCTGTCCGGCACGCCCGGCGAAACGCGCTGGCTCGGCCCCGAGCTCGGCGAGCATACGGACGAGGTGCTGGGCGCGCTCGGCTACGACGCGCAGGCGATCGCCGTGCTGCGCGAGAAGCGCGTGATCTGAGCGCCGAGGGCCGCGCGGTACGCGCTTCTTGCGCCGTCGCACGCTGCACGCGAGGCGGCCGGGGCTGTCGCTCTCGCGCAATCTTTCCTCGGTTACAATCGGCGGATGCGAATATTACTCAGCAACGACGACGGATACCTTGCGCCCGGCATCGCCGCGCTGTACGAAGCGCTGTGCCCGCTGGCCGAGGTCATGGTGATGGCGCCCGAGCAGAATTGCAGCGGCGCGTCGAACTCGCTTACGCTGTCGCGTCCGCTTTCGGTGTCGCGTTCGGCGAGCACGGGTTTCTACTACGTGAACGGCACGCCGACCGATTCGGTGCACGTCGCGCTGACGGGCATGCTCGACGCGAAGCCGGACCTCGTCGTGTCGGGAATCAACAACGGCCAGAACATGGGTGAGGACACGCTGTATTCCGGCACGGTCGCGGCCGCGACGGAAGGCATCATGTTCGGCGTGCCGGCGATCGCGTTCTCGCTCGTTCACAAAGAGTGGGCGCACCTCGGCGACGCCGCGCGCGTCGCGGCCGAGATCGTGCGCCGCTATCTCGACAATCCGCTGTCCGGCCGGCCGCTGCTGAACGTCAATATTCCGAACCTGCCGTACGACGAGCTGAAGGGCTGGCGCGTGACGCGGCTCGGCAAGCGCCATCCGTCGCAGCCGGTGATTCGCCAAACGAATCCGCGCGGCGAGCCGATCTACTGGATCGGAGCGGCGGGCGACGCGCGCGACGCGAGCGAGGGCACCGATTTCCACGCGACCGCGGCGGGCTACGTGTCGATCACGCCGCTGCAGCTCGATCTCACGCACACGCAAATGCTGGCAGCCACGCGCGAATGGGCGCGTGCCGGGAGCGGCGCTTCATGAGCGGCGAGCGCGCGAAGCGGTTTCCGCTCGCGCTCGAGGACCTGAAGCGCGAGCCGCGCAAGCCCGAAGGGCGCGCGGCCGAGCGCCAGGCGGCGGGCGACGCCGCCCGCCAGCGCCTTGCCGCCGCGCCCGCCGCCACATCGACCCTCGTGCCCGACCGGCGCGCGCCGCAGCGCGCAGCCGCCACGACGGGCGGCCGCGTGGCCACGACGGGCGGCCGCGTGTCCGCACCGAAGTCCGCGCACGCGAAGAAATCCGCGTCGGGCCTGCCCGGCGTCGCGAAGGGCGCGCCGTCCGCCGCCGCGAAAAGCGGCGACAAGGGCGCCGCGCCGAATGTCGCGTTGAGCGGCGCGCTCGCGCTGACTTCGGAACGGGTGCGCGAGCGCATGGTCGAAAGGCTGCGGGCAAACGGCGTGGCCGATCCGCGCGTGCTGGCCGCGATGGCGGCCGTGCCGCGCCACATGTTCGTCGATCCGGGGCTCGCGGCTCAGGCGTATGAAGACGCGGCGCTGCCGATCGGGCATCAGCAGACGATCTCGAAGCCGTCGGTCGTCGCGCGGATGATCGAACTCGCGGCGGCCGGCCGCGTGCTCGAGCGCGTGCTCGAAATCGGCACGGGCTGCGGTTATCAGGCCGCGGTGCTGAGCCGCGTCGCGCGCGACGTGTATTCGATCGAACGCGTGAAGCCGCTCTACGAGCGCGCAAAACTGAATTTGCGGCCGCTGCGCGTGCCGAACATCCGCTTGCATTACGGCGACGGACGCGTGGGCCTGCCCGCCGCGGCGCCGTTCGACGCGATCGTGATCGCGGCGGCGGGGCTCGACGTGCCGCGGGCGCTGCTGGAACAATTGGCGATCGGCGGCAGGCTCGTCGCGCCTGTCGGAGAGCAGGCGGGCGAGCAGGTGTTGACGCTCGTGGAGCGCGTCGCACCCGCGCAGTGGCGCGAGTCGCGGCTTGATCGCGTTTTCTTTGTCCCTTTAAAATCCGGAGTGATTTGATACCGATGAGTATGCTGCGCGCGATGCAAAACAATCGTTTGAAGTTACCGCTCTCGCTCGCTCAGCGCGCGATTTGCATGGCGGCTTTCACGCTGCTCGCCGCGTGCGCGACGCGGCTCGACCAGGCGCCCGTCGTCGATCGTTCCGGCTCGCTCGGCACGACGGCTGCCGCGCAGCCGCCCGCGCCGCTGCCGCCTGCGCCCCCGGGTTACTACCGGGTGAAGCCGGGCGACACGCTTTATCGGATCGCGCTCGAGAACGGCCAGAACTATCGCGACATCGCAGCGTGGAACAACCTCACGAACCCGAATCAGATCGAAGTCGATCAACTGCTGCGCGTCTCGCCGACAGCCGGCGGCGCGACGCCGGCCGCACCGGTCGCGGGCGGCGCGGCGACGCCACCGCTGTCGAGCGGCCCGGCTGCGGTGCCGCCGATCTATGGCTCCGGTTCCACCGCGAGCGCCGCGCCGTCTGCCGCGCCCGCGCCGAGTGAAACGACTGCGCCTGCGGCGAGCAGTAACCTGTCGTTCGCGTGGCCGGTGCGCGGTGCGCTGTTGAACACGTTCGACGATTCGAAGAACAAGGGGATCAACATCGGCGGCCCGGCCGGCGAGGCCGTGAAGGCCGCCGCTGATGGCCGCGTGGTGTATGCGGGCAACGGTCTGCGCGGCTACGGCAATCTCATTATCATCAAGCACGACGCAACTTATCTCACGGCGTATGCACACAATCGCGCTTTGATGGTAAAAGAGGGGGACGCGGTGACGAAAGGCCAGAAGATCGCAGAGATGGGCAATAGCGATTCCGACCGTGTGATGCTGCATTTCGAGGTTCGCCGGCAGGGTAAACCTGTCGATCCGCTGAAGTATTTGCCGCCTCAATAAACGAGACGACCATGCCGAAATCGAAGCGCCACGAGCCGCAAGCCGAGTCTGAGAAGATCAGTCGAGCCACGCAAGCATCGGTGGAGCGAGCTGGCGCTTCGACGGACGAGGATGAAGACGCCGCCGACAACGAACGCGACTACGAGCCGCGCGAAGCGGATTCGGACGACTCGCGCGAAGGGCGCGGCGATGCAGCCGACGCGTCACCCGATCTGGACGATTTCCGGGCGCTTCTGCAGGCGGAGCTCACTGCCGACACGATCCAGCACTACCTGAATCGCATCAGCGTGAAGCCGCTCTTGACGGTCGAGGAAGAGCAGCGCTATTCGCGGCTCGCGAAGGCGGGCGAATTCGACGCGCGGCAGGTGATGATCGAGCGGAATCTGCGGCTCGTCGTCAGCATCGCGAAAGGCTATCTGAATCGCGGCGTGCCGCTGCTCGATCTGATCGAGGAAGGCAACCTCGGGCTCATGCACGCGATCGAGAAGTTCGATCCGACGCGCGGCTTTCGCTTTTCGACGTACGCGACCTGGTGGATACGGCAAAGCATCGAGCGCGCGATCATGAATCAGGCGCGCACGGTGCGGCTGCCGGTGCACGTGATCCGCGAGCTGAACCAGGTGCTGCGCGCGAAGCGCCATCTGGAAAAGAACTCGCTGTCGACGGGCGCGGCGGCCGAGCGCCGCGAGGCGAGCATCGACGACATCGCGTATCTGACGGGCAAGACGGCCGAGGAAGTCACCGACATCCTCGCGCTCAACGAGCACACCGCATCGCTCGATGCGCCGCTCGATCTCGATCCGGCGAGCAGCCTGCTCGATCTGCTGCCCGACGACCAGAGCCAGTCGCCCGATGCGGAGGTTCAGCACCGCGAACTGGAAACGCTAACGCGCGCATGGTTGTCGCGCCTGTCCGACAAGCACCGCCATGTGATCGAGCGGCGCTTCGGCCTCAATCACATTGAACCCGCGACGCTCGAGGAGCTTGCAGACGAGATGGGGCTGACCCGCGAGCGGGTTCGCCAGATCCAGCAGGAAGCGCTCGTGCGGCTCAAGCGGTTTTTCGCATCCAACGGCGTGCGCAAGGACGCCGTTCTGTAATTCATCGATGACACCGATTCTGGTTTTTGACATCGAGACGATTCCCGATGTCGACGGCATTCGCCGTCTTGAAGATCTGCCCGCCGACCTCACCGATGCCGAAGTGGCCGAGCACGCGTTCGCCGCGCGCCGCGAGAAGACGGGCAGCGATTTCCTGCCGCTTCATCTGCAACGGGTCGCGGCAATTTCGTGCGTGTTCCGCGACAACACCGGCTTTCGCGTGCGCTCGCTCGGTGCACCGGGCGACCCGGAGGCGACGTTGATCCAGTCGTTCTACCGCGTGATCGAGAAGTACACGCCGCAACTCGTGTCGTGGAACGGCGGCGGCTTCGATCTGCCGGTGCTGCATTACCGCGGGCTCGTGCACGGCGTCGCGGCGCCGCGCTACTGGGACATGGGCGAGGACGATCGCGACTTCAAGTGGAACAACTACCTGTCGCGCTACCACACGCGGCATCTCGACCTGATGGATCTGCTCGCGCTCTATCAGCCGCGCGCGAGCGCGCCGCTCGACGCGCTCGCGAAGCTGTGCGGCTTTCCGGGCAAGCTCGGGATGGACGGCAGCCAGGTGTGGAAGGCGTTTCAGGAAGGGCGGATCGAGGAGATCCGCAACTACTGCGAGACCGACGTCGTGAACACCTACTTGCTGTACTGTCGGTTCCAGCAGATGCGCGGTGGTCTGTCGCCCGCCGAGTACACCGAAGAGATCGCGCTCGTGAAGAATTCGCTCGTGCAGGAGCCGGCGCCGCACTGGGCCGAATACCTCGCCGCGTTCGACGCGTGAACCGTCCGGCGTCCCCCGTAGGGCGGACGCTGCTCTCTCTCGACGCCGCGAAACCGAAACGCGTCTCTTTTCTCGCCGGCTCGCCGGCGCTCACGCATCGCTCAGTTCGAGCACGATCGGCTGATGATCGGACGCGCGCACCGCGCCGTCGATCTCGCAGCGCGTCAGGCGGCGAACGAGCGTGTCGGTGACGAACACGAAATCGCAGGTCATCGGCCCCTCCTTCCACTGCTCGGTGTCGTAGACGCCTGCGGTCATCGGCGGCGTCTCGCCCGGATGGCGCGCGAGCCACGCGTCGACGAAGCACGGCGCGTCGGGAAACGGCGCGAGAAAGCGCCGGTAAGCGCCGCTGCGATACGCGCTGTTGAAATCGCCGCAGACGATCGCGTCGGCCGCGCGCGCGGACGGCGCGAACGGACCTGTCGGCGTCTCAGGCGGCGCACTCGCGCGCGTGTGCGCG
This sequence comes from Burkholderia sp. MSMB1498, assembly GCF_001526245.1. Classification (NCBI taxonomy): domain Bacteria; kingdom Pseudomonadati; phylum Pseudomonadota; class Betaproteobacteria; order Burkholderiales; family Burkholderiaceae; genus Burkholderia; species Burkholderia sp. MSMB1498. The sequence goes on from NZ_LOYJ01000026.1 coordinate 54,956, forward strand.
GCCGCCTCGCGGTGCAGGCGCCGCAACGCGTCGACTTGCGCGAGCCGCTGCTTCGCCGAGTAATACTCCAAGTGCGTGACGACGACGCGCAGCGGCCCGAACGGTGCGCGCAGCGTGACTTCGAGCGCGCAGCGCGGCATCGACGGCGCGGCGGCGCTCGCGGGCCACGGCAGCGCGTGGCGCATCGCGCGCTCGACCGGCAGCCGCGTCGCGAGCGCGTTGCCGAACTGCCGGCGCGGCGCGCCCGGCTCGGTCGGCGGCAGATCGACGCCGATCGCGTCGAACACCGCATACTCTGGCAACAGCGTCGCCAGTTCGGCATACTGATCGTCGGAAGGGCCGCCCGGCAGCGCGCGAAAGCCGCGCGTGAGTTCCTGCGCGCACAGCACGTCGAAATCGCCGAGCCGGCGGGCAGCGTCGATCGTGCGCGCCAGATCGACCGTGCCGTCGGCGTCCCGTCCCCATTGGATGTTCCAACTGATGAGTCGCATCGTCGAATCTCCGTTGCGTGACGGCCGTTCGTCTACAATCTCGCCTTTCCCCACAATCGTTCGTCAGGAAAAGCTGGTGTCAGAAGCCGTCCCTCTCTCCACGCGCCGCGCGTCGCATGCGAGCGCCGCGCCCGATCGCGCCCCGGTTCTCGATATCGATTCGCTCGACATGGAAGCGCGCGGCGTCGGCCGCGTCGTCGACGAAAACGGCGAGCCCGGCAAGGTGATTTTCGTCGAGGGCGCGCTGCCCGGCGAGCGCGTCACGTATTCGAGCTTCCGCCGGAAGCCGACCTACGAGCAGGCGCAAGTCGTCGATATTTTGCGCCCGAGCGTGATGCGCACGCAGCCGAAATGCGCGTTTTTCGGCACCTGCGGCGGCTGCTCGATGCAGCATCTCGATATGCGCGCGCAGGTCGCGATCAAGCAGCGCGTGCTCGAGGACAACCTGTGGCATCTCGCGAAGCTGCGCGCCGAAGCGATGTTCGCGCCGATACACGGCCCGTCTTGGGGCTACCGGTATCGCGCGCGCCTCACCGTGCGCCACGTCGCGAAGAAGGGCGGCGTGCTCGTCGGCTTCCACGAGAAGAAGAGCAGCTATGTGGCCGACATGACGAGCTGCGAGGTGTTGCCGCCGCACGTGTCGGCGATGCTCGTGCCGCTGCGCAGGCTCGTCGAGCAGTTGTCGATCCGCGATCGCATGCCGCAGATCGAGCTCGCGGTCGGCTCGCAAGTGACGGCGCTCGTGCTGCGCGTGCTCGAGCCGATCAACGCGGCCGACGAGGCGCTGCTGCGCGAATTCGCCGACACGCACCGCGTGCAGTTCTGGCTGCAGCCGAAGGGGCCGGATACGGTCGCGCCGTTCTATCCGCTCGACGTGCAGCTCGACTACACGCTGCCCGAATTCGGCATCCGGATGCCGTTCAAGCCGACCGACTTCACGCAGGTCAATCACCAGATCAACCGCGTGCTCGTCGGGCGCGCGTTGCGGCTGCTCGCGCCCTCGCGCGACGATCGCGTGCTCGATCTGTTCTGCGGAATCGGCAACTTCACGCTGCCGCTCGCGCGGCTCGCGCGCGAGGTGGTCGGGATCGAGGGCAGCGAGACGCTGAGCGTGCGCGCGCTCGCGAACGCGAAGGAAAACGGCGTCGACGGCCACACGTCGTTCGCGTGCCGCAACCTGTTCGAGGTGACGGCCGACGATCTGCGCGCGCTCGGCGCGTTCGACAAATTCCTGATCGATCCGCCGCGCGAAGGCGCGCTCGCGGTGTCGAAGGCGCTTGCGGACATCGCGCAGAGCGGCGTCGGGCCGCTGCCCGCGCGGATCGTCTACGTGTCGTGCAACCCGTCGACGCTCGCGCGGGACGCGGGGCTCCTCGTGCACGAGGCGGGCTACCGGCTGAAGGGCGCGGGCGTCGTCAACATGTTTCCGCATACGTCGCACGTCGAATCGATCGCGCTCTTCGAGCGCGCGTGACGCGTTGCTTTCGCGGCGCCGTGCGCCGTGCGCGGCGCGCGGGCATGAAAAAACCGGCCCTCGGGGCCGGTTTTTCGTGATGCGCGACGAAGCGCCGCCGGGCTTCAGTTGCGGTTGCCGCCGAAGATGCCGAGCAGCGCGAGCAGGTTCGTGAACACGTTGTACAGATCGAGGTAGATCGCGAGCGTCGCGCTGATGTAGTTGGTCTCGCCGCCGTTCACGACGCGCTGGACGTCGAACAGCATGTACGCCGAGAAGATCACGATCGCGAGCACCGACACCGTGAGCATCAGCGCCGGCAACTGCAGGAACACGTTCGCGACCATTGCGAGCAGCAGCACGATCACGCCGACGAAGAGCCACTTGCCGAGGCCGGAGAAATCGCGCTTGCTGACGGTCGCGACCGTCGCCATCGCGGCGAAGATCACGCCGGTGCCGCCGAATGCGAGCATGATGAGCGACGGGCCGTTCGAAAAGCCGAGGATGAAGCTCAGGAGGCGCGACAGCATCAGGCCCATGAAGAACGTGAAGCCGAGCAGCACGAACACGCCGGCCGAGCTGTTCTTCGTGCGCTCGATCGCGAACATGAAGCCGAACGCGATCGCGAAGAACGCGAGAAGGCTCATCATCGGGCTCGTCGCGGCGAACAGCGAGAAACCCGTCGCGACGCCGACCCAGGCGCCGAGCACGGTCGGCACCATCGACAGCGCAAGAAGCCAGTAGGTGTTGCGCAGCACGCGGTTGCGAGTCTCGGCCGTGCTGATCGCGCCGCCGCGGCCGAAGTTGTACGGATAGTCGTTCATGGTTTCTCCTAACATGGAACGTGGCGGCGCCGCCGGCCGGCGGCGCGCTTGTTGCGCCGCAATAAGCCGTCAGGCCGCTACCCCTAAGATAGGTTTCGAGGGCGGAGGTTTCAACGTCTCGGTGCCCGCGAAACGCGAAGTGTTAGAACCTTTCTGTCGTGTAAGGGTTCAATCGCAATGATACACGGGAACGTGTTACAATAGCGGATTCATTTGAAACTGTAACCTCTTAATTTCTTGGAGTTTTTATGGCACTCGAGCGCACCCTGTCGATCATCAAGCCGGATGCGGTGGCGAAGAACGTGATCGGCCAGATCTACAGCCGTTTCGAAAACGCCGGCCTGAAGATCGTGGCGGCGCGCATGGCGCACCTGTCGCGCGCCGATGCGGAGAAATTCTACGCCGTGCACGCCGAGCGTCCGTTCTTCAAGGATCTCGTCGAATTCATGATCTCGGGCCCGGTGATGATCCAGGTTCTCGAAGGCGAGGACGCGATCCTGAAGAACCGCGACCTGATGGGCGCGACGGACCCGAAGAAGGCGGAAAAGGGCACGATCCGCGCCGACTTCGCGGACAGCATCGACGCGAACGCCGTGCACGGCTCGGACGCACCGGAAACGGCGCGCGGCGAAGTCGCGTTCTTCTTCCCGGAAATGAACGTCTACTCGCGCTGAGCGGGTCGGGGTCCGGCGCGTCTGGCGGCAAGGCAGGGCATCATGGCGAGCGAAACCATCGTCAATCTACTCGACCTCGACGCCGAGGGTCTCGTCGCGTACTGCGGCAGCCTCGGCGAGAAGGCGTTTCGCGCTAAGCAACTGCAGCGCTGGATCCATCAATACAACGCAGCCGATTTCGACGGGATGACCGATCTCGCGAAGTCGCTGCGCGAAAAGCTGAAAGGGCGCGCCGTGATCGGCACGCTCGACATTCTGAGCGATCACGTGTCGGCCGACGGCACGCGCAAGTGGCTTATCGACGTCGGCAACGGCAACGCGGTCGAGACGGTGTTCATCCCCGAGGAAACACGCGGCACGCTGTGCGTGTCGTCGCAGGCGGGATGCGCGGTCAATTGCCGCTTCTGCTCGACCGGCAAGCAAGGTTTTTCCCGCAATCTGTCGACGGGCGAGATCGTCGGGCAACTGCGGATGGCGGAATTCGCGCTGCGCGCGTCGCTCGGGCGCGCGCCCGGCCCGAACGGCAAGGCCGAGCGCGTCATCACGAACGTCGTGATGATGGGCATGGGCGAGCCGCTTCTCAATTATTCGGCGGTCGTGCCCGCGATGCGCCTCATGCTCGACGACAACGCGTACGGCTTGTCGCGCCGGCGCGTGACGCTGTCGACCTCGGGCGTCGTGCCGATGATGGACAAGCTCGGCGCCGAGCTGCCCGTCGCGCTCGCGGTGTCGCTGCACGCGTCGAACGACGCGCTGCGCGACATGCTCGTGCCGCTCAACAAGAAGCATCCGCTGCGCGAGCTGATGGCCGCGTGCCAGCGTTATCTGAAAGTCGCGCCGCGCGATTTCATCACGTTCGAATACTGCATGCTCGACGGCGTCAACGACACCGACGCGCATGCGCGCGAGCTGCTCGCGCTGACGCGCGACGTGCCGTGCAAGTTCAATCTGATTCCGTTCAATCCGTTCCCGGAATCGGGGCTCGTGCGCTCGAAGGCGGAACAGATCAAGCGCTTCGCGCAGATCCTGATCGACGCCGGCATCGTGACGACGATCCGCAAGACGCGCGGCGACGACATCGACGCCGCCTGCGGCCAACTGGCGGGCGCGGTCAAGGACCGCACGCGGCTTGCCGAGCGAACGGGCGCGGCAAAGATTATCGAGATCCGGGCGGTTTGACGGGGATGCCCGGGCCGGCAGTGAAATACGCGTAAAGCGATCGGGGGCGGCGCGCGGCGCCGCGCAGTGTGTGACAACGGTGGTGTTGCGAGCCTGGCCGGAGCCGGTGCGGGCGTGCAGGCAAGAAGAATCGACGCGAGGATGAGGATGAGCGAACCGCAGCCGTCAAAGAGCCCAGAGACGAACGCAGGCGAGAAACCGGCGGCGGCCGGCGGCGGCATTGCGTCGGTCGCGGCAGTGGGCGCGCGGCTCGCGGAGTTGCGCGAGGCGAAGGGATGGTCGGTCGACGACGTGTCCGCGCGGCTCAAGGTCGCGGCGTCGAAGTTGCAGGCGCTCGAGGCGGGCGATACGAGTCAGCTTCCGGGGACGACTTTCGCGCTTGGCCTCGTGCGCAGTTACGCGAAGATGCTCGGCGTCGATCCGGAACCGTTCGCGCAGGCGCTGCGTCGCGAGAAGGGTGTGCCCGAGGTCGATCTGTCGATGCCCGCGTCGGCCGGCACCGATCTGCCGCGCGGCCGGGTGTCGATTCCGCTCGGCGGCTCGTCGCGCGGCCGGCCGTGGCTGTGGGCGGTCGCGGCGGTCGTCGTCGCGTTGATCGCCGCGGCGATGTGGCGTACGGGCGGCGAATCGTCGAACTGGCTCGCGCGCTTGAAGTCGAGCGGGGCCGGCGAAGCCGCGTCGGGCGCGCGTGCGCAGCCGGAGGGCGCCGCGTCCGATCTGCCGGCGAGCGCGGCGGTGTCCGGCACGGTGACGCAGGCGAGCGCCGTCGCGGCGAGCGCGACGCAGTCGGTCGGCGGCGCGTCGGCGGGCGATGCGGTGGTGGCGAGCGTGCCGGCCGCGGGTTCCGCGCCTGCCGTCGCGAGCGCGGTGGCCGTGCCGCCCGCTTCGACGCCGGTCGCCGCCGCGCAACCGGCGCAATCGATGCAACAATCGGCGGCACTGGGGGCCGATGGCGCGAGCGCCGTCGTAACGGCCGCGCCCGGTCAGTCGGTGGTCGCGCTGAAGGTCGCGCAGGACTGCTGGTTCAGCGTGCGCGACAAGAACGGCAAGGAGTTGTTCTCGTCGCTCGTGCGCGCCGGCGAGACGAAGCAGGTTGCAGGCGATGCGCCGCTCAAGGTCACGATCGGCAACAAGGCCGGGCTCGAATCGATCGCTTTCGACGGCAAGCCCGTCGATCCGGCAAAATACTCGACGGCTCGGGGCAACGTCGCGCGTTTCGCATTGCCCTGACGGCAAGCGCCGTGGCCGGCCGGGCACGGCGCTGTTCTCTTTCGCGCGTCGCCAAGCGGGCGGCGCGTTTGGCGTAAATTGGATCTATCGATGCAATCCGAAGCTCAATCCCCACGCAGCAGTCAGATTTGTTCAACCGAGCCGGTGTTCGGCGGGCATGCGCCGCGGCGCGTGTCGCATGCGGTCGACGTCCGCTGGGGCGGGACGCTCGTGACGATCGGCGGCGCGGCGCCCGTGCGCGTGCAGTCGATGACGAACACCGACACGGCCGATGCGATCGGCACCGCGATCCAGGTGAAGGAGCTCGCGAACGCGGGCTCGGAGCTCGTGCGCATCACGGTGAACACGCCCGAGGCCGCCGCCGCCGTGCCGGCGATCCGCGAGCAGCTCGACCGGATGGGCGTATCCGTGCCGCTCGTGGGCGATTTCCATTACAACGGGCATCTGCTGCTGCGCGACTATCCCGAGTGCGCGGAAGCGCTGTCGAAGTACCGGATCAACCCTGGCAACGTCGGCCAGGGCGCGAAGCGCGATTCGCAGTTCGCGCAGATGATCGAGGCCGCGATCAAGTACGACAAGCCGGTGCGCATCGGCGTGAACTGGGGCAGCCTCGACCAGGACCTGCTCGCGCGGATGATGGACGAGAACGGCGCGCGCGCCGAGCCGTGGGAAGCGCAGAGCGTGATGTACGAGGCGCTGATCCAGTCGGCGGTCGGCTCGGCCGAGCGCGCGGTGGAGCTCGGCCTCGGCCGCGAGAAGATCGTGCTGTCGTGCAAGGTGAGCGGCGTGCAGGATCTGATCGCCGTGTATCGTGAGCTCGCGCGCCGCTGCGGCTTCGCGTTGCATCTCGGTCTCACCGAGGCGGGCATGGGCTCGAAGGGCATCGTCGCGTCGACGGCCGCGATCGGCTTGCTGCTGCAGGAAGGGATCGGCGACACGATCCGCATCTCGCTCACGCCGGAACCCGGCGCGTCGCGCACGGGCGAAGTGATCGTCGGCCAGGAAATCCTGCAGACGATGGGGCTGCGCTCGTTCGCGCCGATGGTCGTCGCGTGCCCGGGCTGCGGCCGCACGACGAGCACGCTGTTCCAGGAGCTCGCGCTGCAGATCCAGACCTATCTGCGCGAGCAGATGCCCGCGTGGCGCAAGGAATATCCGGGCGTCGAGAAGATGAACGTCGCGGTGATGGGCTGCATCGTCAACGGCCCGGGCGAGTCGAAGCACGCGAACATCGGCATCAGCCTGCCGGGCTCGGGCGAGAACCCGGCCGCGCCCGTGTTCGTCGACGGCCAGAAAGTGAAGACGCTGCGCGGTGAGCGCATCGCGGAGGAATTCCAGCAGATCGTGAGCGATTACGTCGCGCGCACCTACGGCCGCGTTGCGGTCCAGAATTAATTCGTCCACCGTATTTCAGATGACAGAACAAAAGCGAAAGCTCGAGAAGCTCGCGGGCGTGAAGGGCATGAACGACATCCTCCCGCAGGATGCCGGCTTGTGGGAATTCTTCGAGGCGACCGTGAAGTCGCTGTTGCGCGCGTACGGCTATCAGAACATCCGTACGCCGATCGTCGAGCATACGCAGCTCTTCACGCGCGGCATCGGCGAAGTGACCGATATCGTCGAGAAGGAGATGTACAGCTTCGTCGACGCGCTCAACGGCGAGAACCTGACGCTGCGCCCCGAGAACACCGCGGCCGTCGTGCGCGCGGCCATCGAGCACAACATGCTGTACGACGGGCCGAAGCGCCTGTGGTACGTCGGCCCGATGTTCCGCCACGAGCGTCCGCAGCGCGGCCGCTATCGCCAGTTCCACCAGGTCGGCGTCGAGGCGCTCGGCTTCGCGGGGCCGGACGCCGACGCGGAAATCATCATGATGTGCCAGCGCCTGTGGGACGATCTCGGCCTCACCGGCATCAAGCTCGAGATCAACTCGCTCGGCCTTGCGCAGGAGCGCGCGGCGCACCGCGTCGAACTCGTCAAGTATCTCGAGCAGCACGTCGAGAAGCTCGATGACGACGCCCAGCGTCGCCTGTACACGAATCCGCTGCGCGTGCTCGACACGAAGAATCCCGCGCTGCAGGAGATCGTGCAGAATGCGCCGAAGCTGATCGACTTCCTCGGCGACGCGTCGCGTGCGCACTTCGAAGGCCTGCAGCGCCTGCTGAAGGCGAACAACCTGCCGTTTACGATCAACCCGCGGCTCGTGCGCGGGCTCGATTACTACAATCTGACCGTATTCGAGTGGGTGACCGACAAGCTCGGCGCGCAAGGCACGGTCGCCGCGGGCGGCCGCTACGATCCGCTGATCGAGCAACTGGGCGGCAAGCCGACCGCCGCGTGCGGCTGGGCGATGGGCGTCGAGCGCATTCTCGAGCTGCTGAAGGAAGAGAACCTCGTGCCGGAGCAGGAAGGCGTCGACGTGTACGTCGTCCATCAGGGCGACGCGGCGCGCGAGCAAGCGTTCGTCGTCGCGGAGCGTCTGCGCGACACGGGCCTCGACGTGATTTTCCACTGCAGCGCGGACGGCGCGGGCGCGAGCTTCAAGTCGCAGATGAAGCGTGCCGACGCGAGCGGCGCGGCGTTCGCGGTGATCTTCGGCGACGACGAGATGGCAAACGGCACGGCGAGCGTGAAGCCGCTGCGCGGCGCGGGCGACGACGGCGAAAAGAACGTTCAGCAGTCCGTGCCGGTCGAAAGCTTGACCGATTTTCTAATCAATGCGATGGTTGCAACCGCCGAAGACGGCGACGACTGATCGCGGCGCATCCGCTCGACAAAGAAGCGTGTACAGGAAGGAATCGCTAGGCGATGAGTTATCACGACGAACAAGAATCGATTGAAAGCCTGAAGGCGTGGTGGGCCCGGTGGGGCAATCTGACGACCTGGATCGCGATCGCCGTCCTCGCCGCCGCGGCCGCCTGGAACGGCTGGAACTACTGGCAGCGCCGCCAGGCCGCGCAAGCGGCCGTGCTCTACGAGCAGGTGCAGCAGGCCGTCCAGTCGAACGACAAGGCGAAAGTGTCGCGCGTCGCGTCGGACATGGAGGACAAGTTCGGCGGCACCGCCTATGCGCAGATGACGGCGCTCGAGGCGGCGAAGGCGCTGTACGGCGCGGGTGATACGGCGGGTGCGAAGGCGCAGTTGCAGTGGGCCGCCGATCATGCGAAGGACGGCGAGTACAAGCAGATCGCGACACTGCGTCTTGCGTCGCTGCTGCTCGACGAGAAGGCGTACGACGCAGGCCTCGCGCTGCTGTCGGGCACGCCGCCCGAGGCGTTCAAGGGCGCCGTCGCGAATGGTCGCGGCGATCTGCTCGCCGCGCAGGGCAAGAGCGACGACGCGCGCGCCGCGTACAAGCTCGCGCTCGATTCGCTGCCGAAGGATGACGCCTCCGCCCGCCAACTCGTGCAGTTCAAGCTGGACGCGCTCGGCGGTTGAGCGCGTGCGCTTTCGTTTTACAACTTAACTTTGCTTCGCTATCGATGAATCTGCTGAAACGTTACGCTGCACCCGTTGCCTGCGCGGCGGCCGTCCTGGTTCTCGCGGCCTGTTCGTCAACGAAGGACGCGCGCCGCGTGCCGACGCCGCTTACCGAGTTCAAACCCGTGCTCGACGTGCAGCAAGTGTGGAAGGCGAGCGTCAGCAAGGGCGGCCGCTACTCGTTCTCGCCCGTCGCGGTGGGCGATGCGGTGTACGTCGCCGGCGCGAACGGTTCGGTCGAGAAGATCGACGCGAAGACGGGCCAGGAAGTCTGGCGCGCGAAGGTCGGCTCCGACCTGTCGGCGGGCGTCGGCAGCGACGGCACCCTGACCGCGGTCGGCGCGCTGAAGGGCGGCGTGTTCGTGCTCGGCCCGGACGGCAAGCTGCTGTGGAAGACGAGCGTGCAGGGCGAGGTCTTCTCGCCGCCGCTCGTCGGCAACGGCCTCGTGATCGTGCGCACGATCGACGGCCAGGTGATCGCGTTCAACGGGCAGACGGGCGAGCAGAAGTGGACGTACCGCAATCGCGCGGTGCCGCTCAATCTGCGCGTGTCGGCCGGCATGACGTTCGCGGGCGACGCTGCGGTGCTCGCGGGCTTTCCGGGCGGCGGCCTCGTCGCGCTGAACCTGCAGACGGGCGAGCCGTTCTGGCAGACGCCCGTGTCGTTCCCGAAGGGCGTGACGGAGGTCGAGCGGATCAACGACGTGACGGGCGCGCCGACTCTCGTCGGCGCCGAGACCTGCGCGGTGACGTTCCAGGGCCAGCTCGGCTGCTTCGACGCGAACTCGGGCCGTCCGCTGTGGGAAAAATCGTTTTCGAGCCGCAGCGGCGTCGCGCAGGACGATACGGTGGTCGCGGGCGGCGACGACTGGTCGGTCGTGTCGGCTTACGACGTCGCGACGGGCAAGGAGCTTTGGCGCAACGACAAGCTGAAGAGCCGCGACGTCGGCGTGCCGTACCTGCTCGGCCGCGCGGTCGTGTTCGGCGACTACAAGGGCTTCGTGCACTTCCTGTCGCGCGACGACGGCACGTTCGTCGCCCGGATGAAGACGGACGGCAGCGCGATCGCCGCGGCGCCCGTGCTCGCCGGCAACACGCTCGTCATCCAGACGCAGGACGGCGGCGTGTACGGTTTCCGTCCGCGCTAAGCGCGCGGCGTTTTTCGCGCGGCCGCGCGTTTCGCCGGCCGCGCTTCGTATTTTTTGACGCGTGCGTGCGGCCGTAGCCGGGCGCACGCGGCCCGGCGGCGCGGCATCGCGCGGTCCGCGGGGCCGGGAGCGAATCGAAAAAAATGAGCGGCGCGACACGTATGCCGCCGCCTGCGCGCCGAGTCGGCGCGAATTCGTGCTAATTTCCATCAAGCGCAGCCGCCTGCCGAATGCGGGCTCATCGCCGCTGCGTTTCACGTAGACGACATCAATCAGATGAAACCGGTCATTGCCCTCGTTGGGCGCCCCAATGTGGGGAAATCCACGCTGTTCAACCGGCTCACGCGTTCGCGCGATGCGCTGGTCGCCGATCTGCCCGGCTTGACGCGCGATCGCCACTACGGCGAGGGGCGGGTCGGCGCGCGGCCGTATCTCGTCGTCGACACGGGCGGCTTCGAGCCCGTCGCGAAGGACGGCATCCTGCACGAGATGGCGCGGCAGACGCGCCAGGCGGTCGAGGAGGCGGACGTCGTCGTGTTCATCGTCGACGGCCGCAACGGCCTCGCGCCGCAGGACAAGTCGATCGCCGACTACCTGCGCAAGACCGGACGGCCGATCTTCCTCGTCGTCAACAAGGCCGAGGGGATGAAATACACGGCGGTCGCGTCGGATTTCTACGAGCTCGGCCTGGGCGACCCGCGCGCGATTTCGGCCGCGCACGGCGACGGCGTGACCGACATGATCAACGAGGCGCTCGAGGTCGCGTACGCGGGCCAGCCGGAAGAGAGCGAAGAGGACGCGGCCGCGCGCGGCGTCAAGATCGCGATCGTCGGCCGGCCGAACGTCGGCAAGTCGACGCTCGTCAACACGCTGATCGGCGAAGATCGCGTGATCGCGTTCGACATGCCGGGCACGACGCGCGATTCGATCTATGTCGATTTCGAGCGCAACGGCAAGCAGTACACGCTGATCGACACGGCGGGCCTGCGCCGCCGCGGCAAGGTGTTCGAGGCGATCGAGAAGTTCTCGGTCGTGAAGACGCTGCAGTCGATCTCCGACGCGAACGTCGTGATTCTTCTGCTCGATGCGCAGCAGGACATTTCCGATCAGGACGCGCACATCGCGGGCTTCGTCGTCGAGCAGGGGCGCGCGCTCGTCGTCGGCGTGAACAAGTGGGACGGGCTCGATTCGCACGTGCGCGAGCGCACGAAGGCCGATCTCGCGCGCAAGCTGAAATTCCTCGAATTCGCGAAGTTCCATTTCATTTCGGCTGCGGAGAAGACGGGCATCGGAGCGCTGATGCGCTCGGTCGACGACGCATACGCGGCCGCGATGAAGAAGCTGCCGACACCGAAGCTCACGCGCGCGCTGATCGAGGCGGTCGAGTTCCAGCAGCCGCGCCGCCGCGGCCCGGTGCGGCCGAAGCTGCGCTATGCACACCAGGGCGGACAGAACCCGCCCATCATCGTGATCCACGGCAATGCGCTCGACGCCGTGACCGAGACGTACAAGCGCTATCTCGAGAATCGTTTCCGAGAAACTTTCTCGCTGACGGGCACTCCATTGCGCATAGAGTTCCGCTCGTCGACCAATCCTTACGCCGACAAGGGCTGAGCGAGGCAGCCGCGTCGGCCGGACGGCAGAGCCGGGCGGGGCGGACAAAATCGGCTATAGTGTAGCGATTGGCGGCGGATCTCTTTTTCTTCGCCCCAATTTAGATCAACCTGCAAAAAAGATGGAGTACGCCATGAGCAACAAAGGGCAATTGTTACAAGACCCGTTTTTGAACGCACTGCGTAAAGAGCATGTACCGGTTTCGATTTATCTCGTCAACGGCATCAAGCTCCAAGGGAACATCGAATCGTTCGACCAGTACGTCGTGTTGCTCAGGAACACGGTTACTCAAATGGTTTACAAGCACGCCATTTCGACGGTCGTGCCGGCGCGTCCGGTGAACTTCCACCCGGATGCGGAAGCAGCGTCCTAACCCATTGCCGCGGCTGGCTCGCGTCGCCGTCGGCATCCGATGCCAGCCGCCCAATCTTGACTTCCGATAATTTGATCAACGCAGCGTTAGTAGGCATCGATTTCGGCAAGACCGATTTCGAAGCCAGTCTCGAAGAACTCAGCCTGCTCGCCTCCAGCGCGGGCGCCCATCCCGCCGTCACGCTGACGGGCCGCCGTGCGAGCCCCGACGCCGCCATGTTCGTCGGCAGCGGCAAAGCCGAGGAACTGCGGCTTGCCTGCGAAGCGAACGACGTCGAAATCGTCATCTTCAATCACGCGCTCGCTCCCGCGCAGCAACGCAACCTGGAACGGATGCTTAATCGGCGCGTTGTCGATCGCACGAGCCTCATTCTCGATATTTTCGCCCAGCGCGCGCGCAGCCACGAAGGCAAGCTGCAGGTGGAGCTCGCGCAGCTGCAATATCTTGCGACCCGACTGATTCGGGCCTGGACCCACCTCGAGCGGCAAAAGGGGGGGATCGGCCTGCGCGGTCCCGGCGAAACGCAGCTCGAAACCGACCGCCGCCTGATCGGCGAGCGCATCAAGATGCTGAAGTCGCGGCTCGACAAGCTGCGCCGTCAGCATCACACGCAGCGCCGGCAGCGGGTGCGTAGCGGCACGATGTCGGTGTCGCTCGTCGGCTACACGAACGCGGGCAAGTCGACGCTCTTCAATGCGCTCACGAAAGCGCAGGCATACGCGGCGGATCAGCTGTTCGCGACGCTCGACACGACGTCGCGGCGCGTGTATCTCGGCGACGAGGTCGGGCAGATCGTCGTGTCCGACACCGTCGGCTTCATTCGCGAGCTGCCGCACCAGCTCGTCGCGGCGTTTCGCGCGACGCTCGAGGAAACGATCCACGCGGATCTGCTGCTGCACGTCGTCGATGCGTCGAGCGCGGTGCGGCTCGAGCAGATCGAGCAGGTCAACGAGGTGCTGCACGAAATCGGGGCGGATTCTATCCGTCAGATTCTCGTGTTCAACAAGATCGACGCGGTGCCCGAGCTCGCGGCCCGCGGGGGCGCGGTCGAGCGGGACGAATATGGTAATATCTCGCGCGTCTTTTTGAGCGCGCGCACGGGCCAGGGTCTGGACTCGCTGCGTGCCGCCATTGCCGAGATCGCCACCGCGGAACATCTTGTCGGCGCCGTGCCGCTCGACGGCGCGCCGGCGCTACCACACGAAGACCACCCGGTTTCCGAACACGGGCGCTGACGGCTGCGGCCGGTCTAGTTGCTCCAATCTGGTGAACAAACACAGGTGAACGACTACAACGAGCGGAGTACCTGGCGGCGTATGCGCGCCTTGCTGTCGATCAACGATCCCCGCTGGGGACGCGGCGGCAACGGCGACAAGCCGCGCGCGAACGAATCGAAGCGCCCGAACGGGCGCGACGACGGCCCCCCGGATCTCGACGAGATGTGGCGGAATTTCAACCGCCGCCTGAACGGCTGGCTCGGCGGCAAGGGCGGCGGCAACAATGGCCTTCGCCCGGACAACGGGCGCGCCGCGCGCGTCGGCGTCGGCATCGTCGCGGGCGTCTTGATCGCGATCTATCTCGGCAGCGGCATCTTCATCGTCCAGGACGGCCAGACGGGCGTCGTGCTGCGCTTCGGCGAATACAAGGGCACGGTCGGTGACGGCGTGCACTGGCGCCTGCCGTATCCGTTCGAATCGCACGAGATCGTCGACACCGCGCAGGTGCGCTCGATCGAGATCGGCCGCAACAACGTGGTGCGGCTCGCGAACGTGAAGGACGCATCGATGCTCACGCGCGACGGGGGCATCGTCGACGTGCGCTTTGCCGTTCAATATCGAGTCGGCTCCGCGACCGACTACCTGTTTCGCGCCGCCGATCCCGAGCGCAGCGTGTCGCAGGCGGCGCAGGCGGCGGTGCGCGAGATCGTCGGCGCGAAGAGCGCGGACGACGTGCTCGCGCTGGATCGCGACGCACTGCGCGATGCGCTCGCGAAAGCAATCCAGCGCGATCTCGACGGCTATCGCACGGGCCTCGTCGTGACGGGCGTGACCGTGCAGAGCGTCTCGCCGCCCGAGCAGGTGCAGGCGGCCGTCGACGACATCGCGAAGGCGCGTCAGGACGGCGAGGCCGCGAAGAACGCCGCGCAGGCGTACGCAAGCGAGTTGCTGCCGCGCGCGCAGGGCGACGCGGCGAAGATGGTCGACGACGCGAAGTCGTACGCCGAGCGCGTCGTCGCGCAGGCGGAGGGCGACGCGGAGCGCTTCAAGCAGGTCTACGCGCAGTACTCGAAGGCGCCCGCGGTGATTCGCGAGCGGATGTACCTCGAGACGATGCAGGAGATCTATTCGAACACGACAAAGGTGTACGTCGGCAACAAGGCGGGCAACAGCGTGCTTTATCTGCCGCTCGACAAGATCGTCGAGGCGGGCCGCCAGCGCGCGGCAGAGGCGGCGAGCGCCGCCGCCGCGGCACCCGCGAGCGGCGCCCAGGCGTTCGCCCCCGCATTTTCCGCGCCGGCGTCGGCTGCGGCCGTCGCCGGCGCGTCGCACGCATCGGCGCCCGCCGCCGCGAATCCGGCGTCCGGCAGCGATTCGCTGCGCTCGCGCGAGGGGTTTCGCAGCCGTTCGCGCACCGACGATCTGCAGTAACGAGGAGCGCATCATATGAACCGAATCATTGCGCTCGTCGTAGCGATCGTCGTCGTCGCGCTGGTGGCTGCGTCGACGGTGCTCGTCGTCGATCCGCGCCACGCGGCCGTGCTGTCGTCGCGCGACGGCGGCGCGTCGACGCTCGCCGGCCCCGGCCTCCATTTCAAGCTGCCGCAGCCGCTGCAGACGGCGACGCTCGTCGATGTCCGCGTGCAGACGCTCGACTCGGCCGATCCGCAAACGCTGACGACGAAGGACAAGAGCGACGTGCTCGTGAGCCCCGTCGTCAAATACCGGATCGCCGACGCGCTCAAGTACTACAAGGCGACGGGCGGTGCGCCGCGCAGCGAGGCCGAACGCCTGTCGACGGCCGTCAGGGGCGCGCTCGGCGCCGCGTTCGCGAAGCGCGAGCTCGACGATGCGCTCGGCAGCCAGCGCGCGATCGCCGACGAGGCGAGGCGCTCGCTGCAGGCCGACGCGGCGCCGCTCGGCATCGACATCGTCGACGTGCAGCTCACGCGCGTCGACTTGCCCGCCGCGCAGGCGGACGGCGCGTATCAGCGGATGACGGCCGAGCTGCAGCGCGAGGCCGAGCGGGAGCGCGCGGAAGGCGCGGCGCAGGCGGAGGAGATCAAGGCGGACGCGGCGCGTCAGCAGCAAACGATCCTCGCGGAAGGTTACAAGTCGGCGCAGTCGATCAAGGGCGAGGGCGACGCGAAGGCCGCGTCGATTGCCGCCGATGCGTTCGGGCGCGATCCGCAGTTCTACCAGTTCTACGCGAGCCTGCAGGCTTATCGGAACAGCTTCAAGCCGAACGACGTGATCGTCGTCGATCCGGACAGCGAGTTCTTCCGCTTCATGCGCAGCCCGACGGGCGGCGCCGCGGCACCCGCTGCCGCTCCCCGCAACCGTTGATGTGCAAGGGGCGTCGTCGTCCGCATGGATTTCGCTGGTTCGTTACTGCTTGCTCTCGCGCTGATGCTCATCATCGAGGGCGCCTTTCCGTTCGTGTTTCCGAGCGCGTGGCGCGACACGTTTCGTAGAATAGCGGAGCGGCCCGCGCACCATATCCGGATCGGCGGGTTCATCGTGATGGCGCTCGGGCTTGCGCTGCTTCTGCTCGTCACCTGAGCCGGCCGCGCGCGCCCCTTCGGCGTTTCCCGGCCATGCGCCGGGACGCCGGGCGCCGACCCGATTTCAATCCGAGGCGCGCGTTCAGTGCGCGCCGTGTTTCCTGTCGTAGGACCGCAACGATGTCGACCTGGTTACTTCCCGAGAATATTGCCGACGTGCTGCCGTCGGAGGCGCGCAAGATCGAGGAGCTGCGCCGCAGGCTGCTCGACCGCTTTCGTTCGTACGGCTACGAAATGGTCATGCCGCCGCTCCTCGAGTATCTGGAGTCGCTGCTGACGAGCGGCGGCAACGAGCTGCGCCTGCGCACGTTCAAGCTCGTCGATCAGGTGTCGGGCCGCACGCTCGGTCTGCGCGCGGACATGACGCCGCAGGTTGCGCGCATCGACGCGCACTTGCTGAACCGCCAGGGCGTGACGCGCCTCTGCTATGCGGGCCCCGTGCTGCACACGCGTCCGCGCGGGCTGCACGCGAGCCGCGAGCAATTGCAGATCGGCGCTGAAATCTACGGGCACGCGGGCCTCGAGGCCGACGAGGAGATCCAGCAGTTGATGCTCGATGCGCTGCATCTGACTGGTCTGAAGAAAATCCGGCTCGACCTCTGCCATGCGGGCGTGCTGGCCGCGCTCTTCGCGCGCGACGCGGTCGCGGCCGAGCGCGGCGAGGCGCTTTACGACGCGCTCGCCGGCAAGGACGTGCCGCGCCTGAACGAGCTGACCGACGATCTCGGCGCCGATACGCGCGCCGCACTGCGCGCGCTGCCGCGCCTGTACGGCGACGCGTCGGTGCTCGACGAGGCGCGCCGTCGGTTGCCGGCGCTGCCCGAGATCGCGCGCGCGCTCGACGATCTCGCGCGCCTCGCCGCGCAGGTGAAGGACGCCGAGGTCGCGATCGATCTCGCCGATTTGCGCGGCTACGCGTACCACAGCGGCGCGATGTTCGCCGCATACGTCGACGGCGTGCCGAACGCGGTCGCGCACGGGGGCCGCTACGACCACGTCGGCCAGGCGTACGGCCGCGCGCGTCCGGCGACGGGCTTTTCGCTCGACTTGCGCGAAATCGCGCGGATTTCGCCGATCGAGGCGCGCGGCGCCGCGATTCTCGCGCCGTGGAAGCACGATGACGCGCTGCGCGCGGCAGTCGGCGCGCTGCGCGACGCGGGCGAGGTCGTGATCCAGGCGCTGCCGGGGCACGATCACGTGCTCGACGAGTTCGCGTGCGATCGCGCGCTCGTCGAGCGAGGCGGCGCGTGGGTGGTCGAGCCACGCTGAACGCGCCGCGCCGCCGGGCTTCCGGCGCGTTTCTAGAGTGCAATGTCGTTGAAGCGAAACGGAAAAATTCGGAACCGGCGGCGAACCTAGGTAGAATACGTTTTTAACCAGCTATCGAATCAACATGTCTGCCAGCGCAGTGAACGTGACCCCCGGGCGCAACGTCGTCGTCGTGGGGACTCAATGGGGTGATGAAGGCAAAGGCAAGATCGTCGACTGGCTGACGGACCACGCTCAGGGCGTCGTGCGTTTCCAGGGCGGCCACAACGCAGGCCACACCCTCATCATCGGCGGCAAGAAGACCATCTTGCGCCTCATTCCGTCGGGCATCATGCGTGAAGGCGTCGCCTGCTACATCGGCAACGGCGTCGTGTTGTCGCCCGAGGCGCTCTTCAAGGAGATCGGCGAGCTGGAAGAGGCGGGCCTGTCCGTTCGCGAGCGGCTCTTCATCTCCGAGGCGACGACGCTGATCCTGCCGTACCACGTCGCGATCGACCAGGCGCGTGAGGCGCGGCGCGGCGCGGGCAAGATCGGCACGACGGGCCGCGGCATCGGCCCCGCATACGAAGACAAGGTCGGCCGCCGTGCGCTGCGCGTGCAGGATCTGTTCGATGCGAGAACGTTCGCCGATCGCCTGCGCGAGAATCTCGATTTCCACAACTTCGTGCTGACCCAGTATCTCGGCGGCGCGGCCGTCGATTTCCAGGCGACGCTCGACACGATGCTCGGCTACGCGGATCGTCTGAAGCCGATGGTCGCGGACGTGTCGCGCCGCCTGTACGAAGAGAACCACGCGGGCCGCAACCTGCTGTTCGAAGGCGCGCAGGGCACGCTGCTCGACATCGATCACGGCACCTATCCGTTCGTCACGTCGAGCAACTGCGTCGCGGGCGCGGCGGCGGCGGGCGCGGGCGTCGGCCCGCAGAAGCTCAACTACATCCTCGGCATCACGAAGGCGTATTGCACGCGCGTCGGTTCGGGCCCGTTCCCGAGCGAACTGTACGACGCGGATAATCCGAGCCGCCAGGATCAGATCGGCATCACGCTCGCGAACGTCGGCAAGGAATTCGGCTCCGTCACGGGCCGTCCGCGCCGCACCGGCTGGCTCGACGCGGCCGCGCTGCGCCGCTCGATCCAGATCAACGGCGTGTCGGGCCTTTGCATGACGAAGCTCGACGTGCTCGACGGCCTCGAAGAAGTGAAGCTGTGCGTCGGCTACAAGATCGATGGCGAAGACGTCGACCTGCTGCCGCGCGGCGCGGCCGAAGTCGCGCGCTGCGAGCCCGTCTACGAGACGTTCGGCGGCTGGAAGGAGAGCACGGTCGGCATCAACTCGTGGGATGCGCTGCCCGCGAGCGCGCGTGCGTACCTCACGCGCGTGCAGGAAGTGGCCGGCGTGCCGATCGACATGGTGTCCACGGGCCCGGATCGCGACGAGACGATCCTGCTGCGCCATCCGTTCAAGGTGTAAGCGTAGATGACGCAGAATCTCATGCATGCGCTGACGATGTCCGATCCGCGCAACGACGACAAGAACCTCTGGGTCGGCTGGGACGAATACCACCGGCTGATCGAGATGCTCGCGCTCGCCGTCCACGAATCGGGCTGGAAGTTCGACAAGATCCTCTGCCTCGCGCGCGGCGGCCTGCGCGTCGGCGATCAGCTTTCGCGCATCTACGATCTGCCGCTCGCGATCCTCGCGACGAGTTCGTACCGCGAGGCGGCGGGCACGCAGCAGGGCGATCTCGACATCGCGCAGTACATCACGATGACGCGCGGCGATCTGTCGGGCAACGTGCTGCTCGTCGACGATCTCGTCGACTCGGGCGTGACGCTCGCGCGCGTTCAGCAGCATCTGAAGGAGCGCTATCCGGCCGTGACGGCCGTGCGTTCGGCCGTGCTCTGGTACAAGGGCTGCTCGAAGGTGAAGCCCGATTACCACGTTCAGTACCTGCCGACGAATCCGTGGATTCACCAGCCGTTCGAGGAATGGGATACGGTGCGTCCGCACAATCTCGCGGCATGGATCAAGCGCGGCAACATGCAGCGCGACGAAGCGTCCGACGCGTAAGCGCGTCCGGCGCAGCATCGAAAACGGCGCCTCGACGGCGCCGTTTTTTGTTCCGTCTTTTTACATCCTCTTTACGGTATCCGAAGAATCGCGCGGCGAGGGTAGGCGCGCCGTCTTCGCCCGGCTATCATGACGCCCCGTCGCGGCAGGATGCGTCACGACCCCATGCTACACTTGGCGCGCCGCAGCAAGTGGTGTGCTGACAACACCAGTGGGCGGCATTTTTGCGTGCCCAGTTAGAATAGCGCTCGTTTTTCCGATCCCAGCACGGATTTATATCGCTTTTATGACCGACACGAATCACTCGTCCATGCGCCAGCATTCGCTGCAATCGCTCGCAATCGCAGCAATCGGCGTGGTTTTCGGCGACATCGGCACGAGCCCGCTGTACTCGCTCAAGGAAGCGTTCAGTCCGGCCCACGGCATTCCTCTCACGCAAAGTTCGATCCTCGGAGTGATCTCGCTCCTGTTCTGGGCGATCATCCTCGTCGTCGGCATCAAGTACGTGCTGTTCGTGATGCGCGCCGACAACAACGGCGAAGGCGGCGTGCTCGCGCTGATGGCGCTGTCGCTGCGGCCGCTGAATCCGAAGTCGCGCGTCACCGGCCTGATGATGGCGCTCGGCATATTCGGCGCATGCATGTTCTACGGCGACGCGGTGATCACGCCGGCGATCTCGGTGATGTCGGCGGTCGAGGGCCTCGAGGTCGCGGCGCCGCAACTGACGCACCTCGTGCTGCCGATCACGATCGTGATCCTGATCGCGCTGTTCTGGATACAGCGGCATGGCACCGCGACGGTCGGCAAGCTGTTCGGCCCGATCATGGTGCTCTGGTTCGTCACGATCGCCGTGCTCGGCGTCTACCATATCGCGCGCGCGCCGATGATCGTCTCGGCGATCAACCCGTACTACGCGTTCTCGTTCATGTCCGAGCACGTGCTGCTCGCGTACGTGGTGCTCGGCTCCGTCGTGCTCGTGCTGACGGGGGCGGAGGCGCTTTATGCGGACATGGGCCACTTCGGCGCGAAGCCGATCCGGCTCGCCGCATACGTGCTCGTGATGCCGTCGCTCGTGCTCAATTACTTCGGCCAGGGCGCGCTGCTGCTCCTCGATCCGAAGGCGATCGAGAATCCGTTTTTCCTGCTCGCGCCGCAATGGGCGGCGCTGCCGCTCGTCGTGCTGTCGACGGTCGCCACCGTCATCGCGTCGCAGGCGGTGATCTCGGGCGCGTACTCGCTGACGAGCCAGGCGATCCAGCTCGGCTACGTGCCGCGGATGAAGATCCTGCACACGTCGGAGCTCGCGATCGGCCAGATCTACGTGCCCGTCGTCAACTGGCTGCTGTTGTTCGTGATCCTCTGCATCGTGATCGGCTTCAAGAGCTCCGACAACCTTGCGGCCGCGTACGGCATCGCGGTGACGGCGACGATGGTGATCACGACGATCCTCGCCGCCGTCGTGATGGTGAAGGTCTGGAACTGGAACAAGCTGCTCGTCGCGGCGATCATCGGCGTGTTTCTCGTCGTCGATCTCGGCTTCTTCGGCGCGAACCTGCTGAAGGTCGAGCAGGGCGGCTGGCTGCCGCTCGGCATCGGCGCGCTGCTGTTCTTCCTGCTGACGACCTGGTACAAGGGGCGTCACCTCGTCAAGGAGCGCACGGCAGCCGACGGCATTCCGCTCGCGCCGTTCCTGCAGGGCCTGCTCGCGCATCCGCCGCACCGCGTGTCGGGCACCGCGATCTATCTGACGGGCAACGACACGCTCGTGCCGGTGAGCCTCCTGCACAACCTGAAGCACAACAAGGTGCTGCACGAGCGAACCATTTTCCTCACGTTCGTCACGCGCGACATTCCGTACGTGAGGGATGACGAACGAGTGACGATCCACGACGCGGGCGAAGGGCTCTACATCGTCAAGGCGGAGTACGGCTTCAACGAAACGCCGGACGTGAAGGCGACGCTCGAGGAAGTGGCGCGTCAGCGCGGCATCACGTTCGAGTTGATGGACACGTCGTTCTTCCTCGCGCGCGAAACGGTCGTGCCGACCCATCTGCCGGGCATGTCGATCTGGCGCGAACGCGTGTTCGCATGGATGCATCAGAACGCCGCGAAGCCCACCGATTTCTTCTCGATTCCGGCGAACCGCGTCGTCGAGCTCGGCACGAAGATCGAGATCTGAGCGACGACGCGGGCCGCGTCCGTCGTTCTTCGGCAACGGCGCGGCCCGCAGGCTATGTGCATCGCTGTGCGGCGTGTGCGCCGGTCTGCTCCAGATTTGCTGCGTATCGTGCCGTCGACTTTCGAATGATCGACAACCGACCCTGGCGCGAACGAGGCGGCGAACGAGAGTCGCCGCCGGAAACCGGATTGCGTTCGCTTTTCGGAAGCCGAAACCCGCGAGCGGACGTCGGTCGCGCGAGCCGGCTGCCGTGAATGGTCGCGGGGGCCGCGCGACGCCGCGGGCGTAAAAAAAGCCCGCATCGCTGCGGGCTTTTTCGTTGCCGGCGCGTCGCGCTCAACGCTGCTGCTTGAGTTTTGCGAACGCGGCGGCCATCGCGCCCGCCGGTTCCGGCTCGCGCGTGCGCTGCGGGCGGGCGCCGCCGCCACTGCGCATTCCGCCGCGCTCCGCGCCGCCGCGGCTGCCGGCGGCGCTAGGCGCCGCGTCGTCGTCGAGGCGCATCGTGAGCGAAATCCGCTGCCGCTTCACGTCGACATCGAGCACCTTCACCTTGACGACCTGGCCCGCCTTCACGACTTCGTGAGGGTCCTTGACGAATTTCGTCGACATCGCGGACACGTGGACGAGGCCGTCCTGATGCACGCCGACGTCGACGAACGCGCCGAACGCCGCGACGTTCGTCACGACGCCTTCGAGCACCATGCCCGGCGCGAGATCCGACACCTTCTCGACGCCTTCGCGGAACGTCGCGGTCTTGAATTCGGGGCGCGGATCGCGGCCCGGCTTCTCGAGTTCGGACAGAATGTCGCGCACGGTCGGCAGCCCGAAACGGTCGTCGACGAATTCGGCGGGCGACAGGCCCGCGAGCGCTTCGCGGCTGCCGAGCACGTCGTCGATGCGCTTGCTGATCTTCGCGAGCATCCGCTCGACGACGGGGTACGCTTCCGGGTGCACCGACGAGCGGTCGAGCGGATTCTCGCCGCCGTTGATCCGCAGGAAGCCGGCGGCCTGCTCGAATGTCTTGTCGCCGAGGCGCGGCACGCGGCGCAGGTGCTCGCGCGACGGGAACGGGCCGTTCGCGTCGCGGTAGTCGACGATGTTGCGCGCAAGCGTCGCATTGAGGCCCGACACGCGCGCAAGCAGCGCGGCCGACGCGGTGTTCGCATCGACGCCGACCGCGTTCACGCAGTCCTCGACGACCGCGTCGAGCGAACGCGCGAGCTCGCGCTGGTTCACGTCGTGCTGGTATTGGCCGACGCCGATCGCCTTCGGCTCGATCTTCACGAGCTCGGCGAGCGGGTCCTGCAGCCGGCGCGCGATCGACACGGCGCCGCGCAGCGACACGTCGAGCTCGGGGAATTCCTTCGCGGCCAGCTCCGATGCCGAGTAGACGGACGCGCCCGCCTCGGACACGACGATCTTCTGCAGCTTGAGCTCCGGATGCCGTGCGATCAGCTCGCTCGCGAGCTTGTCGGTCTCGCGCGACGCGGTGCCGTTGCCGATGCTGACGAGCTCGGCCTGCGTGTGCGCGGCGATGCGCGCGAGCTTCGCGATCGAGCCGTCCCAGTCGCGGCGCGGCTCGTGCGGGTAGATCGTGTCGGTCGCGAGCAGCTTGCCCGTGCGATCGACGACCGCGACCTTCACGCCCGTGCGCAGACCCGGGTCGAGACCGATCACGGCCTTCGGGCCCGCGGGCGCGGCGAGCAGCAGATCCTTCAGGTTGCGTGCGAACACGCGGATCGCTTCATGCTCGGCGTTCTCGCGCAGTTGCGTGAGCAGCTCGGTCTCGATGTGCGGCTGCACCTTCACGCGCCAGCACCAGCGGCACACGTCGGACAGCCACTTGTCGGCCGGCCGGTTCTGGTTCGCGATGCCGAAATGGCGCGCGATCATCGCCTCGCCGGGGTGCGGCACCTGCGCGTCGAGCTCGTCGCCGAGGCCGAGCTTGACGGTCAGCACGCCGGCGTTGCGGCCGCGGAACAGCGCGAGCGCACGGTGCGACGGCACGGTCTTGATGGTTTCCGAGTAGTCGTAGTAGTCGCGGAATTTCTCGCCTTCCTCGCCTTCCTTGCCCTCGACGACGGCCGACGACACGACGCCGCGCTCGAACAGGTAGTCGCGCAGCTTGCCGAGCAGTTCCGCCGTCTCGCCGAATTGCTCGGACAGGATGTCGCGCGCGCCGTCGAGCGCCGCCTTCACGTCGGCGACGCCGTTGTCCGCGTTCACGTACGCGGCGGCTTCCGTTTGCGGATCGAGCAGAGGATTCGCGAGGAGCGCCTGCGCGAGCGGCTCGAGCCCGGCTTCGCGGGCGATCTGCGCGCGCGTGCGGCGCTTCGGCTTGTACGGCAGGTACAGATCCTCGAGCGTTTGCTTGCTGTCGGCCGCCTCGATCGCCGCGCGCAGCTCGTCGGTCAGCTTGCCTTGCTCGTCGATGCTCGCGACGATCGTCGCGCGCCGCTCTTCGAGCTCGCGCAGATACAGGAGGCGCTCTTCGAGCTGGCGCAGTTGCGTGTCGTCCAGGTTGCCCGTGACCTCCTTCCGGTAGCGGGCGATGAACGGAACGGTGGAGCCTTCGTCGAGGAGTTGCACCGCTGCGGCGACCTGCCTGGGCTGAACCGCCAGTTCGTCGGCGATGCGCTGTACGATCTTGAGTGCTACGGTTTCCGTCATGTCGTGATGTGCGTCTACTGCCTGCTGAAATCGCCCGGTCCGGCCGACTGCGCCCTCGGGCCGGCCCTGGCGGGTGAATGGAGCGGGGCATTTTGCCATAAATGCGAAAGGGTCTAGCCGCGGGTGTTAGAATTTGGCCCATGATCCGCAGCTTTCCTACGACGTTGCCTACTTCCCGATTTTCCATTGTCGCGTTCGCCGTGGCGCTTGCGGCGACGCTGTCCTGCGCGCCCGTCGCCGGCGTCGCGCAGACGTCCGCAGCGGCGCCGGCCGCCGCTGCGTCCGATGCGGATACGTTCGCCGCGCAAGCGAATTTCGACGCGCGTCAAAAAGTGCTCAATCAACGCACGACGGAAAACGATTATCGTTATGCGGTGGCCCAGCACGATTGCTACAGCGCGTTTTTCGTCAATCGCTGCTTGAACAAGGCGCGCGAGACGGTGCGCGCGGAGCGCGCGAGCATCAGCCAGGAGCAGCTCGCGCTCGACGACGAACAGCGTGCGGTGCGCGCGCAGGAGCGCGACCGGCAACTGGCGCTCAAGGATGCGCAGCGGCAGGCGCAAGCGCCGCAGCGCGCGGCCGACGAAGCGGCGAATGCGGCGGCTTATGAAGGCAAGCAGCAGCAAAACGCGCTGAAGCGCGCGGAGCGCGACGCGCAGGCGCCGCAGCGCGCGGCGAACCAGAAGGCCTACGATGCGAAGCAGGCCGAGTTTCAGCGCAAGCTCGACGCGGCGCACGCGCAGGCGGCGAAGGATGCGCAGCAGCGTGCGGGGAACGCCGAGCGCTACGAACAGAAGCAGCGTGACGCGGCGCAGCACAAGGCGGACGTCGAGGAGCGCCAGCGACAGGCCGCCGAGAAGGCGAAGCAGAAGCAACAACAGCAGCAGTAACGGTTAGCAGCAGGGGTAGTGACGCGGTAGCGTTGGGTGGTGGTTTCGCAAGGCAATCTCGGGCATGCGGGCGGCTCGGCCGGCATGCCGATTCAGTGAGGAGGCGAGTATGCAAACCCGTTCGGCGGAAACTCAACAGGAACTGTACAACCGACTGACGTCGTTGCAGGAGCTGCACAGGCAGCTTGCCCGCGAGATCGAGCAGAAGGAGGGCCGGTCCGACATCGACGACCTGGCGCTGCACCGGCTGAAGAAGGAAAAGCTGCTCGCCAAAGACAAGATCATCATGCTGCAGTCGCAGCTCGAACCGGATAAGCGCGCTTGACGCGCGGCCTGGCAAGCGCCGGCGCCGCGGCAAGCGCCGGATACTAGGAACCGCTTGCCTTGAATTCACCGCTTGATGTCAATCCCGACGCGCGGCGCGACGAATCGTCCGCCGCGCGCGCCCGCACGTCCGGCGCCGTGGCGGCGACGGGCGCGGCGTATACGCCGAGCGTGAAGCGTATCGACGAGCTCGACGCGATCTTCGGCGACGGCGGCCTCTTCGCGCGCGCGCTCGACAGCTATCGTCCGCGCGCGTCGCAGATCGACATGGCGCGCGCCGTCGCGGCCGCGATGGAGGCGTCGGGTAAGCTGATGCCGGAGCCCGAGATCTTCGAGACGCGCAAGCGTCCCGCGCGACGCCTGCAGGAGGGCGCTTCCGCCGGCCGCGACGACGCGCCCGCCGCATTGCCCGACGGCGAAGGTGCCGACAACGGCGACAACACGCTGATCGTCGAGGCGGGCACGGGCACCGGCAAGACCTATGCATACCTCGTCCCGGCGATGCTCTGGGGCGGCAAGGTCATCGTGTCGACGGGCACGAAGCACTTGCAGGATCAGCTGTTCCTGCGCGACATCCCGACGGTGCGCGATGCGCTCGCGGTGCCCGTGACGGTCGCGATGCTCAAGGGGCGCGCAAACTATCTGTGCCATTACTACCTGCAGCGCACGGCCGACAACGGCCGCCTGCCGTCGCGGCAGGACACCGCTTACCTGCAGGACATCATCCGCTTCGCGAAGATCACGAAGAGCGGCGACAAGGCCGAGCTCGCGAGCGTGCCGGAGACGTCGTCCGTGTGGTCGATGGTCACGTCGACGCGCGACAACTGCCTCGGCCAGGAATGCCCGCATTACAAGGATTGCTTCGTGATGCAGGCGCGCCGCGAGGCGCAGCAGGCGGACGTCGTCGTCGTCAATCACCACCTGTTCTTCGCGGACATCATGCTGCGCGACACCGGGATGGCCGAGTTGCTGCCGAGCGCGAACACGATCATCTTCGACGAGGCGCATCAACTGCCCGAGACCGCGACGCTCTTTTTCGGCGAGACGCTGTCGACGACGCAGCTGCTCGAGCTCGCGCGCGACTCGGTGGTCGAAGGTCTTGCGCATGCGCGTGACGCGGTGGAATGGGTGAAGCTCGGCGGCGCGCTCGAGCGTGCGGCGCGCGACTTGCGGCTTGTGTTCGCCGACGACGGCATCGTGCGGATGTCGCTCGCGCAGCTGGGTGACGGCCATCCGCTCTTTGGCGCGCTCGACGCGCTCGACGCGGCGCTCGGCGCGCTGTCGACCGCGCTCGCGGGACAAGCGGAGCGCGCCGAGTCGATCGCCGCATGCGAGCGCCGCGCGCGCGAGCTGCAGGATCTGCTCGCGGGCTGGGTCGCGCCCGGCGCGAAGGAGGACGCAGCCGATGCGCAAGCCGGAGCTCAGGCGGGCGAGCACGGCGATCCGAACGAGAAGGTGCGCTGGGTCGAGGTATTCGCGCACACGGTCCAGTTGCACGAAACGCCGCTGTCCGTCGCGCCGATCTTCGCGAAACAGCGCGCGGGCGTGCCGCGCGCGTGGATCTTCACGTCGGCGACGCTGTCGGTGCGTGGCGATTTCACGCATTACGCGGCGCAGATGGGCCTCAACGCGCGCCGCTCGATGACGCTGCCGAGCCCGTTCGACTATCAAACGCAAGGGCTCCTGTACGTGCCGCGGAACTTGCCGCAGCCGTCGTCGCCCGCGTTCACCGACGCGGTGTTCGACGCCGCGCTGCCGGCGATCGAGGCGTCGGGCGGCGGTGTGTTCGTGCTGTGCACGACGCTGCGCGCGGTCGACCGGATCGCGACGAAGCTGCGCGATACGATCGACGCGCGCGGCTGGGGCACGCCGCTCCTCGTGCAGGGCGACGCAAGCCGCACCGAGCTGCTCGACCGGTTCCGCGCGTACGGCAATGCGATTCTCGTCGGCAGCCAGAGCTTCTGGGAAGGCGTCGACGTGCGCGGCGACGCGCTGTCGCTCGTCGTGATCGACAAGCTGCCGTTCGCGCCGCCCGACGATCCGGTGCTCGCCGCGCGGCTCGACGCGCTGACGAAAAAGGGATTGAGCCCGTTCGCCGCCCACCAACTGCCGCAGGCCGTCATCACGCTGAAGCAGGGCGCGGGCCGCTTGATTCGTGCGGAGACGGATCGCGGCGTGCTGATGATCTGCGACACGCGCCTCGTCGACAAGCCGTACGGCCGGCGCATCTGGCAGAGCCTGCCGCCCTTCAAGCGCACGCGCGAGATCGACGTCGTCCGCGAGTTCTTCGCCGAGCGGCGCGAGCCCGAGCAGGCTTGAGCACGCCGCACGCGCGCCGTTTGCGGCGGCGGCACGGGATGTGCGGGGCGATCGGCGAGCAGTGCGGCCGCGCCGCGCTGCTCGCGGCGTGTGCTAAACGCGCGAGAACGCCTCAAAAAAAGAAAACCCGGCTCGACAGGCCGGGTTTTCTTTTGGCAGCGTCCGTCAACTGCGGTCAGCTGCGTAATGCGCGACGCTCAGCTCAGAACTGCCACCACGATTTCTTCGCGCCCGGCCGAGCATGACCGGTCACGTACGGGCTGTCCGGGAACGTCGACGCGAGCACGCGCTTCGTGTCGTCGGCGAGCTGCGTCTGGTTCAGCTTCGCGTACGACAGCATCATGATGTGCAGCGCATCCTCGATCGCGGGCGCGTTCTTGTATTCCCTGATCGCGAGTTGCGCGCGGTTGATCGCCGCGACGTAAGCGCCGCGCCGGTAGTAGTAATCGGCCGCGTGCACTTCGTGCGACGCGAGCGCGTTGACGATGTAGCGCATCCGCGCGGCTGCGTCCGGCGCATACTTGCTCTTCGGATAGCGGTCGACGACGAGCTTGAATGCGTCATACGATTCGCGCAGCGCCTGCGGATCGCGCTCGCTCATGTCCTGGCCGGAGAAGCGGCCGAAGAGACCGAGGTCGTCGTTGAAGTGGATCATCCCCTTCAGATAGTACGCGTACGCGATATCCGGGTGATCCGGGTGCAGCTGGATGAAGCGGTCGATTGCCTGGTCGGCCGCGGCTGCTTCGTTGTCCTTCCAGTTGCAGTACGCGACGTTGATCTGCGCCTGCTGCGCGAAATGGCCGAACGGATCGCGGCCCTGCAGCGCTTCGAAGTATTTCGCGCACTTGCCCCAGTCGCCGCCCGTCAATGCATCCTGAGCCTCTGAGTATAATTTGTTGTTCGACCAGGTCGCCGTCTCGTCGGTCTTCTGCGGCAAGCCGTGGCAGCCCGCGACGAGCGCCGCCGCAGCGGCCAGCGCGGCCCAGGCGGCCGCAGGTTTCGCGACGCGTTTGGTCGAATGCATCATGGTGAATAGGGCTCGCATTGTCCTAGCTTCAAGTCTCAAGTGACCCAGTCTAAATGACCCGTTCAAGTTCGTTGAATGCCCGTGCGGGCAAGTCAAACCGCGACGATTATAGCCCAAGCGTCAGCCCCGCCGATGCTTCTGCCGGCGATTCGCTCGACGATGATCTGACGAGCGACGCGCTCGTCGCGCCCGCGAGCGCCGATTCCGGCGCCGATGCGCCGCGCGTGATCGAGGTGCCGCCCGCGCTCGCGGGCGAGCGCCTCGACAAGGCGCTCGCGCAGCTCTTCCCCGAGTTTTCGCGCAGCCGCCTGCAGCAGTGGATCGAATCGGAGCGCGTGCGCGTCGACGGCGCGCACGCGAAGATCCGGCAGCCCGTGCCGCTCGGCGCGACGATCGAGCTCTTGCCCGACCTGCTGCCCGAGCAACTCGCGTTCGCGCCGGAGCCGGTGCCGCTTTCGATCGTCTACGAGGACGACACGCTCGTCGTCGTAGACAAGCCGGCCGGGCTCGTCGTGCATCCGGCCGCCGGCAACTGGAGCGGCACGCTGCTCAACGGCCTGCTGCACCGCTATGCCGATGCGGCGGGCCTGCCGCGCGCGGGCATCGTGCACCGGCTCGACAAGGAAACGTCGGGCCTGATGGTCGTCGCGCGCACGCTCGCCGCGCAGACCGACCTGATCCGCCAATTGCAGGCGCGCACGGTGAAGCGCCGCTATTTCGCGCTCGCGTGGGGGCAGATGCCCGACGAGGGCACGATCGACGCGCCGATCGGCCGCGACCCGCGCGAACGCACGCGGATGGCGGTCGTCACGGGGGCGGCGGGCAAGCCGGCGCGCACGCATTTCCGTACGGTCGACACGACGATGTGGGAGCGCCAGCCGGTGTCGGCGATCCATTGCGATCTCGAGACCGGGCGCACGCACCAGATCCGCGTGCATTGCGCGCACGTCGGGCATCCGCTCCTCGGCGATCCCGTGTACGGCCGCGCGCGCGGCAAGCGCTCGGTCGCGCCGCTGCCGGGCGGCTTCGCGCGGCAGGCGCTGCACGCTTGGCGGCTCGGCCTCGTGCATCCCGCGAGCGGCCGGACGATGCAATGGCGCGCGCCGCTGCCGGCCGATCTCGCGGCGCTCGTCGACGCGCTCGGCTTCGGCGCGGACGACGCGGAATTCGGCGACGACGACGCGGTCTATGACGAAGGTTACGATGACGGCATCCCGCATGCCGGCGACGATGAGGATTGATTCCCGATGACGATGTTGCGACCCCTGACGCTCGCCGATTGCGTGCAACCCGACTGGCACGCGCCCCCGCGCGTGCGAGCGCTCGTCTCGACGCGCAACGGCGGCGTGAGCGAGCCGCCTTATGGTGGTTGGGGCGGCGGCGGCGAGGTCGCGGGCGGGATGAATCTCGGCCGGCACACGGGCGACGATCCCGCGCATGTCGAGATGAACCGCGCGCGGCTGCTCGCGCTGACCGGCCGGTCGCGCGCCGCGTGGCTCGAGCAGGTCCACGGCACGGACGTCGTGCGCGCCGAGGACGTGCTCGCCGCGAGCGCGGGCGGCGCGGGCGAGGGCGAAGCCGAGCGCGTCGTGCGCGCGGACGCGAGCGTTGCGACGGCGCCGGGCGCCGTTTGCGTCGTGATGGTCGCCGATTGCTTGCCGGTGCTGCTGTGCGACGACGCGGGCCGGGCGGTCGGCGCCGCGCATGCGGGCTGGCGCGGACTCGTCGGGGGGATCGTCGAGAAGACGGCCGAGCGCGTTGCGGCACTGGCGGGCGGCGGCCTCGACGGCCTGCACGCGTATCTCGGCCCGGCGATCGGCCCGAGCGCTTTCGAAGTCGGCGCCGACGTGCGCTCGGCCTTTCTCGACGCGGCGCCGCTCGCCGATTACGCGGCGACCGAGCGCGCATTCGCGCCGCGCGCGGACGCGCCCGGCAAATATCTGGCGGATCTCTACGCGCTCGCGCGTCTGCGCCTCGCGCGCGCGGGCGTCACGCGCGTGAGCGGCGGCGCCGCGTGCACGGCGACCGAGCGTGAGCGCTTCTATTCGTATCGACGCGATCGCGCGACGGGACGAATGGCCGCGATGATCTGGCTCGCCGATTGACGGCCGCCGGTTGCGCGCGGCCCTTTGTTGACGATCGGGAACGAGCGGGAGCGATATTTTCGCCGTGCCGCCGGGCGCCGATTGCTGCGCTGCTTCGTGCGATTGCTGTCATCGAAATCGCTTAGACTCTCGCCGGCCGATTCGGACTGGCATCCGCGCCGCGCCGCGCATCGCATCGCGCGTTTCGCAACAATTATTCCGGTCGGTGAAGCATGTGTTGTCGGAGGTGACGGATCACATGGGGAAAACGATAATGATAAAACTACTGCACTGCGGCAGAATCTGGAGGAACGCTCCGGAACGCGACGCCCGGCCGGACGGGGCGCAGTGGGTGGTCGACTTCATGCGGCTCGAGCAGGATTTCCAGGGTCCCCGCAGGCAAT
Source organism: Burkholderia sp. MSMB1498 (assembly GCF_001526245.1). Taxonomy (NCBI): domain Bacteria; kingdom Pseudomonadati; phylum Pseudomonadota; class Betaproteobacteria; order Burkholderiales; family Burkholderiaceae; genus Burkholderia; species Burkholderia sp. MSMB1498. The sequence continues at coordinate 86,440 of NZ_LOYJ01000026.1, forward strand.
ACCGAGGAAACACCGAGGAACCACCGAGGAACCACCGAGGAACCACCGTTAAGGCAGGTATGACAGCATCGAAAAAATCGTCGACGTCCTCTCATACGGATACTTCCCAGGGTCGCGAGACAGCCGGATCGGCGACCCAGCCCATGCAACAGATGTTCGAGTCCTGGATCGGCGCGTGGCGCAGCTTCGCGGACCCGGCCCGCGCGGCCGCCGGCGGCGCGCCCGCACAGCCGCCGTTCGCGGCGTTCCAGCCGTCTCAGCCGTTCCCGTTCGCGATGCCGGCCATGCCGCAGATGCCGCCGATGCCGGACTGGTCGGGCGCGTCCGCATCTTTCGCGGGGCTCGCGCCCGTCGCGTCGGTGCCGCCCGCGCGGCTGCAGACGCTTCAGGCCGACTATTCGCGCGATAGTCTCGCGCTGATCCAGCAGGCGACGGCCGCGACGCCGACCGTTCCCGATCTCAAGGACCGGCGTTTCAGCTCGGACGCGTGGAAGGCGTCGCCCGCGCATGCGTTCGCAGCCGCATGGTATCTGCTGAACGCGCGCTATCTGCAAGAGCTCGCCGACGCGCTCGAGACCGATCCGAAGACGCGCGAGCGAATCCGCTTCGCGGTCCAGCAATGGACGGCCGCCGCGGCGCCGAGCAACTTCCTCGCGCTCAATCCTGAAGCGCAGAAGAATCTCGTCGAGACGCAAGGCGAGAGCCTGCGGCTCGGGATGAAGAACCTGCTCGCCGACATGCAGCGAGGCAAGATCTCGCAGACGGACGAAACTCAGTTCGTCGTCGGCAAGAATCTCGCGGTGACGGAAGGCGCGGTCGTCTACGAGAACGATCTGATCCAGCTGATCCAGTACAAGCCGACGACGGCGACCGTCTTCGAGCGGCCGCTTCTCATCGTGCCGCCTTGCATCAACAAGTTCTACATCCTCGATCTGCAGCCTGAGAATTCGCTCGTCGCGCATGCGCTGTCGTGCGGCCATCAGGTTTTCCTGGTGTCGTGGCGCAACGCGGACGCATCGGTCGCGCACAAGAGCTGGGACGACTACATGGACGAGGGGCTCCTCGCCGCGATCGACGCCGTCCAGCAGGTGAGCGGGCGCGAGCAGATCAACACGCTCGGCTTCTGCGTCGGCGGCACGATGCTGGCGACGGCGCTCGCGGTGCTCGCCTCGCGCGGCGAGCATCCGGCCGCGTCGATGACGCTCCTCACCGCGATGCTCGACTTCTCCGACACGGGCATCCTCGACGTGTTCGTCGACGAAGCGCACGTGCAAATGCGCGAGCAAACGATCGGCGGCAAGAACGGCACGCCGCCGGGGCTCATGCGCGGCGTCGAGTTCGCGAACACGTTCTCGTTCCTGCGGCCGAACGATCTCGTCTGGAACTACGTCGTCGACAACTACCTGAAGGGACGCACGCCGGCGCCGTTCGATCTGCTCTACTGGAACAGCGATTCGACGAGCTTGCCGGGCCCGATGTACGCGTGGTACTTGCGAAACACCTATCTCGAGAACAAGCTGCGCGAGCCGGACGCGCTCGTCGTGTGCGGCGAGCCCGTCGATCTGTCGAGGATCGACGTGCCGACGTTCATCTACGGCTCGCGCGAGGATCACATCGTGCCGTGGCAGACCGCGTACGAATCGACGTCGCTGCTCACGGGCCCGCTCAAGTTCGTGCTCGGCGCGTCGGGCCACATCGCGGGCGTGATCAACCCGCCCGCGAAAAAGAAGCGCAGCTACTGGAGCTACGACGCAAGCGCGAAGGCGCTGCCGGAATCGGCGAACGACTGGCTCGACGCGGCGACCGAACATCCGGGCAGCTGGTGGCCCGTGTGGATCGAGTGGCTCGATCAGTACGGCGGCCGCAAGGTGAAGCCGCGCGCGCAGCTCGGCTCCGCGCACTTCCCTGTGATCGAGCCCGCGCCCGGCCGCTATGTGATGCAACGCGATTGACGAACGGCGGAAGGCGGAGCACGCTTTCCGTCGCTACCGACTTTTAACAGGGCGACACGCGGCGCGTCGTGCCGCGTTCGCTCGGAGGATAGTGAAATGACTGACGTAGTGATCGTATCGGCCGCGCGCACCGCGGTCGGCAAGTTCGGCGGCTCGCTCGCGAAGATCGCCGCGCCGGAGCTCGGCGCGACCGTGATCCGCGCGGTGCTCGAGCGCGCGGGCGTGAAGCCCGAGCAGGTCGGCGAAGTGATCCTGGGCCAGGTGCTGACGGCGGGCTCGGGCCAGAATCCGGCGCGCCAGGCGCTGATCGCGGCGGGCCTGCCGACCGCGGTGCCCGGCATGACGATCAACAAGGTGTGCGGCTCGGGCCTGAAGGCCGTGATGCTTGCCGCGAACGCGATCGTCGCGGGCGACGCGGAGATCGTCGTCGCGGGCGGCCAGGAGAACATGAGCGCCGCGCCGCACGTGCTGCCGGGCTCGCGCGACGGCTTCCGGATGGGCGATGCGAAGCTCGTCGACAGCATGATCGTCGATGGCCTGTGGGACGTCTACAACAAGTACCACATGGGCGTCACGGCGGAGAACGTCGCGAAGGAGCACGGCATCACGCGCGAGCAGCAGGACCAGTTCGCCGCGCTGTCGCAGAACAAGGCGGAAGCCGCGCAGAAGGCGGGCCGTTTCGACGACGAGATCGTGCCGATCGAGATTCCGCAGAGAAAGGGCGAGCCGCTTCGCTTCGCGACCGACGAATTCGTGCGCCACGGCGTGACGGCCGAGTCGCTCGCGACGCTCAAGCCCGCGTTCACGAAGGACGGCACGGTGACGGCCGCGAACGCGTCCGGCATCAACGACGGCGCGGCCGCGGTGCTCGTGATGTCGGCGAAGAAGGCGGAGTCGCTGGGCCTTGCGCCGCTCGCGCGGATCAAGGCGTACGCGAACGCGGGCGTCGATCCGAGCGTGATGGGCATGGGCCCCGTGCCGGCGTCGCGCCGCTGTCTCGAGCGCGCGGGCTGGTCGGTCGGCGACCTCGATCTGCTGGAGATCAACGAGGCGTTCGCCGCGCAGGCGCTCGCGGTCCATAAGCAGATGGGCTGGGACACGTCGAAGGTCAACGTGAACGGCGGCGCGATCGCGATCGGCCATCCGATCGGCGCGTCGGGCTGCCGGATTCTCGTCACGTTGCTGCACGAAATGCAAAAGCGCGATGCGAAACGCGGCCTCGCGTCGCTTTGCATCGGCGGCGGGATGGGCGTCGCGCTCGCGCTCGAGCGTCCGTAACGCGAATCAGAGGCAATCGGCCGGGCCGCGCCGACAGGTGCGGCTCGGAGAACAGGCGGATCGGCAGGCGGGCGACGGAGAAGTTGCCGCTCGGCGCTTCTCAAAACGATAATGGAGTAAAGGTTATGTCTCAGCGAATTGCTTACGTAACGGGCGGAATGGGCGGCATCGGCACGAGCATCTGCCAGCGTCTGCACAAGGACGGCTTCAAGGTGGCCGCGGGCTGCGGCCCGAATTCGCCGCGCCGCGTGAAGTGGCTCGAGGACCAGAAGGCGCTCGGCTTCGATTTCTATGCGTCCGAAGGCAACGTCGGCGACTGGGATTCGACGAAGCTGGCGTTCGACAAGGTGAAGGCCGAGATCGGCGAGGTCGACGTGCTCGTCAACAACGCGGGCATCACGCGCGACGTCGTGTTCCGCAAGATGACGCGCGAAGACTGGACGGCCGTGATCGACACGAACCTGACGAGCCTCTTCAACGTCACGAAGCAGGTGATCGACGGGATGGTCGAGCGCGGCTGGGGGCGCATCATCAACATCTCGTCGGTGAACGGCCAGAAAGGGCAGTTCGGCCAGACGAACTACTCGACCGCGAAGGCGGGCATTCACGGCTTCACGATGTCGCTCGCGCAGGAAGTCGCGACGAAGGGCGTGACGGTCAACACGGTGTCGCCGGGCTATATCGGCACGGACATGGTGAAGGCGATCCGCCCGGACGTGCTCGAGAAGATCGTCGCGACGATTCCGGTGCGCCGTCTCGGCTCGCCCGACGAGATCGGCTCGATCGTCGCGTGGCTCGCGTCGGAGGAGTCCGGTTTCGCGACGGGCGCCGATTTCTCGCTGAACGGCGGCTTGCATATGGGCTGAGCCATGGAGCCGGGCGGCATGTGCCGTCCGGGCCCATGGGTCGGATGTTCCGGGAACGCCCGGTTCCGCGCGCGGCCGCGCCCGCGTGCGGCGCCGGGCGCCGTCACTGCGCGCATCAGGCGCTCAAAGGCGTTACATGACTACTACAAAGAAAACTGGCGAACGGCTGATCAAGAAGTATCCGAACCGCCGTTTGTACGATACGGAGACGAGCACGTACATTACGTTGACCGACGTGAAGCAGCTCGTGCTCGGCCAGGAGGATTTCAAGGTCATCGATGCGAAGAGCAACGAAGACCTGACCCGCAGCATCCTGCTGCAGATCATCCTCGAAGAGGAAAGCGGCGGCGTGCCGATGTTCTCGTCGTCGATGCTGTCGCAGATCATCCGGTTCTACGGACATGCGATGCAGGGGATGATGGGCACGTACCTGGAGAAGAACATCCAGGCGTTCATCGACATCCAGAGCAAGCTCGCCGATCAGTCGAAGAGCCTGTACGAGAACAATGCGATGAATCCCGAGGTCTGGTCGCAGTTCATGAACATGCAGGCGCCGATGATGCAAGGAATGATGACGAGCTACATCGAGCAGTCGAAGAACATGTTCGTGCAAATGCAGGAGCAGATGCAGAACCGGGCGAAGACGATGTTCAGCTCGTTCCCGTTCAAGCCGGCGACGCCGCCGGGCAGCGAGCCCGAGAAGAAGTAAGCGCGGCGTTTGTCGCAGCGATCGAACGCGATTGCGGCGGGGGCGCACGGCTCGGTCGCGGCGATCGGCGCGTCGTCGGCCGCGGAGCGGCTTGGGGGGGGCGTCGGCGCAAGGTCGGCTGAGTGCGTCCAGGGCGCGCGTGGCCGCCGAGCTTGCGGCTTGGCGCGCGTCATCGAACGGACATCGCGATCGCGTAAAAAAGAAATGGCGCCTGCGAGGCGTCGTTTCTTTTTGGGGACGTATGCATCGGCGTCACGGGCGGCGGCATTGGCGCCGGGTGCCGGGCCGTGTGCGTCGCTGCGCGAAGCCTGTTGGTTTCTCTTCGCAGGGACTCGTCCTGATTGCCGGTGAACGCTCGCGAGCCCGTGGCACCTGCTGGTTCTGTCCATCTTGTCCGAAGTGTGCGGCACCATTTTCCTGAAGCTGTCGGCGGGCCTCGCGCGTCTGCCGTTTACGATTGCGATGGGCGCATGCTACGCGGCGGCGATCTGGCTGATGGGGCTCGCCACCAAGCAGCTCGAGATCGGCATCGCGTATGCGGTCTGGGCCGGCGCGGGGACGGCGTTGGTCGGCATCGCGATTTTCGACGAGGGTGCGTCGCTCGCGAAATGGTCCGGCATGACTTTCATCGTGGCCGGCGTGGTGCTTCTGAATTTGAGTCAGAAAGTGCCGTCGTGACGCCGCTCCGAAGCGGCGCGGCGGGCGGCCTGCCGCAGGCGGCGCGAGCGCGGAAACGGCCGATCGGAGCGCGAGATGCGGCGCGCCGGGCGCCGGGTGCGCGTCCGTGAAGGAACGTCGCCGCGCGGAGGGTAAAATGCGGGCAAAGCCAAGGCGCGCCGCCGGCGCACGCCGTCCCCTCACGCATGGAAGCGATAGTTGGAAAATTCATTGAAATCAAGCGGTAAGCCGCATGCCGCGCCCAAGGTAGGTATGGTTTCGCTCGGCTGCCCGAAAGCCCTTGTCGACTCCGAGCAGATCATCACGCAACTGCGCGCGGAAGGCTACGAGATCTCCGGCACCTACGACGGCGCGGATCTCGTCGTCGTCAACACCTGCGGCTTCATCGACGAAGCGGTCCAGGAAAGCCTCGACGCGATCGGCGAAGCGCTCGCCGAGAACGGCAAGGTGATCGTCACCGGCTGTCTCGGCGCGAAGAAGAGCGCGAGCGGCTCCGGTCTCATCGAGGAAGTGCATCCGAAGGTGCTCGCCGTCACGGGCCCGCATGCGGTCGGCGAGGTGATGCAGGTCGTGCACAGCCATTTGCCGAAGCCGCACGATCCGTTCGTCGATCTCGTGCCGCCCGCGGGCATCAAGCTCACGCCGCGCCACTACGCATATCTGAAGATCTCCGAAGGCTGCAATCATCGCTGCACGTTCTGCATCATCCCGTCGATGCGCGGCGATCTCGTGTCGCGGCCCGTCGCCGAAGTGATGCTCGAAGCCGAGAATCTCTTCAAGTCCGGCGTGAAGGAGCTGCTCGTGATCTCGCAGGACACGAGCGCGTACGGCGTCGACGTCAAGTACCGCACGGGCTTCTGGAACGGCCGGCCGATCAAGACGCGGATGACCGAGCTCGTCGGCGCGCTCGGCGAGCTCGCCGCGCAGTACGGCGCGTGGGTGCGTCTGCACTACGTCTATCCGTATCCGCACGTCGACGAGATCATTCCGATGATGGCGCAAGGCCCGCTCAAGGGCCATGTGCTGCCGTATCTCGACGTGCCGTTCCAGCACGCGCATCCGGACGTGCTGAAGCGGATGAAGCGCCCCGCGAACGCGGAGAAGGTGCTCGAGCGTGTGCAGAAGTGGCGCGAGATCTGCCCGGATCTGACGATTCGCAGCACGTTCATCGCGGGCTTTCCCGGTGAGACCGAAGCGCAATTCGAGACGCTCCTCGACTTCATTCGCGAGGCGGAGCTCGATCGCGTCGGCTGCTTCGCGTATTCTCCGGTCGAGGGCGCGAGCGCGAACGAGCTCGACGGCGCGCTGCCCGACGACGTGCGCGAGGAGCGCCGCGCGCGCTTCATGGAAGTCGCCGAGGCGGTGTCGGCCGCGCGCATCGAGCGCAAGGTCGGCAAGACGCTCAAGGTGCTGATCGACGAGGTCAACGACGAAGGCGGCATCGGGCGCACCGCGGCCGACGCGCCGGAGATCGACGGCGTCGTCTACGTGGAGCCGGCGACGAAGGCGTCCAAGCGCTACAAGGTCGGCGATTTCGTGTCGGTGAAGATCACGGGCGCGGACGGCCACGATCTGTGGGGCGAGGTCTGACGATGCCGGCGATGTTTCCCGACGTGCTCGCGCTCGGCGAGGCGATGGTCGAATTCAATCAGGCGCGGCCGGGCGAGCCGAACTACCTGCAGGGCTTCGGCGGCGATACGTCGAACTTCTGCATCGCTGCCGCGCGGCAGGGCGCGCGAGCGGGCTTCGTGTCCGCGGTCGGCGACGATCATTTCGGCCGGCTGCTGCTCGATCTGTGGCGCCGCGAGCACGTCGACACGTCGCATGTGCGGATCGACGGCGGCGCGCCGACGGGCGTCTATTTCGTGTCGCACGGCGAGCACGGCCACGCGTTCGACTATCTGCGAGCGGGCTCGGCCGCAAGCCGCTACGCGGTTCGCGATCTGCCGCTCGACGCGCTCGCGGCCGCGCGCGTCGTCCATCTGTCGGGCGTGAGTCTCGCGATCAGCGCGAGCGCGTGCGACGCGGCGTTCGCCGCGATCGAGCATGCGCGTGCGAACGGCGCGCGCGTGAGCTTCGACACGAACCTGCGCCTGAAGCTCTGGCCGCTGCCGCGCGCGCGCGCGGTGATGCGCGAGGCGCTGCGTCACACGGACGTCTGTCTGCCGAGCTGGGACGACGTGACGGCGCTCACGGGGCTCGACGAGCGCGACGCGATCATCGATGCGCTGCTCGGCTTCGGGCCGAGCGTCGTCGCGCTGAAGCTCGGCCGCGAAGGCGCGTATGTCGCGACGCCCGACGAGCGGCGCGTCGTGCCGGGCTTCGTCGTGGACGCGGCCGACGCGACGGGAGCCGGCGACTGCTTCGGCGGCGCGTTCGTCGCGCGGCTCGTCGCGGGCGACGATCCGTTCTCGGCCGCGCGCTACGCGAACGCGGCGGCCGCGCTGTCGACGCTGGGCTTCGGCGCGGTCGCGCCGATTCCGTCGCGCGATGCGGTCGAGCGGCTATTGGGTGCGTGAAGGGTGCATGAAGGGCGCGCGAAGGATGCGTGTATCCGGTGCGTGACGCGAAGATGCGTGATGCGAATGCACGATTCGAATACGTGACGCGTGCGGCGCGGGCCGCGCGCTCCATCGGTTTTCATCAAGAGAAGAAAGGGAGGCAACGATGCAACGCGAAGTAGTGGTGGTGAGCGGCGTACGCACCGCGATCGGCGATTTCGGCGGCAGCCTGAAGGATTTCTCGCCGACCGAGCTCGGCGCGCGGGTCGTGCGCGAAGTGCTGTCGCGCGCGCAAGTGTCGGGCGACGAGGTCGGGCACGTCGTGTTCGGCAATGTCGTGCACACGGAACCGAAGGACATGTATATCGCGCGCGTCGCGGCGATCAACGGCGGCGTCGCGCAGCACGCGCCCGCGCTGACCGTCAACCGGCTGTGCGGCTCGGGCCTGCAGGCGATCGTGTCGGCCGCGCAGAGCGTGCTGCTCGGTGACGCGGACATCGCGGTCGCGGGCGGCGCGGAGAACATGAGCCGCGCGCCGTACTCGGTGCCGGCCGCGCGCTTCGGCCAGCGCATGGGCGACGCGAAGCTCGTCGACATGATGATCGGCGCGCTCAACGATCCGTTCCAGTCGGTCCACATGGGCGTGACGGCCGAGAACGTCGCGGCGAAGTACGGGATCACGCGCGACGCGCAGGACGCGCTCGCGCTCGAGTCGCACCGGCGCGCGTCGCACGCGACGAAATCCGGCTACTTCAAGGATCAGACCCTGCCGATCGAGATTGCGTCGCGCAAGGGCACCGTCGTGTTCGACGCCGACGAGCACGTGCGCCACGATGCGTCGCTCGACGATTTCTCGAAGCTCAAGCCCGTGTTCGCGAAGGAAAACGGCACGGTGACGGCGGGCAATGCATCGGGCATCAACGATGCGGCCGCGGCCGTCGTGCTGATGGAGCGCGGCGCGGCCGAGCGGCGCGGCGCGAAGCCGCTCGCGCGCCTCGTCTCGTATGCGCATGCGGGCGTCGATCCGGCGTACATGGGCATCGGCCCCGTGCCTGCGACGCGAAAGGCGCTCGAGCGCGCGGGGATCACGGTCGCCGATCTCGACGTGATCGAGGCGAACGAGGCGTTCGCCGCGCAGGCGTGCGCGGTGTCGAACGAGCTCGGTCTCGATCCGGCGAAGGTCAACCCGAACGGCTCGGGCATCTCGCTCGGCCACCCGATCGGCGCGACGGGCGCGCTCATCACGGTGAAAGCGCTGTACGAGCTGCAACGCATCGGCGGGCGCTACGCGCTCGTGACGATGTGCATCGGCGGCGGCCAGGGCATCGCCGCGGTGTTCGAGCGTCTGTAACGAGAGGGCCGCGCAGTTGAAGCTGATCACCGGAATCCGCGGCGCGGCGCTCGCCGCCGCGTTCGCGACGGCGGCGGGGCTCGCGTTCGCGCAGTCTCAACCTCAGCCTGCGGCGGCTTCCGCGGGCGCGTCCGATGCGCCCGTCGCGGCGTCGGCGGACGCGCCGCCGCCCGCCGCGCCGCTCAAGCCGAATCCGGCGTATGCGCGGCTGCCGCGCTACGAAGGGACGCTCGGCGGCCGGCCGATCGTCGTGCGCCTCGGGCCGAAGACGGACGAGCCGGGCGTGCATGGCGAGTGTCAGTATCTCGATACGGGCGCGGTCGTCCTGCTCGCGGGCGACCGAGACGGCGGCACGCTCGAAATCGAGGAGTCGGACGACGGCACGAACATCACGGGCGTATGGATTGGCCGCTTCGATCCGTCGGGCGGCTTGTCGGCCGACCGGATGAACGCGGACCAGTCGGACCCGCTGCCCGTCGTGCTGCATCCGTCGGGCGGCGCGTCGGCGCCGCAACATGCGGCGGCCGCGCAGCCCGCGTCGGCCGGCGCCGCCGCGCCGCAGGCGGGCGCCCATGGGCAGTCGGTCGGCGGCGTGAGCAACGTGCGGACCGCGGAGTAACGAACGACGACCGCGGCTGGATAAAGCGTGGCAGCCGAATCCGGCCGTCCGCCGATTGAGGCGAGGGCTCCCGGCCCCGGTTTTGCCTTCACTCGACCTCCCGGCCGCGCTGCTTCGCGTGGGATCGTTCGGCTGCGGCCGGCGGAGCCTTCGCCGGCACGGTCGCGGCCGCGCCGACTGTACCGGGCCAAACGCACGGAATCCGGCTAAGCTAGCCGGATTCCAATCATTTCAGGCTCGTTTTGCATCGAGCTTTCCCAGTCATGACCGCATTCACTCCCAAGCGCGCGCTGCAGACTCGCGTCGTCCAGCCGGACGACCGCATTCCCGCCGGTTTCGAATCGTTCGTCGTGCCGGTCGCGCGGGCGTCGACGGTCGTGTTCCCCGATCTCGCGACGATGCGCAACCTCGACTGGCGCAAGGACGGCCAATGGCGCTACGGCCTGCATGCGACGCCGACGTCGCTCGCGCTCGCGCAGCGGCTCGCGCAGATCGAAGGCGGCGCGCACGCGCTGCTGCAGCCGTCGGGGCTTTCGGCGATCACGAACGTGTACTTCGGCCTCGTCAAGGAAGGCGACGACGTGCTGATTCCGGACAACGCGTACGGCCCGAACGGCGATTTCGGCAAATGGTTCGCGAAGGATTTCGGCATCACCGCGCGTTTCTATGATCCGATGATCGGCGCGGGAATCGCCGATCTGATCCTGCCGAACACGCGCCTCATCTGGATCGAGGCGCCCGGCTCGGTGACGATGGAAGTGCCCGACGTGCGCGCGATCACGGCGGCCGCGCGCGCGCGCGGCATCGTCACGGCAATCGACAACACGTATTCGGCGGGCCTCGCGTTCAAGCCGTTCGAGCACGGCGTCGATATCTCGGTGCAGGCGCTGACGAAATATCAATCCGGCGGCAGCGACGTGCTGATGGGCGCGACGATCACCGCCGACGACGAGCTGAACGCAAAGCTCAAGCTCGCGCGGATGCGGCTCGGGATCGGCGTGTCGGCCGACGACTGTTCGCTCGTGCTGCGTGGCCTGCCGAGCATGCAGGCGCGCTTCGACGCGCACAGCCGCAGCGCGCTGTCGCTCGCGCGCTGGCTGAAGACGCGCCCGGAGATCGCGACGGTGCTGCATCCGCAACTGCCCGATTGCCCGGGGCACGATGCGTTCATGCGCGACTTCACGGGCGCGGGCGGACTGTTCTCGGTCGTGTTCGACGAACGCTACGGCGCCGCGCAGGTGGATCGCTTCGTCGAGGCGCTCGAGCTGTTCGCGATCGGCTGGAGCTGGGGCGGGGCGTGCAGCCTTGCGATGCCGTACGACGTGCAATCGATGCGCACGACGGCGTGGCCGCATCGCGGCACGCTGGTGCGCTTCTACGTCGGTCTCGAGGACGAAGCCGATCTGCGCGCGGACATCGAGCGCGCATTCGCCGCGGCGCTCGCGTAACGGGCGGAGACGGGCCGAGACGGGCCGAGGCGGGCGGAATCGGACGGCGGAGCAGCGGAGGCCGACGCGCACGCGCGAGGGTCGTGCGGCGTCAGCCGCGGAGTTCCGTGTGCGGCCGCGTGGTTGTCGGCATTGCGGTCGGTATCGAAGCCGGCATGGATGTCGACAATGAGTCGAACGAAAACGGCGCTGGGGCAAAGGCCCTCAGCGCCGTTTTTCGTTGACGGAGCGTGCGACTGGTGGGGCGCGAGGCGACGACGTACGCTCGGCGTTGCGGCTCGAACGGGCCGCGGGCTTCAGAAGAGCCGCAGCAGCCCGTCGAGCCCGACGTGATCGAACGCCGCGCTCGCCGCGCCGCGCACGACGGGCTTCGCGCGAAACGCGATCGAGAAGCCGCCTGTCGCCATCATCTTCAGGTCGTTCGACCCGTCGCCGAGAACGATCGCGCGCGCGGGCGCGATGTCGAGCGCGGCGCACGTCTCGCGCACCGCGCGCGCCTTCACGTCCGCGTTGACGATCTCGCCGACAACCTTGCCCGTGAGCTTGCCGTCGACGATCTCGAGCGTGTTCGATCGCGCGTAGTCGAGGCCGAGCCGCGCCTTCAGGCGTTCGGTGAAGAACGTGAAGCCGCCCGACACGAGCAGCGTCTTCAGGCCCGCCGCCTTCACGCCCGCGAGCATTGCCTCGGCGCCCGGCGACAGCCGCAGCCGCTCGTCGTAGACGCGCTCGAGCGCGCTCGCGTCGAGGCCCGCCAGCAGCGCGACGCGGCGCGTCAGGCTCTCGTTGAAATCCTTGATCTCGCCGCGCATCGCCGCCTCGGTGATCGCCGAGACTTCGGCTTTCAGGCCGCAGAAGTCGGCGATCTCGTCGATGCACTCGATCGTGATCAGCGTCGAATCCATGTCCATCGCGACGAGGCCGAAGTCGGCGAGCTTGCGGGTCGCGTCGACGAATGCGTAGTCGAGCGCGTGCGCGCCGCAGTACGCGTCGATGTCGGCGCGCTGCGCGGGATCGGCGCCCTCGATGCGGATCGCCTGCGCGTCGAGCGGAACGGCGCGCGTGCCGCGCGCGAGCGCGGTGAGCGGCTTGTGATGCGCGTCGGAAAGCGGCGCGGTGCTTTGAATGACGAGATTCGTGGTCATGGAAGTGTCACGGTGGAGCGGATCACGGGGCCGACGACATCGATTCGGCGAACCCGTTATTGTAGCCGCTTGCGGAGGGCCGGCCGCGGACGAACGGCGGAAGGCGGGCTCGGGCGCTCCGGGCCGCGCCGCCGCGAATGCGACGGCGGGGGCGACGCTCGCCGAACGCGGGGCGTTGTCGGTTCTCGGTTCTCGGTTCTCGGTTCTCGGTTCTCGGTTCTCGGTTCTCGGTTCTCGGTTCTCGGTTCTCG
>NZ_LOYJ01000027.1:0-10418 GCF_001526245.1 Burkholderia sp. MSMB1498
TCGGTGTTCGGTGGTCGGTGGTCGGTGGTCGGTGGTCGGTGGTCGGTGGTCGGTGTTCGGTGTTCGACGTTCGGCGCGCAGCAGGCAGACGCGCCCGGACCTTGATCGTGATCAACGGACGCCCGCTCCGATGCGCAATGCTTCAAGCATGTCGATGCGCGCGAGGAGACGATGATGCCGGACTTCGTATTGTTGACGCGTTTGTCCCCGGAAGGGCTCAAATCGCCGTCGAGCATGGAGGCGCTCGAGAAGCGCGCGGTCAAGGAGATCGAGCAGGCGTGCCCGGGCATCGAATGGCGGCACAGCTACGCGATCCTCGGGCCGTACGATTACCTCGACGTGTTTTCCGCGCCGGACATCGCGACCGCGTTCAAGGTGTCGGCGATCCTGCGCACGCTCGGACGCTCGCACGCGGAGGTATGGGCTGCGACCGAATGGCGCGCGTTCAAGGAAATCATCGATTCGATCGGCTGATGCGGGCCGATCCACGCACGAGCGATGCGCGACGAGCGGCGTCGCTCGATGCTCGGCGGCCGGTGTCGCCGGGCGATCCGCAACGGGCTGTTTCCTCGGAGGAGCGCACGCCGGGCCGGCGCGCGCGTTGATGCGATGAATGAAGCCGACGACACGCCGCCTGACGGCCACGTGCGCCTGTTTCTCTGCGGCGACGTGATGACGGGCCGTGGAATCGACCAGATGCTGCCGCATCCGAGCGATCCCCAACTGTACGAGCGCTATTGCCGGTCGGCGCGCGATTACGTGCGCCTCGCCGAACTCGCGAACGGCAAGCTGCCGGCGCGCGTCGACTATGCGTATCCGTGGGGCGACGCGCTACCGGAGCTCAATCGCATGCGGCCGCACGCGCGGATCGTGAATCTGGAAACGGCGATCACGACGAGCGACGAGCATTGGCCGGACAAACCCGTGCTGTACCGGATGCATCCGCGCAACGTCGACTGCGTGTCGAGCGCGCGCATCGATTGCTGCGTGCTCGCGAACAACCACTCGCTCGACTGGGGGCGCGCCGGCCTCGCCGACACGCTCGACACGCTGCATCGGGCCGGCATCCGGACCGCCGGCGCGGGCGGCGACGACGCGCAGGCGGCCGAGCCCGCCACGCTCGCGCTCGCGAACGGGCGGCGCGTTTGCGTCTACGCGTTCGCGGCCGAGACGAGCGGCGTGCCGCCGTCGTGGGCGGCGACGCTGCGGCGCAGCGGCCTCAACTATCTGGCGAATCTGTCGCCCGAGCGGGCGACGCAGATCGGCGAGCGAATCGCCGCGCGGCGGCGCGACGGGGATCTCGTCGTCGTCTCGCTGCATTGGGGCGGCAACTGGGGCTTCGAGATCGGCGGCGACGAGCACGCGTTCGCGCATCGGCTCGTCGACACGGGCGCGGCCGACGTCGTCTACGGCCATTCGTCGCACCACGTCAAAGGCGTCGAGATCTATCGCGGGCGGCTGATCCTTTACGGCTGCGGCGATTTTCTGAACGACTACGAAGGCATCCACGGCCATCAGCAGTTCCGCCCGGACCTCACGCTGATGTATTTTCCGGTGCTCGATGCGGACAGCGGGGCGCTCGTCGAGATGTCGGCGGTGCCGATGCAGATCCGGAACCTGCGGCTGCAACGCGCGTCCGCCGAAGGGCGAACCTGGCTGCACGCGGTGCTCGAGCGCGAAAGCCGACGGTTCGGCACGCACGTGTCGGCGTGCGACGCCGACGTGATGCATCTGCATTGGTGACGCGGTTCGAGCGGTCCGCCGCGCGGCTCCGGTCGAAAAGCGCATGCCGCCGGCCGCCCCGATCGGTCAGCCGGCGACGAGCTTCAGCCCGGCCGGCAGCGATTCGCCGAACGCGCGGCCGGTGTCCGCGTTGTCGAGCGTCACGACCTCGCGCACCATCCGCAGCCACGCATCCGGCGCGTTGATCGCCGCGAGCCGGCGCACGACCGGCTCGCGCACGTCGAGCGCAAGGTCGTTCGTCCGGTCGCCCGTCATGCGCGCGATCTGCACGGCCGCGAACGCGGCCGGCTCGACCTTCTTCCAGTCGATGGCGAGGATCGCGTCCAGCCAGCGGCTCGCCACGTCAGGCGGCACCACGCCGTGCGCGCTGCCGTACAGCGGCCGCCGCGCGCCGATGCGCCCGATCGCCCACCAGCACTGGTGATTCTCGGCCGGCCGCCGCAGCCGTTCGAGCAGCCGCTCGCCGAGCTCGATCTTGCGCTCGACGGCGACGCGCTCGAGCGACGCGGACAGACGCACGATGTCCATGTCGCCGATCTTCGCGGGATCGAACGGCAGCTTCGGCCGCTTCGCGCCCGCCGCCTCCTGCAGCCAGACCATCGCGTCGAGCGCCTGGCGCTGCGCATCGTCGTCGAGCCCGCCCGCCGCGCGCCGCCAGAGCGTCCACCATTCCGACCAGACCTGCCCCTCGTTCACGTACTGGATGCCGTCGTCGAACAGCGTCCAGAGCTGCGCGACGCGCCAGTCGTCGAGCGGATAGCCGAAGCCCGGCCGCACGCAATAGCCGGCGAGGTTCAGCCAGACGCGCTCGTGGTCCGCCGAGCGCCGCCGCCGGCCCGCGCGCTCCCACAGCGCGCCGAACAGCTCGCGCAGGAGGGCGATGTCCCAGTTCTCGCGCGCGCCCAGCAGTTGCTCGAGCTGCGCGCGCAGACGCCGGACTTCCTTCGGATCGACGTTCGCGAGCCGCGCGCCGAACGAGCGGTCGATCAACTCGATCGCCTTGTCGAGCGACGGATGGCGCGACGCGTCGGCCGCGTCGCCTTGCGCGCGCTCGCGCCGCAACTGGAATTCGAGAAGCCAGCGTTGCGACGGGTCGTCCGTCGCGATGCAGTGCATGTCGAGCGTGCCGACCTCGGTGAGCGACGTCGTCAGCTTGACGAGCCGCTCGCGCGACCCGCCCGCGTCCTGCTGCCGGACGACCGTCGCGACGGGCGGCAGCCGCACGAAGTCGCCCGCGCCGAGATCCGCGAGCTCGCCGGGGCGCCACGCATGGTCGGAAACGGTCGAGACCAAATGGAAGCGCACCGGATGGCCGAGCCGCAACGCGAACGTGCGATCGTCGAGGCGCACCTCGTGCCCCTCCGCCGTGCCGCGCGGCAGCACGCAGACGCCCCGCGACGCGCGCGCGCCGTCGTCGCCGTCGTCGTCGACGACGAGAAAGTAGCTGCGCGGCGAGCCGCCGCCGATCCTCGGCGCCCGCCCGGCGCGCGCGAGCCCGTACGCGACCGCGCCGCGCGCCACCGCGACGTCCGGATGATCGTTGTGCAGCACGTGCAGCGGCTGGCCGCGCCACTCGCCGAGCACGCCCGCGAGGCGATCGGCGAGCGCCTGCGAGCGGAACACGCCGCCGTTGAGCAGCAGCGTGTCGGGTATCGGCAAACCCGCATCCGCTGCATCCGCCGCATCCGTTGCGCCGGCCTTCGCCGGCGCGCCGAGCGCGTCGCGCGACTGCGCGGCGAGCCGGTGCAGGAACGCCGCGACGTGCCGCGTGACGGCCGGATCGGCGGCATAGGGCAGGCCGAATTCGACGAGCGCCGCGCGCGAGCGCCGCGGCAAATCGTCGGGGCGGCCAGCGGGGAAGAATCCGTCGACGACGATCCGCTCGACCTCGTCGCGGCTCAACTCGGTCTTGCGCGCACCGCCGACGAGCCGCGCGCCCGAGCCGAGCAGCGTCACGCCGACCGCGTCGGGCGCATCCGCGTCGAGCAGGCGCTCCTTCGCCGCGCGGCACCGCTCGACGAGCTGCGACAGGCTCGCCGCCGACAGGCGCGCGCCGTCCTGCGCGATGCGCGTCTCCGCAACGCGCGCGAGCGCGAGATCCATGTTGTCGCCGCCGAGCATCAAGTGATCGCCGACGCCGATGCGCGTCAGTTGCGGCTCGCCGCCCTCGACGTGCACCTTGACGAGCGTGAGATCCGTCGTCCCGCCGCCGACGTCGCACACCAGCACGAGCCGCGTTTGCGCAAGCTCGTCGCGCAGCGTGTCGCGATGATGAAACAGCCAGTCGTAGAACGCGGCCTGCGGCTCCTCGAGCAGGCGCAGCGCGGGCAGCTTCGCGATCCGCGCCGCTTCGAGCGTGAGCGCGCGCGCGCCGTCGTCGAACGATGCGGGCACGGTGAGCACGACGTCCTGCGCCTCCAGCGGCGCGTCCGGAAAGCGGCGGTTCCACGCGGCGCGCACGTGCGCGAGATAGCTCGCGCTCGCCGCCACCGGCGACACCTTGTCGTCGGCGTCGGCCGCGCCCCACGGCAGGATCGGCGCGAGACGATCGACCGACGCGTGCGACAGCCAGCTCTTCGCGCTCGTCACGAGCCGGCCCGGCACCTGCGCGCCGAGCGCGCGCGCGAGCGTGCCGATCACGGCGGGCGGCGCGCCGTCGGCGTCGGCCGCTTCGGCGTCGCGCCACGGCAGCCGCAGATCGCCGGGCGCGAATTCGCCCGGCACCGGGTGATAGCGCGCCGACGGCAGCAGCGGCCGCGCGCCGAGCTCGCCCGGCGCGACCAATTGGTCGACGTCGAGCACGCGAATCGCGTCGCCGCCTGCCTCGACGTACGCGACGACGGTGTTGCTCGTCCCGAGATCGATGCCGACGATGAACTGTTTCATCGGTTACGCATTCGCGCCGCCGCGCACGTCGAATTCGACTTTCCAGCGCTCGTTCGCGCCGCTTTGCACGGCCTCGAGCTCGAGCGTGCCGGCCTCCGTCACGCGCGCATGCAGCTTCACGGGCACGATTTCGCCGGGCGTGCGCCCCTCGGGCGGCAGCGTGGCCTCGATCGCCTCGAGCTCCTGGAGTTCGTCGGGCGACCAGAAATCGAGCAGCGTGCCGACCTGATCCTGGCGGCGCACCGACGAACCGAAAAAGCGGAAATGCACCGGTTCGCCGACCACGAGGCCGAATTCCTGCGGCGGCAACGCGGCGTCGGAGCCTTCCTCCATGCCGAACGGCGCGACGCACAGCGCCTGGATCGGCGGCTCGAGGCCGGGCACGGCGGGCATCGCCGATTCGACCGCGATGTAATACGCGCGCGCCGTGCCGCCGCGGATGCGTACGCCTTTGCCGCGCTTCACGTAGCCGTAATACGCGGCGCCGCGCGCCACCGCGAGGTCGAGATCGGCGCCGCCGAGCAGCCGGGCGGGCGCCGCGCCGTCGGTGGCGAGCCAGCCGTTGAGCGTGCCGAGAATACGCTCGACGAGCAGCGGCGACTTGAACACGCCGCCGTTGAACAGCACGGCGGTCGGATGCAGGAAGCTCGCCGACGCGTCGTGCACGTCCCGCAAGCCGTCGAGTTCCGCGAGCGCCGCCACCTGCCGGCCGAGAAACGCCGCGAGGTGCCGCGTGACGCCGGCATCCTGCGCGTACGGCAGGCCGAGCTGCGTCAAGCCCGCGCGCGTGCGGCTCACGGGCCGCGCCGACGCGTCGACTTGCGGGAAGAAGCCTTCGAGGATCGTCTGCGTGAGCTCCGCGCGCGTGAGCTCGGTGCGGATCGAGCCGCCGATCAGCTTCGAGCCGCGGCTCGGCACGACGAGCGGCGCGGCGTCCGTCGACGGATCGCCGAGCAGCGTCTCCTTCGCGGCGCGGCACGCGTAGGTGAGGGCGCGCAACTGCCACGGGTCCGCCTGCGTGCCTTGCGCGGCAAGCTTGCGCGCGACCACGTGCGCGAGCGCGAGATCCATGTTGTCGCCGCCGAGCAGGATGTGTTCGCCGACCGCGACGCGATGCAGCTCGAGATTGCCGTCGCGCTCGACGACCGCGATCAGCGACAGGTCGGTCGTGCCGCCGCCGACGTCGACGACGAGGATGATGTCGCCGACCTTCACCTCCTTGCGCCATCCGCCGCCGCTTTTCTCGATCCAGCTGTAGAGCGCCGCCTGCGGCTCCTCGAGCAGCGTCATGCGCGCATAGCCGGCCGCCTGCGCGGCCTCGGCCGTCAGCTCGCGCGCGGCCGGATCGAACGATGCGGGAATCGTGACGGTGACGTCCTGCTGATCGAACGGCGCATCCGGATGCGCGTGGTTCCACGCGTCGCGCAGATGGGTCAGATAGCGCACCGAGCTTTCGAGCGGCGACACGCGCGCGACTTCCGGCGGCGCGTCGCTCGGCAGGATGCCCGCGCGGCGATCGACGCCCGGATGGCACAGCCAGCTCTTCGCGCTTGATACGAGGCGAATCGGCGTGCCCGCGCCGCGGCTGCGCGCGAGCTCGCCGACCGCGAAATCGCGCTCGGGCGCCCACGGCAGCGCGAGGTCGCCCGGCGCGAGCTCGCTCGGATGCGGCAGGTACAGAAAGGACGGCAGCAGATTCGGCGACTCGATCGCGCCCGGCGCGGTCAACTGCGCGATGGGCAGCACGTCGAGACGGGTTTTCTCGCCGTCGCTCGACGCGAGATCCACGTACGACAGCGCGCAGTGCGTGGTGCCGAGATCGATGCCGATCGAATAACGCGGCTCGCTCATAGCTCCACCTCGGCGGGAGCGATGACCGACGCGTCGTGGCCCGGGTTCAGCTTCGGCAGCCGGACGGCGTCGACGCGCCAGCCGCGATGGCTGATGCTGCCGCTGAACGGCGGCTTGCCGACGACGTTGCCCGTCAGGCGGATCGCGGTCGCGTCGAAGCCTTCGCCGATCGTCACGCGCGCGCCTTCGGCCTCGTCGCGCACCGGGCGAATCGCGAAGTGCTCGCGCAGCGTGGCGCGGCAGCCGTCGTGCACGAGGCGCGCGGCGGCGCCGATGTCCGCGTCGGAATAGCCGGCGATGTCCTCTTCGACGAAGTCGATGAGGCGCGCATCGCGCTGGAGCAGCCCGAGCAGCTGGAGCGCCGCGTCCGGGGTCGCTTCCTTGACGATCTCGCGCGCGGGCGCCGCAGCGGGTTGGGGCGGCGCGACGGGCGCCGCAGCCGGCGCCGCGGGGGCTTCGCCGTCGCGCAGGCGGCGTGCGCGGCTCGCGAGCTCGCGGTCGCCGAGCACGGAGAAGAACAGGCCGAAGGCGAGCGAAAGCCGGCCGGCGAATGAAATGTTCGGTTCGGTCATGAGGAGAAAGCTCCATTGGGCCCGCCTGAACGGCGAGCTATCCTGCCGGACGCAGGGCGGGACGAGCCGCGAGCGGGCGTCGCGCATCCTGTTCCGGCATCTCGTATCTGAGCCCGACGGGCGCAAAACCCGTATTTTGCCTTGATCTGATGTCGAGCCGGCCAAGGCACGCATGCAAACGGTCGCTTTTTGCGAATTTTTCGCGCCGATCGCGCACGGGAACGCATGCGGCGCAAGGCGCGGGCGGGTGTCGGCGCGGCTTCGGCGCGGCTTCGGCGTAAGTCAGCGCGATCCCATGCAATTCGGGGCGATTCGGGGCGAGCGATCGCGCAGCCGAGCCGTTTCCGGCGCGGCCGCCTTCGTCGAAAGCGCGCAGCATGCCCGGCGGATGTCCTCCGAGGGCGCGCGCGTCGGGCTTGCGCTGCGCTTATGCCAGCTTCACCGAGACGCTGCCGAGCTCGCCGAACCGCACAGTCAACGCCTTGCCGAGCGGCACCTCGATCACCCCCGCATACGATCCGGTGGTCACGATCTGTCCCGCGTGGAGCGTTTCGCCGCGCGCCGCCAGAAAATTCACGAGCCACAGCAAAGGCTTGAACGGATGCCCGTCCGGATGGCGGCCATCGGCCGCCCGGTCGACGCCGCCCTGAAACTCGAGCGCGATGGCATCGAGCGGCGCGTGGAGGCCGTCGCGCACGACCGGGCCGACGCACAAGCCCTGATTGAATTGCCCATCCGCGAGCAGCTCCGGCACGGTCGCGCGCGACGGCTCCGCGTACCGGCAGCCGAGCACCTCGAGCGCGAGCCGGACCTCGCGGATCGCGGCGCGCACCTCGTGCTCGTCGTAAGGCCGGTCGCGCGGCGGCAGATCGCGATCGAGCACGAACGCGATTTCCGGTTCGATCCGGACCGTCCGCGCATCGGCGACGGCCCGCAACGGCTCGGCCGACGCATGGATCGTCGACGCGAAGATCGGCGCGACGACGACCCGGCCCGGCGGCGGCAGCGCGCATTTCCATCCGCCGATCGGCTCGCCGAGCAATTCCGCGACGCGTTGCTGGATCGCGAGCGCCGTCTCGATGTCGTCGGGACGGCACGCATCCGGCAGAAGCGCTCCGGCAACGCCGGCGCGGCGGGCCGCAACCAGATGCCGCGCGGCGCCGTCCACGCGTTCGGGAGTGTTTGTCATGTCGTTCTCGCGAAGAAAAGGGCGGCAAAGGGAGCACGCCGGGATCGGCGCAACGGAAGCGATGATAACGGTTTCATCGCGATCGCATCGCCCGGCGGCCACGCGGCATCGAGGCATTGCATGATCGATGCGCTCGCGGATCGATCCGCCAGCCGGCATCGCGGACAACCCGACACCGGCTGGCGCGCCGGATGTGTGCCGCGCCGGCTCGTCGCCATGCCATCCTGATGCGCGCGGGCCTGCTGCCAATAGGCACCGCTCGGCACCGCTCGGCGCCGTTCGACGCGGCTCCACGCCGCACGCACGACGGCCGCTAGCGCTACGGGGCGCCCGCCGTCACGGCTTGTTCCGCCATGCTCCCGGCGTGCAATCCCCGGCCTCGGCGGCCACGCGAGACGCGCGCTGCATGCGGCCCCAACGTCGGCGGCGAGATCGCCTCTCCATCGGCCTGACGCCCCGGCGCTTTTCGCCGGAAACCGCCGCCGTCGCCGGCATGAACGCCCGGCGACGGAATTGCAAAAACACCCGGCCGTCGGCTGCTACAATCTCGGCTTATTTTTCAGTGGGCTGGAAGTTATGGGCTTTGAGCAACTTGCATCGTTGCGCGATCAACTTGCGAGAGACGCCGCGCGGGAGCGGTCGGAGAAGAAAGCGCAGAAGCGGGACACCAAACCGGCGGCTTCGCCGAGCGCGACGGACCCGGTGGTGCTGACGATCGCGAAACTCCAGAAGCGCTTTCCGCTGGCGTTTCCGCGCAATCCTGCGCCGAAGGTGCCGTTGAAGGTCGGCATTCTCGAAGACCTGATCGGCCAGGCGCAGGCGCTCCGGTCGAGCGAGGCCGAGTTGCGCGACGCGATGAAGACTTGGTGTCGCGGGAACCGCTACTGGACGTGCCTCGTCGAAGGTGCCGTGCGCGTCGATCTGGCGGGCGGCGAAGCAGGGCAGGTATCGGCCGCCGATGCGAAGCGCGCGCGCATGCTGAAGGGGCGTCGCCCGGCGAAGCCCCGGCCGCAACAGGCCAAGCCCGAGCAGGCTCCACAATAGCGACCGACATCCGCGTGCCCGCCGAACGGTGGGCAGCGCATCGATTGAAGACACACATCACGTGACGACCAGCAAAATTCAGACGCTGCAAAAGCAGCTCGGCCACCTCAATTTGCTCCTCGAGGAAGCGAAGAAGAAAGAGAAGGCCGACGTGCTCGCCGCCATTCGGGAACAGGTGAAGCAATACGACATCACGGAGGTGGAGCTGCTGCGGGCGGCGGGCTTCGTGAAAGACAAGCCGAAGAAATTGCCGGCGAAATACTATGATCCGTCGTCGGGCAAATCCTGGACGGGCCGCGGCGCCTGCCCGAAATGGCTGACCGGCAAGAACCTCGACGACTATCTGATCCGGCCGGAGCCTGAGCCATGGTGGCCTGGGGAGAACGCGTAGACGGCGGCGGCCGCACGCGGCAGGCAGCGCCGAGCGCCGCGGTCCGGCATCGTCCCAAAGCCGTTGCTTGTATTCGCCGTGAAACCCGTGGCCTGCGGCCGCGCGACGATTGCTCGTCTTCGCACGCCCGATGCTCCCGCGCAAGACATTCGCGCGGCAGTGCGATGCCGTCCGTCGACGGCGTCGTGACCTCGAAAGAAACTGCGCACCCGCGCTGTCGACCGACCAGCCGGCGAATCTGCCGCGTCGTCAGCCCGAGCCGCTCAGCCACGCGCCACGGCTTGAGCTTGCCGTCCGCCACGTCCTGAATGGCCTTCTTGGATCGATCCAATTCTCGCATCGTCATGATGATCCGTTCCGTCGCTGCCATCGAAGCCTCCAGCGCTGGATTCCCAGCGGCCGATCAGCTTACGACGGGGCGAAAAGCGGATATCTGAACTTGGCCGGAAGCGGACATTACAACTTAATTACTATAGCTATTTATGTCGATAATTTACCTTATGTCAAATTATCGACGTAAGGTCCAGCGAACCACGCGCACCCGTTGGTTTGCATGAATTTGTTCCAAAAATTTGCGTAAATTTGTTCCAAGCCATATTGGTCGCCCTTTCGCGCATCATGCCGGCAGCCGACTTCACTCGGAGAAGGCCTTTGGGGATCAATGGAACGGAAAGTGCACTTAAGGGTAATCAGGTCGCCTTTATTGGGGCCGCCGTGGTGGCTTTCAGGCATGACAAGGGTT
>NZ_LOYJ01000028.1:0-34964 GCF_001526245.1 Burkholderia sp. MSMB1498
GGCCAACACGAGCGCTCGATAACCAATCATGCCTCACGTGCGCGCCGGATTGCGGACGGCCTTCGCGAGGCGCTTACAGTAAAACCGCGCTGCGCAAGCTCGCATTCATTCTGCCCATATCGGGCAAGAAGTTGAAGTCCATTATCGTTGGCATCCGCTGTATGGTCGCCGCGTCAAGGTTCGAGACGTAGAGAATCGCAGCGGCGGCCGCGTGGTGCATGTCGACGCGGGCCCTGGAATAGTCAAGGTGGTGGCAGCGTGGATGCTGGATCGCGCAGTGTGTTCCGCCATGGAGCTCGGCGAGCCGAGGGTTACCGTGGCGGTGCTATGCGCCCTGCATCGGCTGCTTGTTGATCGGCGCTTGCGAGCAAACTCGCCGGACAGTTCCACCATCGTCCGGGAGAAACGCAATGGGCCAGCTGCCAAGGGGTGTTCCAGCACGACCGCAATCGCCGGCGGTGACGCCGCGCCAGATGAACATGGTGTTCGACAACGTCGAGCTTCAGGGAATGAACACGGCGCAACGCGCAAAGGTAATCACGCATCTTGCAAGCCTGCTGATCCAAGCCGCCGGCGCAACCACCGGGAAGGAGCGTGACGATGACGAACGCTGATCGTTTGCCGGCGCCCCTTCTCCAGCGCAAGGCAGTAGTTTATGTCCGTCAGTCGACGCAGGCCCAGGTCCAGATGAATCTCGAGAGCCAGCGTCGCCAGTACGAACTCGTGGGAGAAGCAAAGCGCCGCGGGTTTCGCGATATCGAGGTCATCGACGATGATCTGGGTCGATCGGCGAGCGGAACGGTGGCCCGGCCCGGCTTTGAGCGCCTGGTGGCATTGCTCTGTGCCGGTGAAGTCGGAGCTGTCCTTTGCCTGGATGCATCACGTCTTGCCCGTAACGGGCGCGACTGGCACCATCTGCTCGAACTGTGTGGTCTCGTCGAGGCGCGGGTCATCGACCTTGATGGCGTGTACGATCCCTGCCGACCGAACGACCGGCTGCTGCTCGGCATGAAGGGCAGCATTAGCGAATTCGAGCTCAACGTGCTTCGAACGCGCATGCTGGATGCCGCGCGTTCCAAGGCTCAGCGCGGTGAATTGCGCATCAGCGTGCCGATTGGCTATCTCTGGCATCGTGATGTCGGCCTGGGTCTTGATCCCAACCAACGGCTGCAGGAAGTGATACGCATGATCTTCACTCGCTTTCGCGAACTGGGTAGCGCACGGCAGGCTTTCCTGTCGTTACAGGCCGAACAAATCCACTTTCCGCGTCCGACCGATGGCAGGACCCTGACGCATTTCGACTGGACGCTGATACGTTACCGTAACGTGATCTCGGTGCTCAGGAATCCGTTCTATGCCGGGGCCTACGCATATGGCAAGAGTGGGAAGCAGACGACCATCGTCGATGGCCGTGCACATAAGACCTACAAGCACCGCAAGCCGTTCGAGGAGTGGGAGGTTCTGCTCAAAGAGCACCACGAAGGCTACATCGACTGGGCAGAATTCGAGCGCAATCAGAAGCTGCTCGCCGCAAACGCCTATGGCAAGGCAGGCGACGTAAAATCGGGGCGTGGTGGGCGAGCCCTGCTGGCAGGACTACTTGGATGCGCGCGCTGCGGACGCCGTCTGTCGGTGGCCTATACTGGACGCACACCGCGACCGGTCTACCGATGCTATCGCTTTGACCTGCCACCGAAGTGCATGAGCTTCGGTGGCTCTCGCATAGACGCCGCGATCGCGAGAGAACTGATGCGTGTCGTGGAGCCAGTGGCGATAGAGGCGGCCTTGCAGGCCGAGCAGATGCTTATGGATACCCTGAGCGAGCAGCGGCGAATCATCGAACTTGAACTGCAGCAGGCTCAGTACGAAGCCACGCTGGCAGAGCGACGCTACGCCGCCTGCGATCCCGATAACCGTCTGATCGCCGCGCAGTTGGAGAAGAATTGGGAGGCAGCGTTGCGTCGTGTACAGGCCTGCCAAGCGCGCCTGGAGACAACGCGCACATCGGCGGCACCAATCGCTGCTCCTGACTTTACGAAGCTCGCCGAGGACCTCGATGCCGCCTGGAATGCTCCAGGCGTCACCATGCGCATGCGCCAGCAGCTGGTTCGGGTGCTGATCGTCGATATAGTCGCAGACGTGAACGAGTCAACGCGTGAAGTCATTCTCACGATTCACTGGCAAGGTGGTCAGCACTCGCAGGTGCGGATCCGCAAACCCAAGACCGGCGAGCACGGATGCAGCACGTCCGACGAAGCGCTCGCAGTCATGCGCAGCATGGCAACCCGATGGTCTGATCAGGATATTGCCGCATCACTAAACCGGATGGGGATACGTACGGGCCAAGGCAAGACCTGGACTGCGCATCGCGTCAGCTCCGTACGGCGAGTGCGCAACATCTATGCGTACAAGTCGGCAGAGAAGGATGGTGACTGGTTGACGATGTCCGAGGCGGCGAAAGCGCTTGGCGTTACCCACTATATGATCCGGCGTCTAATCAACGATAAGGTTCTGCCTGCCGAGCAGGTAATGCCCGATGCCCCGTGGCAGATTCGCGCGAGCGATCTGCGCAGTGAAGCTGTTACGGCGGCGCTGACGCGCAAACATCGCCCGTGTCGCAACGACGTTGAAGGGCAACTCCCAATGTTTACCGAGGTTTCGGAAGGAGGTGCACAATGAACGCCCCATCACGTTGTATATCTGTGAGCGTCTCCGGGACCGCAAGCTGGTGCCATTTGAATACCTGTCGACTCGAAATCGCGTACTTGAATTGCCGCACGAACTCTTCAAGGTGGTGCTGCACGACGCGGTATAGATTCACCAGCTCGCCGTTGATGTCATTCAGCACCTCGACTGGTGCCGGCATCGGCCGTAGGAAGTACAAGGCAGCACCACCGCAGAACACCTCGACGTAGCATTCGTGTTGTGGGAATAGTGGAATGAGTTGCTCGGCCAAGCGACGCTTGCCGCCGAGCCACGGAATGATGGGTTGTGCCATTTAGGGTGCGAATTGTCTGTTAAACTCGCCCTGCCTTCGCGAAGGTAGCAGGGCCTTGGCTTCTCACTGTTCCGCGCAGTGAGTAAGTGACCGGCACGAGTGCTCCTACACTCGTGCCGGTCGCCTTGTTCCGAACAAAAATGAGGTGTTACTCGCTTGTGGGCGCATCCGGCCACCGCACATCCAGCGGGAAGCCCGGTTGTTCCGGCAGATCGCGAAGCGTCTGCCGATAGACTACCCACTTCTCCCGAGTTGCCGCCGACACGTCAGGCGCTTGTGTCCAGTCAGACGCACGAAGGAGCGAATCCCGTTGTTCTCGCGCCTTCTGTGCGGCAAGGACCGGGCGGAGTTCTTCGCCACGCTTAAGCAGGTCCGTAACGTCCGGCGGCACAACGGAGCAATTCCATTGTGCGATGAACGCATCGCCGCACTGAAGTCCCGTTTGCCGATCTAGTGGATGGCCTACCCAATAATCGCGCCCGTGTACGAGCTGCGGCCAGCGATCCTCAATCGCCATGATGAGAAGTTCGTGCTCGACCAAGTAGCCTCCTTACGTGTTGCGAATACGGGTGCATCGCAGGAACAACGTGCGCGGTGCAGCGTCACCGTTCCAGTTGTCGGTTCGGATGCCCTTCACGAACCATGTGTCCGGCGCATCCACAGTCGTCGTGCCGGTGCTTTGTCGAAGCGGGCCGAACTCAGCAAAATCGTACGGCTGACACGTTGCGCCTGCATTCGCTTTGCCATTGTCCCGGTTGTAGAGATCGTCTAGGATGCCGGACATCCACGAACCGCGATAAGCACACCAAAGGTTCCCGTCCGTGTTGAGCATTTGCTGCCCGCGCATGAACATGGTTCCGTAATCGTCCACTGACCACGTTACGAAGTTATAGGCGTTGTTGATGATCTCCAGACCGCCGCCATCGCGCGCTCGAAAGTACGTGCTAACGTCTTGGCCCTCTCGCCAGTTTCTGAGCTGGAAGTCCGCCTGCCAGCCTTGCTTACTGAGCGCCAAGCGGCCACCAACGGTACCGCCGGACGTGTTCAGCTTCGAGTCAGGATCGAAGCTCATATCCGTCCACAGTTTTCCGTGATTTTGACCGTTGATTGAAAGCCATGCGGCATTACGCTCGTTGTTCGTCGTGAGCATGTACGGCACACCATCGCCGCTTTTTACGGCGAACCCTTGCACCCATTGCTGCGTCGCGTAGGTTCCCGATAGCGCTTGTACGAATGCCGTCGTCGCGAGTCGTGTCGAGTTATCCTTTGCATCCGGTGTCGGGGCTGTCGGCGCTCCAGTCAGCGCTGGCGAATCGAGTAGCGCGACGCGCTGAAAATCGACCTCGGTCGAATACAGCGACGAAGCTGATCCCCCTTCCAACTTGATGCGACGGCAAGCGATCAGTCCGCGTGTGCCTTTCGGGTTTCCGTCCAGCACCTTGCGGATGCGCAGTTTTCGCGTGCCACGCGGAACGGCAGACGATGCACTCAAATACGTCCAACCCGCATCGGGAGGAGCCTTTAACTGCAGAGATTGCCCGAGAATCTTCGGCGGAGATGCGTCATCGTAGAATTCCGCATCGATATAGAAGCTTCCCCCGGTCAGTCCGCCAGCGAACAGTTCTGCTTGAAGACTGATCGTGACTCCATCGCCAAGCCCGACGAAGTCCGAGTAATCGACAAAGTAAACGACCTTACCGTCGAGATCACGATCAAGCGCCCAAAACGTACCTTCGCCGTAGCTGCCAATGGCTGGTTTGAGCACAAGGCCGTTCGTATCGATGTTGGACGAGTTCCCGGAAAACCACGATGCGCTTCCGAATTCAGCCGACCCATTGAACAGCAGGTTCGGACTGTTGACTCCGTTGACCCGGCCACCCGTTTGGATGCCCCCCGCAATACTGTCCGTGTAAATTTTTCGGATGCCCTTCAGAAGCTGCTTGTTGTCGTTTGGATCAAGTTTCATCCCGACGCTTTCGGGTACGGCGGCAAGCTCTTCTTGAACGGTTTGCATGAAGTGGCGAGTAACAACAGTCCCTTTGATCCCTTGCGAGGGATCGCCCGGATACCAGTTGCCATCAGGCGTGTTGATTCGTTGCATGGTTACTCTTCCTGGTAGATGAAGTAGACGAACGTGTCGGCTGGCTTCAGGTCTTGGAACACGGATTCGAGAATCGGGTCGGCAAACGTCAGCAGCGGCTCGCCAACCGCGCTTTCGTCAACACGGAAGTAGATTTCCAGTGAAGGCGAGCCGTGTACGGTTACACCCCATTGATAGACGATGTCCTCGATCCAGATCGCATCGCCGATCGCACCTTCGTCAACGCGAAATGGCTCCAGCTCGACGATTTCGATCCGGTAGCCCAGAGCGTTTGCCAGTCGCTTGAAGTACGCAATTGACATGCCGCCAGTCTCATTGACCTTGGCGACGACGGTCGATATGCGCTGTTGCAACGTCGCATCCACAGCCGGCGTGATGCCACACACACGCTCCCAATCTGGCAAGAGCTGGTGCGCAAAGAACGGCGTGATGCCGTTCACGATCGTTTCGGCGTCGGCGAGCGCGCGATCCAGCACCTTTCCTTCGGCAGTCAGCTCGGCCGCGAGACGCGGCTCACGCGGATCGTATGAGACGGCAGGAATAAGCCGCCCGAGCAGTTCGGCGTGTTCGTTCATGTCATCGTCCTCAACGTCACCTTGCCGAGCCGGCACCACTCGATCACCTGCGCATCGACCACTGGGACGACATTGGCCGTTGGGCTTTCAAGCACATAGTCTTCGATGCCAAGCGTATCGTTGATGACGCCGCCGATGCGGTTTCGAATGACCATGTCGCCAGGAGACACGATCGCGTTATAGGCTGCGAGACCGGATTCGACAGCCGATTGAGCCGCGTCGAGCGTGATGCCGTTCAGCTTGACGGCCGCCGTGACGTCGTAGGGCTTGATCGACGGCACGACAACGCGTGCATCCTTGGCCCGCACCGGCCGCTGATCGTCAATGTGCGCCTGCACGGCTTTTAATACGTCATCCGAAGGTAGGCCATCTTCGGTCACGATAACGACGTCGACCGTGCCGAGCCCCCGACGCAACGGATAGACAAACGCGGCCGTTACGCCGGCCACCTCCATCGCCCATTGCCAGTAATCATATTTGTTGCCACCGGCCGGTGGACGACGAATGCGCTGCAGCAGACGTGCGAGCAAGCTGTCGAGCGTTTCGATTGCCGTGCCGCCACGAAGATTGACGATTGCCAGCGTCGCGTCGGCGTTGACCGGAGGCACGGTGAGCGTGAGCGCATCGCCATCCTGGCGGTTTCCGTCGACACCGGCGTCGACGGCCACCACACTGACGACGAGATTGCCCGTCGCGTCGAATGTGCCATCGCTCGTCGTTACATACGCCGTGCCGTCCTGGTACTTCGCGCTCAAACCGCTAGCGAGCTGGACACCGGGCTTGCCTGTTACGCGCACCGTGCCGCTGGCGACAACGGCTGGTTTGCGCTCGATGCCGCGCAGGCGTGCATGCAGGATGAGATTGTCCTCGTCGGCCGTGTCCGGGAATATCTGCTTCGCCGTCCAGACCTGGTGCGCATACAGCCCTTCGATCACGCTGGCCACGCCGCTCGCGCGCACATAGTGGTCGGAATCCGGGCCGATGTCGGCGTCGGAACGCTGGTTCTTGATCTCGCGCAGAATGTTCGCGCGGACCTGGTCGAGCGTCAGAACAGTCGCCGGCATTACGACACCTTGACCGGATGCTGGAAGTGCTGAACGTCGCCTGTCGCGTCATGCACGTCGATGAGAAGAGCGAGCCAGCTTTTTTCGCCCGATGCGGACGACACCGATACCTTGCTCGCTCGCCCATCCTTGACCAGGGGCGCGAGCGCCTGCTCGGCATACTGGACTGCAAGGCGACGCACGCGAGGCGTATCCTTCTCTCGCGCAAGCGTGTGCAGCAGCGAGCCGACGTCCGGCGCGGCCCACCAGGAGCCGAGCGGTGTGGCGAGGCGGATATACACGGCGTTCGCGAGCGTCGTGGTCCGCGTGCCGGTATATCCGCCTGTTTGCGGGTTCAGAAGTGCGTCCATGCCGCGATTGTGATCGCGCGCGCGTGGACAATTCAGATGATGGAGGTCAGTGAGTGCCGCTGATGTCAGGCGACAGGGGTGCCCGTGATGCTGCCCGTTTCCGGATGCTTGTGGCCGTTGAAGCTCTTGCCGCTGATCACGGCATCCTTGTCGACGTTCAGGCTGTCGATGCGCGCGCCGTCGCCACCCGACATCGACATGCCGCCCTTGCCGGTGATCTGCTCGGCCACGTTGAGCGCGTGATCCATATTGACGGTCGGCGTCTTGAAGTTGACCGATTCTTCGGCTTCGATGTTCAGCGTCTTCGTCTTGATGTCGATGACGCGGCCGCGAGCGAGGACGATGGAATCACCTTCGTCCGTGTACAGCGCCACCTCGCCAGCCTTCAACGCCTTCAACCGATACTGACCATGCTCGGTCGCGATGACGATTCCATGACTCGTCTTGCCGCCGACCGGCACCACGACCATCATCGTGCCGGCCGGCGGCGAACTGGTGTAGCCGTAGTGTTGGAATAGTTCGAGGTCGACCATGTTCTCGCCAGCGAGACCTT
Organism: Burkholderia sp. MSMB1498; assembly: GCF_001526245.1. Lineage (NCBI taxonomy): Bacteria > Pseudomonadati > Pseudomonadota > Betaproteobacteria > Burkholderiales > Burkholderiaceae > Burkholderia > Burkholderia sp. MSMB1498. The sequence continues at coordinate 7,642 of NZ_LOYJ01000028.1, forward strand.
CGCCGCGAACGGTCGCGGTCGGGCCGTTTGTCTGCACGCCACCGATCATTCCTCGGAAGGCTTGCCGAATGCCGGAAACCGCACGCTGGATGCGCTTGTCGATGTCCTTGATCATTTCATGATGCTCGCGTCGATGGTGGCGTCCGTGACTTCGATCGATGGTCCGCCGCGTTTCTTCTTCCGATGCTTGCGGCCCGAATGCGGATGCGCGTCGAGAATCCACACGCCATCTTCCTTCAGGGTCAGCGTCGTGTGCGTGCCGCCTGGACGGCCACCCGTGAATCGACGCGCCATCAGGAAGTAGATGGCGTCGATCCCGTATTCCTCCCATACGACGTGCACCCGTTGGCCCGGCTTCCACAGCACGCCGTCCGAGGTTCGGTGTCCCTTGACGCTCGCGCGCAGCGTGTGCGCGGCGAGTGCCGAGTCGGAAATGATCTTGCGCGCACGCGCTTCGGCCGCTGCCAGATTGGGCGCGTCGTGGTCGACGACTATCTTGGGGCGGTACACCGGCACATCCTTGTCTTTCACGGTCGCCTTGATGGCGTGCTTGCCGGCCTTCGATCCGGTGCCGTGCGCCTGGCCGAGCACCGTGACTTCCGAGTGTCGCTCGGCGATCGACAAATCCTCGTCGAACCACTCGACGTTGTTGCCCTTACCATCCTCGCGCAGGATCAGGCTCGCGACGGGCGGGGCATTGTAGTCCGGCCCGCCGACCACGAGCGTGCCGTCCGGATCGAACCACGGCCACAAACCTTCACCCTCGGCCGCGTGAACGAGCGCGTCCCATGCCGTGTCACCCGGGTCGACGCTGATCTTGTCCCACGTCGACTGCGCGCGCGCCGTGTCGATACGAATCTTCCTGATCCCGAGCGGTTTAACGATGTTCGCGACCACCTCCGCTAACGTGACCTGTTTAGCCGTGAAAATCGGTGCCGAGCAGTCGCGCAGGATCGCGGCATAGTCCCGGCCGCTGATCGACAGCGTCTTCTCGGTCTTGCTGGTGCGGCGACGCACCTGGTCGACGTAGCCGACGAGCACCGTGTCGTCGCCGACCTTCACCTGGACATGCGCGCCGGATTTGACCGTGTCCGGCATCTTGCCGGCCGGGCGCGTGAGGCGCACGTCCCACGCGTCGGCCGGCGTCAGCAGATCGGAATCGATCGAATACGACGACCAGGCGCTGTGCGCCTTGCCACCGATCAGCAGCGTCACGTCGTCATTGGGCGAAGCCACGGACAATGTCTCCTCGCTGAATGAAGTTCGGATTGCGGATCTGTGAATTCAGGCGCAGCAGCTCCGTCGAGCGCAAATAGTCTCCGTACCAGAGATGCGCCAGCAACGTGAGATTCGACGGCGCATCAACCGTGCGCGAAATGATCGGCGGCAGGACGTCGATCACCTTGATCGCCAGCTCCTGCACCGACAGTGCCGTCTCTTTTAACGGCTCGATAACGGGCCGAGCCTGTTCGACCGGCACGGCCGCGCGTACGGCGTCGATCGCGGCCTGGATCAATCCACGCGTATCGTTCGCGATCTGCTCGACCTGATCCGGCGTCAGCGTCGGGGTGTCGGCCTCATTCGCCAGGATGTCGGATGCAACGCTGGCCGTCACCGTGGCAACGACAACCGCCGTGACGGCCGTGACGAGCTGGATGTCCGATGCGTCAGCGGCAACGGTGCTAGGACGTGCCGGTGCATACGGCGTGGCGGGGTCGGTCGAGCTGCTGGGTGCGGCCGTCGTGGCCTGCGTGCCAGGAATGACGAGCGGCTGGCCAGCGGCCGACGCTGCAGGCAGCTTCACGACCGTCTTCATCTGGTCGCGCATGTCGTTCCAGTCAGACATGACGAGTCCTGGATCGAACGAACGGAAATCCGCGATACCGCTGACCAGGCCGATCAGGTCCGACGCGAACGCGCCCGGCCAGGACAGATAATCGACCGTCGCACGTCGAAAGCCGACGACAAGCGCCGTGATCGGACCGAGCGCCTCGCTCAGGACATCGCGCAAAGCATTGAGTCGGCGCAGGCCAGCCTTCATCGTCTTGAGCAGGCCGACTGCTCGCTCGAACATGCTGGTGCCGGCATCCTGCGCGGTGGTCGCGAGCTGCGCGGCGGCGTCAGCGGTTTGCGTCGGCCGCTGCTCAATGAAGAACGGATTGGCCGGCGTCGAGCGCTTGAACCGCATCTCGATCACACACGCGTCGACGTTCTCGGCATCATGCGACACGTGCGCGCCAATGAGCTGCATGCTTGGCATCGACCCGAACACCGGATGGATCAGTTCGCCCGGCCCCTTGATCGCGAGTGCGCCGAGCAGCGCCTGCATCCGATCCTCGTAATCGTCGCCGAAGAAGATCGCGGTAATACTGGTGGTGTGCGCCTTCAGGCCGAGATCTTCAACGTCTTCGCCGTCGACGTGCGGCACCGCGTATTCAGCGGTATCGCGGTCGATCGTATCGTCCGTGTGCTGCGCGTCGAACGGAACGCCGCGAAACGAAGCATCGAGCAGGCTATCTTTCCATGCCATATCAGAATCTCCGAGCCGCCTTTTGGCCGGCCATCGTGACGAAGTCGTAGAGATGCTGACCGTCCAGATTGATGGTGAAGTGTCCCTCGACAACAGGCGGCTTGCAGCATGGTCGCGGGTCAGCATGTCGAACTCTGCCCGAATGCTCCGATACATCAGTTCACGCATGGCTTTCACGCAACGCGGAATGTACAACACGTCACCTCCGAAATGCGCCGTAAGCTGATCGGCCGCTTCCGGGCCTACGATCTCGGCAAGCGCCTCGTAACGGATTTCGCCGAGACGCGAGCGGCGCAGCGCGACCGGGAACGTCGTGCCGCCGAGCTGCTCGACCAGGCGTACCGTCGTCGGCAGACCGATCAGCTTGACGATCGTCTTCACGACGTCGGGCAACAGGTGTTCGACACCATCGAACTTCATGCCGACCTCCGCTTCGCATCGTATTGCAGCGCGGCGATGAGCTTGCCGAGCATCACGTCGTCACAGAACTCGATCGCGTCGACCTTGCAGATTCGCTTCACCATGCCGCCGACGTAATCCCACGGACGGCCAGCGTCAGCTAGCAGCGCTTCAATCTTGCGAATCTGAGCGGCACGCGGCTGCGCAACGTGCGGTCGACGGCCGGCATCGCGCTTCGGTTTGAAGCCGCAGCGCTCGAAGTGCTTCAGCAGCTTGTGCGCCCCCTCCGGAGTCAGGTCTTTCGACGAGCCGACGCCGGCGATGCTGCGAAGCACCGTGCGGTATTCGTCGTCGGTCATCGCGAGCTGTTGTTTGGCGATGTGGATTTTGGCTATCGTTGTTTTCGCGATCAGCATCACGACCTCCACCAGCGCCGCAGTTCCTTGCGGCAAAGACAGACCAGGAAGACGATCCCGGCCAGGATGACGGCGATGTCAGACATGGGCCGCATCCGATTCAGTCACATCGACCGACGTGTTAACCACCACCCCAACCGAGACGAGCGAAACCGACTGGTTGACACGAGCGAAGTGGCGCAGCATCGCTCCCGGTGCGCTCCATGTAGGCATGAAGATCGTCGCGGTCTTGTCCAGGTCCGGGAAGTACTTCCGGGCCTTCCGCTTGCCGAATTGCTTCTCGATGTTCGCGCGCTGCGATGGTGTGTACGCGCAGATCTTCGTAGGCCGATAGAACCGATGTTCGGGCGCATCTGCCTTCAGATAGCTTCCCCGGAACCAGCCGTTCACGTAGACCATCAAGTCATAGCGACGCGGCTTCGTTCGCTGCACCTGAATCGTGACCGTGTCACCATCGCAGCGAAGCACGACGCACCCATACGGAAACGACAGTTCCGTGTCGATTTTCTCGATGTCTTCTCGCGAGAGTTTTGACATGGCTCCTCCCTATACCGGTTTCGCCGCCTGTGCGGGAGCGCGAGATTCGAGCGCTTCGATCGCGGCGAGGATCGGATTGTTAGCGCTCGACCATTCGCCAACATCCACCTCGAGGAGCTTTCCGACCGATTCGGCTAGGCGCGTGCCGTCCTCTTCCATCTGGTCGCGCTCGTCGATCGTCCGCGAAAGAACGCGCTCGAGCGCCTCTTCCGCCCCCGACTCGTTGGCGGACGCGGCGCGGGCATTCATCGCCGCAGCGATTTCCGTGGCAATAGAATCAGTGATCGCAACAGCAAGCTTGGCGTCTCCGCTCCAAATCTCGCGCGCGTGCGCAACAACTTTGATGTGACGTGGTGACCGCTCGTTCGCCGGCGCTGCCGGTGCGGGACGTGACAGCATCGGGTTGAGGCGCAGAACTGCATTCCAGAACTCGCGAGCCGCGTCGTCGACGGTCAGGTGGTCGGCAATAGTCACACGGCCGTCGTCGGCGATCGTGATGATCGGTTGGACCGATTGATCTAGCGACGTGAAGGCGATGCTAACGGTGCAATCGTCTTTGTAGGACATGGCTATGTACCTCTCAGATTGCCGCGAGATCGAGACTGATCGCGCGATATTCTTCCGTCTCGTCGACGCGCTCGTACAGCCGAATATATGGCTTGCTGCCCGTCACTCGAATGCTGTCGACGATCGCACGCATCGCCTTGGTCCACTTCGGATCGTCGATCGCGAGGCGGCGCAACGCGAGAATGCGCCCGGTGTTCACGTTGCCTTCCTTGTCGACCTGGAACGCTTCGTTGATCAGCACCTTGACCTTGTCGTTGCTGCCTTCGGTCCATTCGCGCAGGCACTCGTCGATCAGTTCCTTCGCCGCCTGCAGGCGCTCGTCGAACTGAAGGTGTTCGGCGATCTGGCGCACGATCTTGTAGCGACCGTCGAACGTGATGAGCGAAATGTTGCCCTTCGCGCCACCGACCTTGACGCCGTATTGCTCATGGCTGGTTGCGACGAACGCAGCGATGTCGCCGAATGCACGCGTCTTGAACTCAGCCATCTCCGACTGAAGACGCCTGGCTTCGGCCACCAACGACGTGATCGTTTGATCACGCAACTGGTCGATCGGCTCGACCAGCGATTCCGGAATGAGGCGGCCACGTGCGTCTTTTACGTAGCCGACCGGGATTTGATTCTTCGTCATAGCGTGTTCCTGGTAGGAAAATGGATTGACCGGTCAGTGCATGCGCCAGAGGTTCTTGCTCTCGATCGCCTCTTCGATCTTCTCTCGCACGCGCGGCCGCTCCGACAGATACTCATCTAGCCATTCGGCGAGGCCAGTGATATCTCCCTGAACGTGCAGCGTCAGGAGGTGATTCACTGCACCAACCATTTGCGAACCAATCTCGTCGTACTGTGCGATCTTGGTCAGAAGTTGCTGCACCGTTGCGTTCGCGCGGCGCAACTCGCATCGCAGTTCGGCCACACTGCTTAATGCCTCGGGGTTGGTCAGGGTTTGGCCTTGGGTGATATGGATAGTCATGCTTGTGCTCCCGCGATCGCTTCGATGTTGATGCAGTCGACGAACTTGAGCAGACGAGACGTTTCCTCGCGCGTCAGCTCGATCGTCTTCCGTCCCTTGGTTACCGTGAGGCGGCCGGCCGTCGAGAAGCCGCAGACGAAATCACCAGGCGCGGCATCGGTCGGAGTAAATGCCGGTGCTTTTCGCGCGGCTTTTGTCACGGTCTGTTTCGTGCCGTCGAACTCGCGCACAAGATCGTCGCTCGGGTAGTACAGATTGATCGGGGACGAGCCATCCATGACCTTCTTGTCGCGGATCACGCGCCCCTGGCGGATGTACGGATCGATGCGCGGCTGGATGTCCTTCGCATCCACGTCGAGCTGCTCGGCGAGCTGCGCGCCGGACGAACCCGGGTGGTCGATGATGGCCTGGAGAATCTGCTGTACGGATGCCATGTTCATTCCTTTCAAGAGAGGGTTTGATATGCCTTGATGAGCTTGCGAGCGGCAGAAACTCCCTGCCAGAACTCTTCCGTTGACTTCTCTTTGATGAGACGTTTCGCCATCGAAATCGCAGCGGCTTGCGTCTTGCCACTTGCAATACGAAAGCCTGTGCCAACGTGCGTCACGACAAATGCCGGCTCGCCCGCCGTTGTTGCAACCGGATTGGCATGAGCAGCAAACAGCTCCGTCGGATATTCGGGAAAATCGATGCGGTCGCCATCGACCGCAATACGACGGGCACGACGCCCTTCGTCAGAGCATGTGAAAACGTGTAGCTTCATAAAAGGACTCCTAATATAGTTTGATGATCTTCGGGAAAGGCGCTGCTTCTGTTTTTAGTGTCCTCGCTCCGTCCATAGCACACGGATCTCGCCGACCTTGAACTGGCCGGTGCGGTAACGTGAGATGCCCGAGCCACCCGTGCGGTAGTACGTGGCTTCACCTTTCGCGATCATGTCGGCGCAGACCTCGCAGTTCTGCACCTGGATCGTCGGCTTCGAGCCGTTCGAGAACTCGATGCCGATGACCGTGAAGCCCTGCGTGGTGAGCGTCTCGATCGTCGCTGCGAGACGCAGTGCCGTGAGCTGCATGAGCTGATTGATCGGTGGCACGGCCGGATTGAGGGCGTTACAGTTCGTCATCACTTGGACTCTCCTTTAACAGGGCGCAGCGGGCAGTTGCGGCACGTGCGCCAGTGGCTCAGTTCCATCGGGTTATTGATCGGGGCGCGGCGATTGGCGAAGGACACGCATACCGTCAGCGAGATCGGCTGCCCGGTATGCGTGCACTGCACCTGTCCGAACGTCTTCAGGACTCGGGCGGCGACGCGATCGGTTTTGCCGGGGTATTTGCCCGACAGGACAAGCGAAACGGTAGTTCGTGAGACGTCGAGCAGCTTGGCCACGTTGGTTTGCGACGTCGCGGCGACAGCCTCGCGAAGCATGGCGAGCCAGTCCGGATCAGCATGCGTCATGGTCCGGCTCCTCTTGCCATACGATCTTCCCGAGGTTCGGGTCGTAGACCGATTTCGTGCGCTGGATCATCGGCGGGCGCGGGCCGCTGTACTTCGATGCGATCAGGCGGTACCGAGCCTGTTTCGCGCCCTTGCCACGGATGTATGCGTGACCCGAATCAACGAGTGTCAGGTAGCCGGCATGCGACAGGCATTTGACGTAGGACTGCGCCGTCGAGTCGGTAATCGCGACGTCGGGCGTCGACGCACGCATAGCCAGCTCGCGCGGCGTGAAGTCGCCCATGATGCGCATCGTGCGCCACATATGTTCGTTGCCACGCGACTGCATGACGGGCTGGCCCTTGCGATCGAGACGCGGGGCTTCGACACCGACGTCGCGGACGAGGCGATAGTGCTTCCGATCACTGATCGCCTTGCGCTCGCCGATCTGCTCGACGTACTCGCCGCGTTCCAGCGCTTGCAAATACGTCTGAACGGTCGCCTTGTCGATGTCGGCAGCACGGACGATGCTGTGCGGGGTGAAGTCGTCTCGCTGGCTGCGAATCGCTTCCCATACACGCTGTCGCGGACCCTTGCCGCCGGTCAGTTCAAGGTGGGCGGGTTTTCTAGCCATGTTTGCCTCCCTTCACAACAGCGAGAGCGGCGAGCGGGAGGCAAGTCAGCGCAGCGAACAGCACGACGATCGTCCAGGTAGCCAGATCGATCCAGGTCGACGAAATCAGCAATCCGGCCAGGAGTGCAGCGAGCGCCACTGCGGACATGCGAGCAACGAACTGAATCGCGCGGCCGGCATCGGCGGCGGCATTCGCTTCGGGTGTGATGTGGTGGTCGATCATGTCGACCTCACACGCGGCGCTTCGGCGCTTCGCCGGTGTACAGCTCGCGCTTGCCCCACTGCGCGAGGTCGATCGCATCCTTGCCGGCCATCAACGCTTCCTCCTGGATACGTTCGAGGTTCACGCAGACGCGACGCACGGACCCGTGCGCCAGTTCGACGAGCCGCGTGAGCAGATCGTCCGCAACCGTGATGTGTCGGCAATACAGCGTCGCGAGCTGGCGGGCGTCGTCGATCGTGACGGGCTGTGCCGGCACCCAGGCCAGCACGCGGCCGTGCATACGCTCCCACTTCTTGAGTTTGATCGGCAGCGCTTCCTCGCCGATCATCAAGATCGGTGCCTGGCTCGACTCGTACAGATCGCGGACCAGCTCGACCGCGTTGCGGTCGACCAGGTGATCCATCTCGTCGATGATCAGCGGCCGGCCGGACGCGGCCAGTTCTTCGGCGACCTGATCGGCCATCTCGGGGATCGTGCCGCCGGGTTTGATACCCATCTCGAACAGGATCGCTTTCAGGAAATGCTTCTTCGTCCAGACCGACTTCGCCTGCACGTAGCGCGCGCGGCGAGCGTTCGCCACGTAGTTCGCGGCCATGCTCTTGCCGTAGCCGGACGGGCCGTAAAAGCACACGAGACCGGGCAGGTTCGCGCTGCGCGAGACAGCTCGCTCGATCGCGATGTCGCACAGGTTCAGGTTGGTGATTTGAGCGACGCCGCCTACAATCGGTTTGAGCGTGGATTCGAGTTGTGTCATGCTTGCTCCTGTTGGTGTTACTGATGGCTGGCGAGCTGCAACTCTTCAGCCTGTTCCGCGCGGCGCTTTTGCGCCGCAAATTCTTTGCTCAACGCGTATCTGCCGTACCACTGCAATTCGTCCTGGTCCGGAATGCCTCCTGTTTCGATGTGTTCGTTCAGGGTCTGCCACCGGGCAAATCGCAGTTCGGGTGTTTCCGGAAGCTGAAACACGGTGGCGGTTTCAGTGACGGCTTCCGGTTCCGATTGCGGTTCAAGGACCATGGGCGCGGCCGGTTCGATGTCGATCACTGGCTCGACGTCCACAAAGCGCCGACTCAGCGCGTCGCGCGTGATGTCGCCGAACCCTGGGATCGTGATGACCTCGGGCGTTTCGAGGGTGAGTGCCGGTTGGCCACGACGTTCCGCCTCGACCTCGTCGAGCTTCACTTGCAGGCGATTCGCTCGCGCATCGGCACGCTTCTCGCGAGCCTGTTCGACAGCGGACTGCGGCATGTAGGCCCGTTCGTTCGCGCCGGCCTCGGCCTGGCAGATGTAGCGACCGTCGAGCGCGTAAATCCAGACGAACCGCGCATCGTTGATGTCGTAAGCGACTTGAACTTCTTCGTCGTGGAATTCGAGCAGCTCCTGCGGATTCGAATACCGGTGATTCAGGAACCGAACCTCGCCGCGCGCGACGGTGCGCTTGATACGCGGCCGGAATACCATGCGCGCATCGTGTTCGTCGAGCGTGTCGGCCTGCCAACCTTGCGCGCCATGTGCCGCCCACGCTTCATTGGGTGACATGTGCCGACGCTTGCCGGTGTTTGGATCACGGATGACGGGTAGCGTGCTATGGGGACGATCGTTGTACGCGTCGACCTGTTCCTGGCAAAACTGGATGAACGCGTCCCATCCCATCAGCGAGATCGCGCCGCCGTGCTTGAGAGCGTCGCGCGTGATCTTGAACATCACGTGCTTGGCCTGGCGGTCCATGTCCACGCCCATGTACGACGGCAGCGTCTTCGCGGCGGCGACCCACAGCGTCTGGTGAAGGCGCTCGACGACACCTCGCGCCTGCGAGTTGTACGGAATCGAGTGCGTGACGACGAAGCCCAGGCGACCCTGGACGCCGACGCCTTCGTCTTTCAGCAATGCGTTCTTGTAGCCGGACCCGTTGTCGACGTAGAACATGCTCGGCACGCCGCACTTGAGTACTGCGGTACTCAGCGCGTCGAGCACGGCGAACGACGACTCGGCCAGGTCGAGCGAGATGCCGACCGCGCGTCGCGTGGCGACGTCGATAATCGACGTGATCTCCGGCCGGAACGGCCGACCGTGCAGCGGGTGCTGTACCTCCGCGTCGAATGTATGGCCGTCGGCCGACCAGATGTCGTTCGGCAGCAGCTTGTCGAACGTGCGCCGGATAAACGGCAGCATGGTCTTCAGCTCGCGCGACCCCATGCGTCCCGTGTGCAGCGTCACGGTGCCGAGCTTGTCGAGAAACCGGCGCACCTGGTGGATGCTCGGCACGTCGTAGGTGACCCGCTGCACGGCGCATGCCGTCGTGAAGTCACGATAAGCTTGCTCGACCGACGGTTTCTGCGGCTGCTGATAGTGTTCGAGGAACTGCTTCGCCCACTCGGGAATCACAAAGCTCGACTTCGGAATCTTCGGTGCAAGGGAACCCTGTTTCGACAGGCCGAGATAGCGCTTCAGCGAGCGAATGCTCGGGAATTCGTCGCCCTTGCGGCCGCGCGGGTCCTTGGCTGCACGCAGCATGGCCGTCATGTGATCGTCGAGCGTGCCGAGGCGGGCCTGCGTGAGCAGCGTGTGCATCGCCGCCTCGCGCGAGACTCGGCACTGCGTCATGATGCGGTCGAGCATGGACAAGATGCCCTTGCGCGCATCAGCGCGCAGGCGCTGCGCGTCCGTTTCGACGAGTTGCAGTTGCTGCTCGCGACGGATGACGGCCTTGGCCGTTTGAGCGGGGACGGACGTGACGAGCGCCGCCGACGCGCGGTGGCGAATCGCCGCTTGTGCTTCGGCCGGCAGACTGTCCAGCGCGTATTCCAGGCCCTTACCCTTTGCACGGCGGCGTGCTGCCCACTGTTCCCGAGTCGCGCTATAGCGCACGCCCTGTTCGGTGGTCGGCACTCCGGGCAGCCCGAGCGTTGCGAGTTCGGGAGCGGTGTAGTGTGATTTGACGATGGCCTGCATTACTCGGCCTCCGCTTCATCGAACCGTAGCTCAGGCGCGCGATCCTTCGTGACGTTTTCACGGTGGTAGCCGGCCTGGGTCATCGCGCAGGTCAGTGCCGCGATTGCTTCGGCCTGCTCTTTGCCTGATGCGTAGTAACGGCAGAGCACGGCCGCCGCATCGGCAAACGCGCTTTGCAAGGATGCGAGATCGGAGACGCCCGGGCGACGACCAGTCGGGATCTCGATGACGACGCGACGGCCGTCCGCGATGCACAGGTATTCGCTAACGAAGCGGGCGTCGCAGAATTCTTCGAATTGACGCACGCGGTTCAGCGGCATCGACGTCTCCGCGAGCCACCGGTACATCGTTTTCACCTCGACGCCCATCAGATCGGCAAGCACCTTCGCGGGCCGGCGGCGCTCGGCAGCATGTTCAACGCACAGCTCGAAAGCCTCGCTCAGGCTTGTCGCGTGCAGGGATTTCCAGGTCCGTTTTCTCATCGTCATGATGTCCAGGTCGAGAATTGCGCCGGTAGCGCGACAGATTCAGGGCGGATACGATTCAATCCATCGCCACGGTGGCGGATCGCACACTACGTGGCACACAAACAGGAGATGACGGTGACAAAACGGGCGTAAAATTGCGTTTCTCGTATCTGCTCGGCCAGATAGTTTCGGGTTCGACGCCGATTGCGTTCGCGATGATGCGTTCGGCCTTCGGATATGAACTGTCGAACGCCTTACGAAGCGCACTCGAGTTGCTGTAGCCGCATGCGTTCGCCAGCCGTCGAATGTTCCAGCCCTTTTTTTCGAGGGCATGCTTGATGTCCGCCTTGTCCCAATCCTCGGCGGCTTTTTTTGAGGTATCAGATGTGCTCATGTGCTCATCACCTTCGTTAAACATGTGAGCACATGGTAACCATATCGTTTCGGCTGCGCAATCGAAAATTTGCGGTGAGTCGAAAATTTCGTTTCTCTTTCGGTTGCTGTGAGACAGAAATTGTCGCTCGAACCGAAATTTCTTTTTCGGATCAATGACCTATGACGGAATCGAAAGCCGATGACCGAACAGATGTGTCGGTTTCGTTTCTTGCTCCCGGAATCGAAAGCCGGATTAATGAGCTTTGCCGCAGGATCGGCGACCGGGAAGCTGCGGCGGCGGTTGCCGGCGTTTCGGCGGTGATGTTGCGCCGGTACATTAAGGGGGAGAGCAAGCCCCCGTTCGAGGTCATCGCCAATCTTGCGAGAGCAGCGGGCGCAGGGTTGGACTGGGTAGCGTTCGGGGATGCAGCTTCAGCGACGAGCGGCGTTCACGCGAACGCGCCCCTGAGCGAAACTCCTCAAGCAGTCGCGGTTCGGGACACGCTTGGAAACGCGGTGGATGTATCCGAATTCGTCTTTATCCCCAGGTACAACGTGAAAGCAGCAGCCGGACACGGTCAAGCAGTCACCGACGAATCGCTCAAGCACACGATGGCGTTTCGCCGGTACTGGATCGAGAACTATTTACATGCGAAACCGACCGACCTGTCGGTGCTATCGGTAAAGGGGGATTCTCTTCAGGGGATGTTGAACGATAGGGATGTGATCCTCATCGATCGAAGCCAAACGACTGGTTCCGCTGGGCTTTACGTGCTGCGGATTGATGGAGACGTGATCGTCAAAACGTTGCAACGGCTGCCGGGAGGCATTCTTAAGGTAAGCAGCGCGAATACCGCATACGAGCCATTCGAGGTCAATATGGCGCAGCCGCCGTCCGACTTCGAGATCATCGGCCGTGTGGTTTGGGCGGGCCGGCAGATGTAGGCGGTGTGGATAACTTCCATTTCCCGGCTACTCCGGTGTCAAAATCTTTGCGAAATCCGCGCATTTCGCAGTCATTTTTCGCAGAATCCTTCGCGCACCGTCGCGTCCGCCGAAATCGCTCAACGCCTTGTGCTGCGGGCGTTCGAGCGACTTTCGAGTGCAGATTCTGGCGGTGTCAAATCGAGCACCTCCCCACAAAGAATCCATTGACGGCCCCGCAATCGAAGATGCCTTAGCGGACGCCATCTCCCATTCCAATATCGATAAACTCCATCAAGTCACTTTCAACGATTCCGCTACGAAAGGCATTCGCCCGCGCCAAAGACGGCGGCCATTCCGCTTTCCTCCAACGGCGCGCAGCGCCGCTCGAAAAATTCTCCGCCCTTCGAAAGTCTTCGGCGGGGGCGCACGCTCGACGAACGCGCATCCCTCGTCGGATGCGAATCGACACGCCTGACCGAACCCTCCGTCACTCGATCACACTGTTCCGATCGCCCTTCAGCAGCAGTTGCGGCACCTGACTGAACCGATACGTGCCGCTCGCCGCATCGAGATCGAACACCCAGACGAGATCGAAGCGATCGTCAGGCCACTTCGGCGGCACCGTCGCCTTGCCGAGCGGCAGCGCATTGGCGATCGCCGGAATGTCCTCGTGCTGCCACGCGATCAGCACGCATCCCTTGCTCGCCGCGGCTGCCTGCGCCAGCTCCTTTTCCTGCCCTTTCGTATACGCGTCGCTGATCGTGCATCCGAGCTTGTGCGCGAGCGGTGTGATCGTGTCGATCGGACGCGCGCTCTTCGCATGCTTCGCGACCGCCGCCGCGAACAGGCAATCGGGCGTCGCGAGTTCCGAGCTCTGCAGCGGGCCGCGGCTCGGCGCGAACAACGCCGCGAGCGCGCCCGCGCGTTGCCAGCCGAACACCGTGAGCGCCTCGACGTCCTGTTCTCCCTTCGCGTTCACGCCGTATGGCGCATCGTTTCCGTCCGGTTTCTCCGCGTGCCGGATGATCATGATCTTGTGAGCAGTCGGGCTGGCCATTTGCGCGTCCTCCTTATCGTTCTTCGTCGACGGCGGGCAGACGTCGCTCGACGCGTGCGTCCGCTGTCGTCTGCCGCCGTCCTCTGTGATAGCAAGCGAATCGAGCAAAAGCAATCGAATTGCGCTGCCCACGGACGGCTCACGCTTCGCCGTTCGATCGCGATGCTCGCGCCGCGCGGCCTGCGAAAGGCGCGTCGCCGCCCGCCAACAGCCCCGACGTCGCCGGCTGCCCGCGACCGGCGAACGCGGCGCCGGCGGCCGCTCGCGCACTGCTCGCATGACGGAGCGCAGCGATCGCTACAAACGCGACGAGCAGCCCGGACAGCACGTCGACGAGATAATGCCCGCCTTGCGTCGGCGTCGACGCGATCATCCAGCCGTTGAACAGCAGCGCGAACGGCGCGACGACGCGCACGCGTCGCAGCGCATAGGCGAACAGCACGCCGAGCACCGTGTGGAACGACGGCAGCGATACCGTCCCCTGCAGCGCCGACGGATCGAAGACTCGCAGCGTCCCGTCGCGCAATCGCACGAAATCGCTCACGCTCGACAGCGCGGCCGGATCGGACACGCGGAAATGCAGGAACGCGCTCGCCGCCGGATACGGCGCCGAAATCAGCAGCACCAGCACGCTCGTCAGCATGAAGAGCGAGACGAACTCCGACAGGGCGTCGTCGCGCCCCGTCAGGCCCAGCCAGATCGGAATCGCGATCAGCTGCCATTTCGCGCTGTCGTACGCGAACGCGAGCGTGCGCTGCAGCGCCGAATGCGCGCGAACCCGGTCGTAGGCGGCCAGCCAGTCGAAGCCGAGACGCGCGTCGAGACGAATCAACGCGTCGTCGACGAGCGGCGGCCTCAACGTCACGCAGAGATAGGACAGGATGCCCGCCGCCGCGACGAACGCGGCCAGCAGCGCCAGCCACGCGAACGTGCGGGACGCCTCGCGATAGCGAAAGCGCATCGCGACGTCCGCATAGCGCGGCATGCGCGCGACGCCGCCCAGCACGATCGAGAACACCGCGCACACGGCAACAGCCCGCACGGCCGCGACGGCGCCGGCCCCTTGCAGCACGTAGCCGCCCGCGCGCAGCCACACGGCGTCGACGAGCGCCACCGCGGCGCACAGTGCCCAGCCGAGCCGATAGGGGTGCCGCGCGAGCGTGCTGCGGCACGGATCGGCGGATGGGGCGGTGTCGGCACGATGCGTCATGAGGTCGCTCTTGTCTTACGAATGATTGCGTGCGGCGCTTCCCGGCGCGGTTCGGCGGATGCGGCCGCGCGCGGCCCTCCCAAACGACGGAGACCGATGGCTCGGGCGTCGGGCGTCGCTCATCATAGATCGCTGGCCGCACTCGAGTCGATTGTTGTGAATATGCATATGCGCTGTCCACAAGCGCATGTCACGAACGTTCATGTCGCGAATGCGCACGTCGCGAACGCGCGTGTCGCAAACACGCATGTCGCCTCCTTTCACGCCGCCCACGCGCGCTTCGCGTCCCCTCGCCGCGCATCCGCCCGCCCTCAGTCAAGCGTTTCGCCAACGCGCCCGTCGCAATCGTCACGCGCCGATTCGCCTGCGCGCGCCGGACGTTTTCGCTATCATCGGGCGAATGGCGCCGGCAAGCCCGAAGCGGCAAGTCGCGCCCGATCCGTCAGGCTCGAAAGAAAAGCCGGGCGAACAGGCCGCGGCCGCATCGCCGCGCACCGTTTTGCCCGCCTCCGACCGAGCGGCCCGCCCCGGGCCGTCGACAACCCGCCGCCCGTCCGGCGCGCGCCATCGCATGAACGATTCACTCCGCCTGATTGCCCGACTCCTGATCCCGATCGCAACGCTCGCGAGCGCATCGCCCGCATCCGCCGATTCACTGGCGCTCGACGCCGCGCTCGGCTGCTCGTCGACGGGCCACGCGTTCGTCGCGCCGCTCGTCGCGAGCGGCGCGATCCGCTCGCAGCCGATGCACGTCGAAGCGAACTCGATGAACGCGTTCCGCACGAACCATTCGCTGACTGCCTACGGTTTTCCGGTCTACGTCGTGCTCGGCTATCAGGCGAACGATCCGATCTTCACGCACGGCGACGGCACACCGATCGGCGACTGGGCGTACGGCGTCGTCTTGCGGGGCTCGAAGCAGGCGGTGGAGGCGAAGGTGCGCGAGGCGGGCAGCCAGGCGGTCGTCAAGGATGCGTTTCCGTTTCTGACGGCGATCGTCTGCACGTCGCCGTAAGCATGCCGAAATGCGCGGCCGGCTTGCAGCGCGGCCCGCGCCCGACGCCGAGCCACAAAGCCGCGCCGCAAAGCCGAGCATCAAAGCCGCGCCGCAAACATGGCGGCGTCGCCCGCGCCCCCACCCCGTCAAGTTTGCGCGTCGTGCAAGGCGGCATGCGCTCGCCGAGGTTCGACGCGCGCATCCGCGGCGACATGAGTGAAGTGAACGCCGGCCGCGCGACGGCAACCGACGCCCCGCGCCCCGCGCCCCGCCGCAGCCTACCGCCGACACGCGCGACGAAACACGCGACGACACGCGCGCCGCGCCGCCGCAACGCGAATCACGCGCCCGTATAGACGACGCGATACGGAATCCCGACTTTCTCCCACTCGGCCGCCTCTTGGCTGAGGCTGTAGTCGGTGAGCGGATTCTGCTGGACCCACGCGCTCGGCAAGTGCACTTCGTAGCCGCCCTTTTTCATCTGCGCGATGTTGATGTCGGGCAGCCCGGCGTCGTTCCGACGTCGGCACAGCAGCGCGGCGAGACGCAGGCAGAACAGCAGCGGCCACTCGACGTCGCGCGCCTGCGACAGCTTGCCGAGCTTGCCCGCGTGGCCCAGCACGAGCGCGGCGAGCCGCGCCTGATCGGTGCGCGAGAAGCCCGGCATGTCGGCGTTGCTCGCGATGTACGCCGAATGCTTGTGATACGCGCTGTGCGAAATCGACAGCCCGATCTCGTGCAGCGCGGCCGCCCAGCCGAGAAACGTGCGGCTTTCGTCGCTTGCCTCGCCTTCGGGCTCGTCGAGCTGATCGTAGAAGCGCGCGGCGAGCACGCCGATGCGCGCCGCCTGCGCGCGATCGACGCCGTAGCGGCGCATGAAGCCGTCGACCGTCACCGCGCGCATGTCCTCGTGCTGCGTGCGGCCGAGCAGGTCGTACAGCACGCCGAGGCGCAGCGCGCCGTCCGTCGTGTCGACATAGTCGATGCCGAGCTCCTCGAACGCGGCGAGCATGATCGACAGCCCGCCCGCGAGCACCGGCACGCGATCGGGCTTGAGCGCGACGAGCTTCAGGCGGTTCACGTTCTCGGCCTTGATGAGCGCGCGCTTCAGGCGCTCGAGGCCGCCGCGCGAGATGCCGTGCGGCACGCCCGCGTCGTTGAAGCCGTTCGCCTCGACGAGCTCCGCGAGCGCGCGCGCGGTGCCGGACGAGCCGATCGCCTGATCCCACCCCGCCTTCTTGTATTCGCCGGAGATGATCTGGATCTCGCGCTTCGCGGCGAGCTCGGCCTGGCGCATCGTGTATTCGTCGACGTTGCCGGCCGGGAAAAACGCGCGGCTGTGGCTCACGCAGCCGATGTAGAGGCTCTCCATCACGAGCGGCGTGTAATGCTGGCCGATGATGAACTCGGTCGAACCGCCGCCGATGTCGACGACGAGCCGCTTGCCGGCGCTCGCCGGCACCGAGTGCGCGGCGCCCGCGTAAATGAGGCGCGCCTCCTCGCGGCCCGCGATCACCTCGATCGGGAAACCGAGCGCCGCCTCGGCCTCGGCGAGGAACTCGCCGGCGTTCTTCGCGACGCGCAGCGTGTTGGTCGCGACCGCGCGCACGTGGTCCGGGTGAAAGTCGCGCAGCCGTTCGCCGAAGCGCTTGAGCGCCTCCCAGCCGCGCTCCTGCGACGCGCGGTCGAGCATCTTGTCGCGCGACAGGCCCGCCGCGAGCCGCACGGGCTCGCGCAGCGCGTCGACGGGATAGATCTGGCTGCCGGCGGGCGTCTCCTCGACGCGCCCGACGATGAGCCGGAAGCTGTTCGAACCGAGATCGACGGCAGCCAGTAGATGCGGTGATGTAACCATCGAGAGGGCTCCGTACTCGCCTGGCCGCGCAGGCGATGCTGCGCGTACCGAAAGGATCAAAGGCGCCATTTTAAGCGTTGCGCGGCTTCCGGTGTCGGCCGCGAGCCGGCGGACACCGGCTTTCATTGTATCCAGAGGACGCTTTTATGAAATCCCCGGGTTTCCGGCGTATGATTTGCCGACAAACATCAAACTGTCATCAGCACGTCATCGCACCGTGAGAATTTCCGAGCGACCTTTCGAGTCTGCGTCTGACCTTTCGTATTCTCTGCCGATGCCTCTTCGCTATCCGCTTTTGAATCGTGAACTCGGCATCCTGGGCTTCAACGAGCGCGTGCTTGCCCAAGCCACCGATCCTCACGTCCCCCTTCTCGAACGCCTGCGCTTCATCTGCATCACGAGCAGCAACCTCGACGAATTCTTCGAAGTCCGGATGGCCGGGCTCCAGGAGCAGATGCGCGACAATCCGGGCGCGCTCGCGCCCGACGGCATGTCGTTGCAGCACGTGTACGACCTCGTCGTCGAGCGCGCGCAGCGTCTCGTGCACCGGCAATACGCGATGCTGCACGAAACGATCCTGCCCGCGCTCGAGCAGGAAGGCATCTATTTCCACGGCACCGAGACCTGGAGCGACGCGCAGATCGAATGGGCGCGCCGCTACTTCCTCGACGAGCTGCTGCCCGTCCTCACGCCGATCGGCCTCGATCCCGCGCATCCGTTCCCGCGCGTGCTGAACAAGAGCCTGAACTTCGTGATCGAGCTCGAAGGCCGCGACGCGTTCGGCCGCCAGGCGGTGATGGGCATCGTGCAGGCGCCGCGCGCGCTGCCGCGCCTCGTGCGGATGCCGCAGGAGCTGTCGGGCTTCCAGCACGGCTTCGTGCTGCTCAGCTCGCTGATGCAGCGCTTCGTCGGCGAGCTGTTCCCGAAGCTCGTCGTCAAGAACTGCAATCAGTTTCGGATCACGCGCAACAGCGAGCTTTTCGTCGACGAAGACGAAATCACGAACCTGCGCGTCGCGCTGCAGGGCGAGCTGCCCGCGCGCCACCTCGGCAACGCGGTGCGCCTCGAGGTGTCGGCCGACACGCCGCCGCACCTCGTGCGGCGCCTGCTCGACGAAAGCGGCCTCTCCGAGAAGGATTGCTATCGCGTCGACGGCCCCGTCAATCTCGTGCGGCTGATGCAGTTGCCCGATCTCGTCGATCTGCCCGAGCTCAAGTTCACGCCGTTCCTGCCGTCGATCCCGCACGCGGTCGCGAGCGCGCCGTCGATGTTCGATGCGATCGATCGCGGCGACATCCTGCTGCACCATCCGTACGAAAGCTTCCAGCCGGTGCTCGAGCTGCTTCAGCAGGCGGCGCAGGACCCGAGCGTCGTCGCGATCAAGCAGACGATCTACCGCACGGGCACCGATTCACCGCTGATGGACGCGCTGATGGAAGCCGCGCGCAACGGCAAGGAAGTCACGGTCGTCGTCGAGCTGCTTGCGCGCTTCGACGAGGAGACGAACATCAACTGGGCGTCGCAGCTCGAGGCGGTCGGCGCGCACGTCGTGTACGGCGTGGTCGGCCACAAGTGCCACGCGAAGATGATGCTGATCGTGCGCCGCGTGACGCACAACGACAAGTCGGCGCTGCGCCGTTACGTGCACCTCGGCACCGGCAACTATCATCCGCGCACCGCGCGCCTCTACACCGACTTCGGGCTGATGACGGCCGAACCGTCGCTGTGCGAGGACGTCCACCACGTGTTCCAGCAGTTGACGGGCATCGGCGGCGAACTGAAGCTGCACGAGATGTGGCAGTCGCCGTTCACGCTGCACCCGCAGCTCATCGAGCACATCCGCGCGGAAACCGAGCACGCGCGCGCCGGCAAGCGGGCGCGGATCGTCGCGAAGATGAACGCGCTCCTCGAGCCGACCGTGATCGCCGAGCTCTACGAAGCGTCGCAGGCGGGCGTGAAGATCGACTTGATCGTGCGCGGCGTGTGCGCGCTGCAGCCCGGCGTGCCGGGGCTGTCCGACAACATCACGGTGCGCTCGATCGTCGGGCGCTTTCTCGAGCATCACCGGATCTACTACTTCCACGCGGACGGCGAGGAGCTCGTCTATCTGTCGAGCGCCGACTGGATGGATCGCAATCTGTTCCGCCGCGTCGAAGTCGCGTTCCCGGTGCGCGAGCGCAAGCTCAAGCGCCGCGTGATCGCCGAGGGGCTGTCGGTGTTCCTCGTCGACAATCAGTCCGCGTGGCTCATGCAAAGCGACGGCCACTATCGCCGCCGCCGCGCCGGCAAGGCGCCGCGCAACGCGCAGCTCGGGCTTCTCGCGAAATTCTGCTGAACGGGCGGCGCCGGGCGCGCCGCGCCTTGTGCGGGCGACGCATAAGCGGCGGCCGCGATCGCCGCCGCTCGGCTGCGCCGTCTCGCCGTGACGATGCGCTGCGACGATGCGCTACGTTTCGCGCCGAATCCAAAAACCGCAAACAGGAAGCAGCGACGGCCCACGCGCCGCGCACGCTTCGAACGCGCGGCGGCGCGCGCCGCCTCGCGTCACGCGGCGTGCCGCCGGCTGATCGTTCGATGCGCGGGAAAGCGCGCGGTGAACGTGCTGCCGCGCCCCTCCTCGCTCTGGATCGCCAGTTGCGCATCGTGCCGTTGCAGCACGTGCTTGACGATCGCGAGCCCGAGCCCCGTGCCGCCCGTGTCGCGCGAGCGGCTGCGATCGACGCGGTAGAAGCGCTCGGTGAGCCGAGGCAGATCGACGGCCGGGATGCCGAGCCCGCTGTCCGTGACCGAAAACACCGCCTGCGCGCCGTCGCGCCGCCATTCGACGCGGATCTTCCCGCCCTCCGGCGTATAACGGATCGCGTTCGTCACGAGATTGCCGAGCGCGCTGAAGATCTCGGTCTGCGCGCCCGTCACCGCGAGCGTCTCGTCCACCTTGAACGTGATTTCGTGATGTCCGTTCGACAGCGTCTGCGCGTCGTCCTTCAGGTGTTCGAGCACCGTGCGCATGTCGACCGCGCGATCGGCGGGCGGCTTGCTCTCGCCTTCGAGCTTCGCGAGCACGAGCAGATCGGTGACGATGTGCCGCATCCGCGACGCCTGCTGCTCCATCAGCTCGAGATAGCGCGCGCGCTCGTCGTCGGACAGCGGCAGCTCCCGCATCGTCTCGAGAAAGCCCGACAGCACCGTGAGCGGCGTCTTCAGCTCGTGCGACACGTTCGCGACGAAGTCGCGCCGCATCGCGTCGGTGCGCTCGAGCTCGGTGATGTCCTGCGTGAGCAGCAGCTTGCGATTCTCGCCGTACGGGAACACTTGCACGGCGAGCACGTTCTGCCGGTTGCCGCCCATTCCGCGCATCACGAGCGTCTCGTCGTAGTGCTGACCGTTCAGGTAGCGGACGAAGTCGGGATGGCGAACGAGATGCGCGATGTGCTGGCGCAGGTCGCGCTTCGCGTCGAGCCCGAAATGCACTTCGGCGATCGCGTTGCACCACTCGATCTGATCGCGGTCGTCGAGCATCGCGACGCCGTTCGGCGACGCCTGAATGGCCTGGATGAAGCGCGAATGCTGCTGCTCGACCTGGCGCACCTGCCCGTGCCACTGCTTCGCGAGCTTGTGCAGCCGGTAGTAGATCTCGCCCCAGATGCCGGGCGCGCTCGGCACCTCGCCGTAGACGGGCGCATCGAGCAGGCGCCAGAGGCGCTGCGTGTGAAACGTGCTGAAGAAGCCCTGCGCGACAAGCATCGCGAGCGCGAAGACGAGCGCCGGCACGGGGCCTGCGATGACGCCGATGATCACGCTGACGAGCGCGAGCAAGACGAGCGACACCAGAAAGCGCGCCCAGATGATGTTCATGATTCGGCGCCCGACGAAAGATGAAGACGATGGCTCGCCACGGCGCGCACCCCTCGCGCCGCGCGGCCGTTACGCGTGTTTCGCGAGGCGGTAGCCGCTGCCGCGCACGGTTTCGATCATAGCATCGCAGCCGGCGGGCTTGAGCGCGGCGCGCAGCCGCTTGATGTGCACGTCGACCGTGCGCTCCTCGACGAATACGTGGTCGCCCCAGACCTGATCGAGCAGTTGCGTGCGGCTGTGGACGCGCTCCGGATGCGTCATGAAGAAATGCAGCAGACGGAACTCCGTCGGGCCGAGATCGAGCTTGATCTCGCTGCCTTGCGCATGCGCCGCGACGCGATGCGTCGCCGGATCGAGCCGCAGCCCGTTGATCGACACCACGTCCTCGGTGAGCTGCGGTGCGCGGCGGCGCAGCACCGCCTTGATCCGCGCCATCAGCTCCTTCGGCGAGAACGGCTTCGTCACGTAGTCGTCCGCGCCGATCTCGAGGCCGAGCACCTTGTCCTGCTCGTCGCCGCGCGCGGTGAGCATGATGATCGGAATATGCTTCGTCCGCTCGTTGTTGCGCAGGTCGCGCGCGAACGCGATGCCGGACTTGCCCGGCAGCATCCAGTCGAGCAGGACGAGGTCGGGCAGCACGTCGCTGATCAGGCTCTGCGCCTGCTCCGCGTTGTAAGCGCGAATCGGGCAATGTCCCGCGTGCTGCAGGTTCACCGAAATCAATTCGGAAATCGCGGGCTCATCTTCGATGACGAGAATGTTGCTGGGCATCGGCACCTCGGTCCGTCCTTGTCGACAGGGTTAGCTATTGGCTTCGCGATCGAGCATGTCGCGCGGCTGGTGCCGCACGTCGGTGCCCTTCACGATGTAGATGATGAATTCGGCGATGTTCTTCGCGTGATCGCCGATCCGCTCGATCGCCTTCGCGATGAACAGATAGTCGAGGCCGACCGAGATCGTCCGCGGATCTTCCTGCATGTACGACACGAGCTTGCGCACGAACGCGCGGAATTCCTGGTCGATCTCCTTGTCGTCCTTGACGATCTGCGCGGCCGCGACCGTGTCGAGGCGCGCGAACGCGTCGAGCGCGCGGCGCAGGATCGTGACCGCCATGTCGCCCGACACCTTGATCTCGGCGATGTTCACGCCGCGCGCGGCGGGCTCGTCGACGAGACGGCGCACGCGCTTGGCGATCTTCTCCGCCTCGTCGCCCGCGCGCTCGAGGTTCGTGATCGTCTTCGAGATCGACATCAACAGGCGCAGGTCGCGCGCGGCCGGCTGCCGGCGCGCGATGATGTTGCCGCACTCCTCGTCGATCTCGACTTCCATGTGATTGAGGCGGTCTTCCGCTTCGATCACGCGCTCGGCCGCGTTGCGGTCGAACTCGTTCAGCGCGCGCATCGCTTCGGTGATCTGCGCTTCGACGAGGCCGCCCATTTCGAGCACCTTCGACGACACCGCATTGAGATCGGCGTCGAACTGGCTCGACAGATGTTTATCCGACATTGTTGCTCTCCGTCATTCGGTCAGCCGAAGCGGCCCGTGATGTAGTCTTCCGTTTCCTTGCGCGCGGGCTTGATGAAGATCTTCTCCGTTTCGCCGAACTCGATCAGCTCACCGAGATACATGTACGCGGTGTAGTCCGAGCAGCGCGCCGCCTGCTGCATGTTGTGCGTGACGATCACGACCGTGTAGTCGCTCTTCAGCTCCGCGATCAGCTCCTCGATGCGGCCCGTCGAGATCGGATCGAGCGCCGAGCACGGCTCGTCGAGGAGCAGCACCTCGGGCCGGATCGCGATTCCGCGCGCGATGCAAAGACGCTGCTGCTGGCCGCCCGACAGCCCGTAGCCGCTCTGGCTCAGCTTGTCCTTCACTTCGTTCCAGAGCGCCGCCTTCGTGAGCGCCCATTCGACGCGATCGTCCATCTCCGAGCGCGTGAGCCGCTCGAACATCTTCACGCCGAACGCGATGTTGTCGTAGATCGACATCGGGAACGGCGTCGGCTTCTGGAACACCATGCCGACGCGCGCGCGCAACAGCGAGATGTCGAGCTTCGTCTGAAGCAGGTTCTCGCCGTCCATCAGGATCTCGCCTTCCGCGCGCTGCTCCGGATAGAGCGCGTACATCTTGTTGAACGTGCGCAGGAGCGTCGACTTGCCGCAGCCCGACGGGCCGATGAACGCCGTCACCTTCCCCTCGGGAATGCTCAGGTTGATGTTCTTCAGCGCGTGGAACTGGTTGTAGAAGAAATTCAGGTTCTTGACTTCGATCTTCGCGTTCAGCGGCGCGAGCGGACGCTGCCCCGCCGCCGCGCCGAAGCCGGCCGGCGCCGTCGCGCGTTGGGAAGGATCGAGGTGGCTTTCTGCCATGTTCATCGGATTGCTCCGCCGTTACTTTTTCGAGAAGACCGAGCGCGCGAGGATGTTGAGTCCCAGCACCCCGAGCGTGATCAGGAACACGCCCGCCCACGCGAGCGACTGCCATTCCGCGAACGGGCTCATCGCGAACTTGAAGATCGTGACCGGCAGGTTCGCAATCGGCTGATTCATGTCGACCGAGAAGAACTGGTTCGACAGCGCGGTGAAGAGAAGCGGCGCCGTTTCGCCGGCGATCCGCGCGACGGCGAGCAGCACGCCCGTGATGATCCCGCCCACCGACGCGCGCAGCGTGATCCTCAGGATCATCCGCCACTTCGGCGTGCCGAGCGCGAACGCGGCCTCGCGCAGCGCGTTCGGCACGAGCTTCAGCATGTTCTCGGTCGTGCGGATCACGATCGGAATCTGCAGCAGCGCGAGCGCGACGACGCCCGCCCAGCCGCTGAAGTGGCCGGCCTTCGCGACGACGAGCGCATACACGAACAGGCCGACGACGATCGACGGCGCCGACAGCAGGATGTCGTTGATGAAGCGCATCACGCTCGCAAGCCAGCTCTTCTGGCCGTATTCGGCGAGATAGACGCCCGCGAGGATGCCGATCGGCGTGCCGACGAACGTCGCGAGCGCGACGAGCATCAGGCTGCCGACGATCGCGTTCGCGAGGCCGCCGCCCGCCGTGTTCGGCGGCGGCGTCGATTCGGTGAAGAGCGTGAGCGACAAGCCGCCGATCCCGAGATGCAGCGTCGTGTAGAGAATCCAGACGAGCCAGAGCAGGCCGAACGCCATCGCGGCGAGCGACGCCGTCAGCGCGATCACGTTGGTCGCCTTGCGGCGGCGCTGCAAGCGCGCGCGCATCGCGTCGAGCGCGGCGCCGTCCGGGCCCGGCATGTTGAGAATCGGCGAGCTCATTTGCGGCCCTCCCCGCGTTCGAGGCGCAGCAGCATCAGCTTCGAGATCGCGAGCACGATGAACGTGATCACGAACAGGATGAGGCCGAGCTCCATCAGCGCGGACGTGTGCAGGCCGGGCGCCGCCTCCGCGAACTCGTTCGCGAGCGCCGACGTGATGCTGTTGCCGGGCGAATACAGCGATACGTTGTCGAGCAGGTTCGTGTTGCCGATCACGAACGTGACGGCCATCGTCTCGCCGAGCGCGCGGCCGAGGCCGAGCATCACGCCGCCGATCACGCCGGTCTTCGTATAGGGCAGCACGATCTTCCACATCACTTCCCACGTCGTGCAGCCGATTCCGTAAGCGGATTCCTTCAGCAGCACGGGCGTTACTTCAAACACGTCGCGCATCACCGACGCGATGTACGGAATGATCATGATCGCGAGAATCACGCCGGCGGCCAGGATGCCGATGCCGATCGGCGGCCCCTGGAACAGCGCGCCGATGATCGGAATCGGCCCCAGCAGCGCGCCGATGGGCTTCTGGAAATACGTCGCGAAGATTGGCGCGAACACGAGGAGGCCCCACATCCCGTAGACGATCGACGGGATCGCGGCGAGCAGCTCGATCGCGACGCCGAGCGGCCGGCGCAGCCAGACAGGCGACAGCTCGGTGAGAAAGAGCGCGATGCCGAAGCTCACGGGCACCGCGATGATGAGCGCGACGAGCGACGTGACGATGGTGCCGTAGATCGGCACGAGCGCGCCGTACAAATCGGAGTTGGGGTCCCATTCCGTGTGCCAAAGGAACGAGAGGCCGAATTTTTCGATGGTCGGCATCGACGCGACGACGAGCGACACGATGATGCCACCGAGAAGGAGTAGCGTCACGATGGCGGCGACGCGCGTGAGGCCGCCGAACACGATGTCGCCGTACCGGCTCGGCGCGCGCATGGGCGCCTGGCCGCCGGATCGTGTCGACGCGAAAGGAATGTCAGACATGGGAGCCTGTTTTTCAATGACGAACGGCTTGCGCCGCCCGCCTGTACCGCAAACGCCGCCCGGCCGTGCAGCCGGGCGGCGAACCGCTGCGACGTTGCCGTCGAGCTTACTCGGCGACCGTCTTGCCCGCCGTGTCCGTCACCTTCACCTTCCACTGCTTGCGGATTTCCGTCTCGACCGACGCCGGCAGCGAGATGTAATCCAGATCGTCCGCCGCCTTCGCGCCGTTCTTGAACGCCCAGTCGAAGAACTTCAGCGTTTCCGCGCCTTGCGCCGGCTTGTCCTGCTTCGCGTGCAGCAGCACGAACGTCGCGCCGACGACCGGCCACGCGTCCTTGCCCGGCTGGTTCGTGAGGATCTGGTAGAACGACTTCGACCAGTTCGCGCCGGCGGCAGCCGCCTTGAACGTCTCGGTCTTCGGCTCGACCACCGTGCCCGTCGAGTTCTTCAGCGCGGTGTAGGCCATGTTGTTCTTCTTCGCGTACGCCCACTCGACATAGCCGATCGCGCCCGGCAGACGCTGCACGAATGCCGCGACGCCGTCGTTGCCCTTGCCGCCCGTGCCCGTCGGCCAGTTGACGGTCGTGCCTTCGCCGACCTTCGACTTCCACTCCTCGTTGACCTTCGACAGGTAGTTCGTCCAGATGAAGCTCGTGCCCGAGCCGTCCGCGCGGCGAACCACTGCGATGTCCGTGTCCGGCAGCTTGACCTTCGGGTTCAGCGCCGCGATCGCCGGATCGTTCCACTTCTTGATCTTGCCGAGATAGATGTCGCCGAGGACGGCGCCCGACAGCGTCAGCTCGCCCGCCTTCACGCCCGGCACGTTGATGACGGGCACGACGCCGCCCACCACCGTCGGGAACTGGAAGAGGCCTTCCTTCGCGAGTTCGTCATCCTTCAGAGGCGCATCCGAGCCGGCGAAATCGACCGTCTTCGCGACGATCTGCTTCAGGCCGCCCGACGAGCCGATGCCTTGGTAGTTGACCTTCGCGCCGCCCGACTGCTGATAGTCGGCTGCCCATTTCGTGTAAATCGGCATGGCGAAGGTGCTGCCCGCGCCGGTGATGTCGGCGTGTGCGGCGACCGCGAAAAGCGCGCCGGCGAAACCGGCGAACGCGGTTTGCATCAATTTCATGAGACCTCCAGTGTGTGAGCGGATGACTACGGCACCGCGAAGATTAGGGGCTCCTCATGACAGTAATGTGACATTCGATGAACCTGCTGTGACAGTAACATGACTCGATTGAAAGGCGACAACGGCCTCCGTCGGGGCCGCCGGCCAATGCGAGCACGCCGCCTGTAGAGCGTAGGAAAAAATTCACGCGAAGGAAAAGGTCGATGTTGGCGAGGGGGAGTAGCGGGGTCGGATCGTGGAGAAGATGACTGGCGCGCGGGCTACGGTCTATTTGATTGGACGACCTCGAGCAAGGCGTGAAAACGCCGCGGGGCCGCCGATCCGGGGGGATCGGCGGCCCCGCTGATATGGAAGCTCGCCGAGTAGTGTTGCGACCCTGACTCGGCTGACTCGGCTGACTCGGCTGACTCGGCTGACTCGGCTGACTCGGCTGACTCGGCTGACTCGGCTGACTCGGCTGACTCGGCTGACTCGGCTGACTCGGCTGACTCGGCTGACTCGGCTGACTCGGCTCTT
>NZ_LOYJ01000029.1:0-23529 GCF_001526245.1 Burkholderia sp. MSMB1498
GCGAGCGCCGCCGCCGCGAACCAGCGCGCCGCGCGTCCTCCTGTCGTTCTCGTTGCCGCCTGATTCATCCGCGTCGTCATTCCTTCATGCGCACTGAGTTGCGTGTCGTGACGTGATGTTGAAATGCGTCGGATTCGACCAATCGTCCGCTTGCAATCCCGTTTGTATCGACAACCTGTTCGATGTCATCTCGCGACGATCTCGCCATCGCGCTCCAGGGAGTCCGGCGTCGCGTCGCGGCGAGATTCGTTCGGGTGACTGAACGATTCAGGCTGACCGGCTCCTCGATGCGACTCGCGAGCCGCCGTGCCCGAGCGCGCCTCGTCGAACGATCCGAGCCGCCCGAACACGCCGTCGAGCACGCCCAGCGCGATCCCCCGCAGCTTCGCCCCCTTCTCCCGCTCGCACAGCACCACCTGGATCACCTGCCACACCGTCAGCAGATTCGGCACCAGCGCCACCGGAAACCGCAGCCCGTACTGCAGCCCCAGCTGCATCGCGTTGCGCGCGCCGTAATACCGCCGCTGCCACGAGTGATGCATCGCGGTCAGCTCGAACGGCCCCACCTTGTGCCGCCGCCGCGCCCCGATCCGGTGCGTCAGCACCAGCGACGGCACCACGTACAGCGGCACGTTGTGCGCGAGCGCGCGCAGGCAGTACTCGGTGTCGACGTGGTCGATGAACAGCGCCTCGTCGAACCTTCCGAGCCGCGCGTACGCCGCCCGCGAGATCACGCTGCCCGACGAGATCAGGAACGCGCAGCGCTGCGGCGCCGTCTCCCCTTCCACCCGCACCCGGCGCACCGTCACGCCGCTCGTCATCAGCTCCGGCAGGAAGCGCGCTTCGTTCGCGTCGTAGATCCGCGGCCCCGCGACGAACGCGCCCGCGCCCGCCCCCTCGCCCAGCCGCGCGCACGCATCGCGCATCTGCGCGAAGTACCCCGCCGGCACCGTCGAATCCTGGTCGAACAGCGCCACCGCGTCGACGCCCTGCGCGAACAGCGCCGACAGCCCCGCGTTGTACGCGCCCGCCACCCCGCCGCGGTTGCCCTGGTGCCGCCATACGATATTCCCCCGCGACGACAGCGCCCCCACCCGCTCGCGCGCCGCCGCGTGCTCGTGCGGCGTGTTGTCGACGACCACGAGCGCGTCGCTGTCGCGCGCGAGCGCCTCCAGGCCCGACAACTGCTCGTCCGTCGGGTAATACAGAATCACCAGCGCGCCCAAGCTCGTCATCGCTCTTCCCTCGGTGGTTCGGGTGCTCGCCGCGCACCCTATCGCTGCGCCAAGTCGTCAGGACTTCGACGCATCGCCCTTCGCCCTCACACCCGGAGCATGGCGCCTCAATGCCCCATCGTCGCCGCCGCGCCCCGCTTCGGCCGCGTCAGCCACATCAGCCCCGCCAGCAACACGCACGTCCCGCTCGCCATGTAGAACATGTCGTTCGTCGCCATCATGTACGCCTGCTGCCGCACCACCTGGTGCAGCGAACTCAGCTCCCGCGTCCCGTGCAGACCCATCGCGTGCAGCGCGTCCACGTACCGCTGCGTGTTCTCCGACGCTCGCGTCACCGACTGCGACACCACCGCGTAGTGATACGTCGCCCGGTTGTCCCACCACGTCACGCTCAGCGCCGTGCCGAACGCCGCCGACAGCGTCCTCAAGAAGTTCGACAGGCTCGACGCCGCCGCCAGCTTGTCGTCCGACACCCGCGACAGCGTCGCCGCCGTCAGCGGAATGAAGAAGCACGGCAGCCCCATCCCCTGGATCAGCCGCGGCGTCACCACCTGCGCGAACGTCATCGTCAGCGTGAAGTGCGTGCTCCACCACATCACCCCCGCGAACACCAGGAATCCGAACGTCACCAGCACCCGCGCGTCCACCCGGCTCGCGTACAGCCCCACCAGGATCGAGAACACCAGCGCCAGCACCCCCATCGACGCCGTCGCCAGCCCCGCCTGGTACGCCGTGTAGCCCATCACCGACTGCAGCCACAGCGGAAACACCACCCCCACCACCGAGAAGCTCATCATCCCCAGCGAGATGATCACCACGCAGAACGTGAAGGTCCGCTCCCGGAACAGGCTCAGCTCCACCACCGGATGCGCCTCCCCCAGCTCCCAGATCAGCAGCGACACGAGCGACACCCCCGCCACGATCGCGAGCGTCGTGATCAGCGACGAATCGAACCAGCCCCGGTCGTGGCCCAGATCCAGCACCGCCTGCAGCGCCCCCACCCCGATCACCAGCAGCACGATCCCCGTCACGTCGATCGGGCTCGCCTCGCCCCGCTGCTCCTGCGGGTGCAGCATCAGCGTGCACACCGCGAACGAGAACAGCCCGATCGGCAGGTTGATCAGGAAGATCCACGGCCACGAGAAGTTGTCGATCAGCCAGCCGCCCACCACCGGCCCCAAGATCGGCGCGAGCAGCACCGTCATCCCCCACAGCGCCAGCGCCAGCGTGCGCCTGGCCGGCGGGAACGCGCGCAGCAGAATCGTCTGCGACAGCGGCACCATCGGCCCCGAGAACAGCCCCTGCAGCGCCCGGCACGCCACCAGCACCTCCAGGTCCCGCGCGAGCCCGCACAGCAGCGACGTCAGCGTGAACAGGATCACCGACGCGACGAACAGCCTCAGCTCCCCCACCCGCCGCGCGAGCCACCCCGTCAGCGGCACCGCGATCGCCGCGGCCACCGAGTACGAGCTGATCACCCACGTCCCCTGGCTGTTCGACACCCCGAGGCTGCCCGAGATCGCCGGCACCGCGACGTTCGCCACCGTCGAATCCAGCACCTCGATGAACGTCGCGAGCGACAGCGCGAACGTCAGCAGCGCGAGCCTCGCGCCGCGCAGCGCCGGTGCGGCCGGCGCCGGCGGCGCGCTCGCGGCCCGATCCGCCGGCAACGCTTGCGCGCTCATGCCGGCTGCGCCTGCCGCGCCGCCACCCCCGGCGCGAAGCGCTCGATGAAGCGCGCCGCCTCGTCGCAGCCGTTCGGCTGCGCCGCCATCCGCGCCCGCACCTCACCGCAGCGCGCCGCCATCGCCTCGTCGCCCAGCACCCGCAGCAGCGAGCGCGCAAGCGGCTCGCCCCGCACCGGCGCGTCCAGCCGCACCCCGCAGCCGCTCGCCGCCACCCGCTGCGCGTTGTCGAACTGGTCGTGCGCGAACGGCGTCACCACCTGCGGCACCCCCGCCGCGTACGCCAGCGACGCCGTCCCGATCCCGCCGTGATGCACCAGCGCCCGGCAGCGCGGCAGCAGCGCCGCCAGCGGCACGTAGCGCCGCTTGAGCAGCGTCACGCCGTTGCGTGGCGCATCATCGTGCGCCCTCGTTCCCGTTGGCCCCGTCGTCCCGTCCGATGCCGCCGGCGCGTCCGGCGCGAGCAGGATGCCCCGCACGCCCGTCGCTTGCAGCACCTGCGTCACCGCCCGCTCGTAGGTCCGCCCGTCCACCAGCGTCGAGCCCGCCGTGAACACCACCGGCGCGTCGCCCGACGCGACGAACGCGTCCAGCTCCGGGTCCGCCTCGTGCGGCCCCGCGTCGTTGAACAGCGGAAACCCGCTTTGCAGGTGATTCGCCGGCCAATCCCGCTGCGCCGGCGCGAACCACGACGGAAACAGGCACAGCACCCCGTCCGTCGAATGCAGCCACCGCCCCAGAATCCGCCTCGCCGGCGCGAGATCCAGCGCCTGCCGCACCGCGTTCAGCTCCGGCCCGCACACCCGGTCCAGCACCTGCCGCTCGATCAGCGTCATCAGCCCCGCCTTCACCGCCAGCGGCAGCCCCGCCGGGATCGTCAGCCGCTTGTGCGTCGGCGGCGCGTGCGCCGACAGCAGCGTCGACGGCGACACCTGCACCGACACGTAGCGCGTCCCGTAGCGCTCCTGCATCAGCCGCGCCGAGAACGCCCACAGCGTGCCCACCAGCACCGTGTCCGCGTCGCTCAGCGCGCGCAGCGCGTCGAAGTGCGGCCGCACCACCGGCGCGATCACCCGCCACAGCGTCTTGAACGACGTGCGCGGGTCCCACAGCGCCGGGTCCGCCATCGCCTGCGCGTACTCCCGCGCCGTGCCCACCGGCACGAACGCGAAGCCGCTCGCGCGCACCGCCGCCTCGAACGGCGGATGCGTGCAGAACACCACCTCGTGGCCGCGCGCCGACAGCGCCCGGCCCACCCCGAGCAGCGGGTGCACGTCCCCCGCCGACCCGATCGCCGTCACGATTACTTTCGACATCGCTTCGTCACTCGATTGCGCGCGGCAGCCGTCGGCGCGAACGCGAAACGTTCAAACCGGATCGCCCGTCGCCGGCCGGGGTTCGGCCGCCTGCCGTCGGGATCTTCCGTTGAACGAACCGTTCCGTGACACGAACGCGCCTTGCCGTCGCCGCGTCACGCGGCGCGCGCCACGCCTGCCTGCCTGCCTGATTTGAACGAGCCGCGACACCGGCCGCGCGCGAACGCCCGCCTGCCTCGGCCCACGCACGCCGTTACGACAGCGCCGGCATCTGCCCCAGCGGCGCGAGCGCCTCGCCCTGCGCCTCGTCCCGCGCCGCGCTCGCCCGCTCCTCGCCGAAGAACCCCAGGATCGCCGTGCGAACCTGCTCCTGCTGCTGACGCCCCTCGAGGTCCAGGAAGTGTCCCGCCTGCCGGATCGTCGCGAACTCCGCCCGGCGCACGTACGCCGCCAGCCGACGCACGTCCGACGACGTCGTGTACTCGTCCAGCTCCCCGTTGATGAACTTCACGTCGCAGCCGATGTTGCGGAATTCCGGCAGGTACTGCTCCGGCTGCATCGACAGAATCTGGTCGACGTGGAACGCCACCTGGTCCTGCTCCTTGCGCGGCAGCTTCGTCAGGTAGCGGTAGTTGTACAGCTTCATGATCCGCGGCAGGTAGCGGCCCACCGTGTCGTTCAGCAACTGCGCCGCCTTCAGGTTCTCGCCCGCCGCGATGTGATCGCGCGCGCGCGTCACGTAGTCCGTCATCGCGTCGTTCAGGAACGGCGAGAACGACGCGACCACCGCCCGCCGCACGCTCGCGCAGCCCCGCGACAGCGCGAACAGCGACGCCACCCCGCCCCACGACACCGACAGCAGGTAGCTCGGCTCGAACCGCTCGGCCAGGTGCAGCAGAATCTCGACCTCGTCGTCCTTCGTCAGAATGTACTCGCCCGGATTGTGCTGGCGCGACTGACCCGCGTACGGCAAATCGAAGCACACCGCGTTCAGGCGCTCGCCCAGGTAGCGAATCGTCTGGCCGAACGACGCCGTCGTCGCCAGCGCGCCGTTCACGAGGATGGCCGTCTCGAAGGCCGGATCGAACACGTGGCGCTCGACGTGGACCTTCAGTCCGCTCGGCAGCGCAACGACCTGTTTCTCGATAGGCATGGCGTTTCTCCCGCATCTGCTCGGCAAATGAGCTGATCCCGCGCCCTTCTCGGACGCCTCCACGTAGCCGCCCGCCCTCCCGCGCGATCTGCCCGCCCTGCCTCGCGCGCGCCGTGACGACTACCCACTCGCCGGAGCCGCGCATCGCCATGCCGCATTCGCAACAGGCAATACGCCTCCCCGGGCCTGTCGCGGTTCCCCCGCTCCCTTTAGCCCGTGGTCTCCAGCGCCTCTATCTCGCATGACGCCTCTTGAGGATTACCGCTTCCCATCGCCATTCCGCTTTCTCAACCGTCGCGCGGCGGCTTGCGCTTTTGCGGTGTTAATACTAATACGCTGAATACAACCTCCTCAACTACTTTTAATGTTTTGCCTCAAAAAACTCATCAATGTATCCTTCCGTACATTTAACAAATCATTCTAAAATCCCTGATCCGATTAACCCCTTCATCGCCCCGAAATATTTTCTGTGATATAGAACGCATCACGACGGCATCGACCGAGACGCCCGTCACACAACCCTCCAGAACCGATCCTCGCGCGCCCGCCCCGGATACCCCACCCATCCGAATCAATACCCGCCGAAGCGCGAAATCTCCAATTCCGACATCGCGATCGCATCACCCTTCCGCTTTCGCAATACCCATCCGATGACAGTCGCGCACCAAAACGGATATTTAACTTCATACTTATTGGCATTAACGCCCCGCCTATAACACGAACCCGTAATACACGAATTGCCGATTGAAACGTTTTAAACATTCTCATCAATCTTCCAATTCACTTTCACCAATGCGCGGATTAACTGCGCACCGATGCGGCACGCGCACGCCGGCGGCCGACGCGAGCAAAAAGCCCCCACCCACCTCGAGCACCCCGTCACATCGATCGATCCCCACATATTTTTTATTGATTGAACGTTCAATAAAAAACCGCTATCCTTTCGGCTTCGCTCACCCGCCTCGCGCACAAAGGCCCCGCGATGCCCAAACTCGGAATGCGCGAGATCCGTCGCGCCCAATTGATCGACGCGACGCTCCGCTCCATCGACGAGGCCGGCCTGCCCGGCACGACGCTCGCATCCGTCGCTCAGCGCGCGAACATCTCGACGGGCATCGTCAGCCATTACTTCGGCGACAAGGACGGCCTGCTCGAAGCAACGATGCGCCATGTGCTGCGCGACCTGTGGGCCGCGACCGCGCGCCATCGCGCCGCGGCCTCCGGTGGTGAGCCGCGCGCGCGGCTGCGTGCCGTCGTCGCGGCCAACTTCGACGGCACGCAAATCAGCGCGCCCGTGATGAAGACCTGGCTCGCGTTCTGGTCGCAGAGCATGCACGAGCCGACGTTGAAACGCCTGCAGCGCGTCAACACGCGGCGGCTCTATTCGAATCTGTGCGCGGAGTTCGCAAAGACGCGGCCCCGCGCGCGAGCCCGCGAGGCCGCAAGCGGCCTCGCCGCGCTGATCGACGGCCTGTGGCTGCGCGGCGCGCTCGCGGGCGAACCGTTCGACACCGAGGCAGCCCTGAAGCTCGCCAACGATTACATCGACCTGTTGCTCGCGCCGCGCGCCTGACGCGCCACGCACCCTCGCCCACTCAAGGAGATCCTTATGTCCGTATACGGCCTGCAACGCCTTTACATCGCCGGCGCCTACGCCGACGCCACGAGCGGCAAGACGTTCGACACGTTCGATCCGGCGACGGGCGAACTGCTAGCAAGCGTTCAGCAAGCGAGCGCCGACGACGTCGAGCGCGCGGTCGCGTCCGCGCGCGAAGGCCAGCGCGAATGGGCGGCGATGACCGCGATGCAGCGCTCGCGCATCCTGCGCCGCGCGGTCGAACTGCTGCGCGAGCACAACGACGAACTCGCCGAGCTCGAAATGCGCGACACCGGCAAGCCGATCGCCGAAACGCGCGCCGTCGACATCGTCACGGGCGCCGACGTGATCGAGTACTACGCGGGCCTCGCGACCGCGATCGAAGGCCTGCAAGTGCCGCTGCGTCCGGAATCGTTCGTCTACACGCGGCGCGAGCCGCTCGGCGTATGCGCGGGCATCGGCGCGTGGAACTATCCGATCCAGATCGCGTGCTGGAAGAGCGCGCCCGCGCTCGCCGCCGGCAACGCGATGATCTTCAAGCCGAGCGAAGTCACGCCGCTGTCCGCGCTCAAGCTCGCCGAGATCTATACCGAAGCGGGCGTGCCCGCCGGCGTGTTCAACGTCGTGCAGGGCGACGGCTCGGTCGGCGCGCTGCTTACCGCGCATCCGGGGATCGCGAAGGTGTCGTTCACGGGCGGCGTCGAGACCGGCAAGAAAGTGATGTCGCTCGCAGGCGCTTCGTCGCTGAAGGAGGTGACGATGGAGCTGGGCGGCAAGTCGCCGCTCATCGTGTTCGACGACGCCGAGCTCGACCGCGCGGCCGACATCGCCGTCACCGCGAACTTCTTCAGTGCGGGGCAGGTGTGCACGAACGGCACGCGCGTGTTCGTGCAGCAAGCGGTGAAAGAGGCGTTCGTGCAGCGCGTGCTCGAACGCGTCGCGCGAATCCGCGTCGGCAAACCTTCGGACCCCGACACGAATTTCGGCCCGCTCGCGAGCGCCGCGCAACTCGACAAGGTGCTCGGCTACATCGAGAGCGGCAAAACCGAAGGCGCGAAGCTGCTCGCGGGCGGCGCGCGCCTCGCGCACGACCACTTCGCGAGCGGCCAGTACGTCGCGCCGACCGTGTTCGGCGATTGCCGCGACGACATGAAGATCGTTCGCGAAGAAATCTTCGGCCCGGTGATGAGCATTCTGTCGTTCGAGACGGAAGACGAGGCGATCACGCGCGCGAACGCGACCGAATACGGCCTCGCGGCGGGCGTCGTCACCGAGAACCTGTCTCGCGCGCACCGCACGATCCATCGCCTCGAAGCCGGCATCTGCTGGATCAACACGTGGGGCGAATCGCCCGCCGAGATGCCCGTTGGCGGCTACAAGCAATCCGGTGTCGGACGCGAGAACGGCATCACGACGCTCGAGCACTACACTCGAATCAAATCGGTGCAGGTCGAGCTCGGCCGCTATCAACCGGTGTTCTAAGCATTGAGGAGAACGCAACGATGACGACGCGCGAATTCGATTACATCATCTGCGGCGCGGGCTCAGCGGGCAACGTGCTCGCGACGCGCCTCACCGAGGACCCGGACGTCACCGTGCTGCTCCTCGAGGCGGGCGGCCCCGACTACCGGCTCGACTTCCGCACGCAGATGCCGGCGGCGCTCGCCTACCCGCTGCAGGGCCGCCGCTACAACTGGGCATACGAAACCGATCCCGAGCCGCACATGAATCATCGGCGGATGGAGTGCGGCCGCGGCAAGGGCCTCGGCGGCTCGTCGCTGATCAACGGAATGTGCTACATCCGCGGCAACGCGCTCGACTACGACAACTGGTCGACCCACAAGGGCCTCGAAGACTGGTCGTACCTCGACTGCCTGCCGTACTTCATGAAGGCCGAGACGCGCGACGTCGGCCCGAACGACTATCACGGCGGCGACGGCCCGGTGTCCGTGACGACGAGCAAGCCCGGCGTGAATCCGCTTTTCGAGGCGATGGTCGAGGCCGGCGTGCAGGCCGGCTATCCGCGCACCGACGACCTCAACGGCTATCAGCAGGAAGGCTTCGGCCCGATGGACCGCACGGTCACGCCGCGAGGCCGCCGCGCATCGACCGCGCGCGGCTATCTCGACCAGGCGCGCCCACGCCCGAATCTCGAGATCGTCACGCATGCGCTTGCCGATCGCATTCTGTTCTCCGGCAAGCGCGCGACGGGCGTCGCGTTCCTGCACGGCAACGAGCGCGTCACCGCGCATGCGCGCCGCGAAGTGCTCGTGTGCAGCGGCGCGATCGCGTCGCCGCAACTGCTGCAGCGCTCGGGCGTCGGCCCCGGCGAATGGCTGCGTGAGCTCGACATTCCCATCGTGCTCGATCTGCCCGGCGTCGGCCGCAATCTGCAGGATCACCTGGAGATGTACATCCAGTACGAATGCAAGGAGCCGGTGTCGCTATATCCGGCGCTCAAGTGGTGGAACCAGCCGAAGATCGGCCTCGAATGGATGATCAACGGCACGGGCCTCGGCGCGAGCAACCACTTCGAAGCGGGCGGCTTCATCCGCACGCGCGACGACGACCGGTGGCCGAACATCCAGTATCACTTCCTACCCGTCGCGATCAATTACAACGGCTCGAACGCGATCGAGATGCACGGCTTCCAGGCGCACGTCGGCTCGATGCGTTCGCCGAGCCGCGGCCGCGTGAAGCTGCGCTCGCGCGATCCGAACGCGCATCCGAGCATTCTGTTCAACTACATGTCGGAAGCGCTCGACTGGCGCGAATTCCGCGATGCGATCCGCGCGACGCGCGAGATCATGCGCCAGCCGGCACTCGACCGCTTCCGCGGCCGCGAGCTGAATCCGGGCATCGATCTGAAAAGCGACAACGACCTCGATGCATTCGTGCGCGCCCGCGCGGAAACGGCGTTCCATCCGTCCTGCTCGTGCAAGATGGGCTTCGACGACACGGCCGTCGTCGACGACGAAGGCCGCGTGCATGGGCTCGAGGGGCTGCGCGTCGTCGATGCGTCGATCATGCCGATCATCACGACCGGCAATCTGAACGCGCCGACGATCATGATCGCCGAGAAGATCGCCGACAAGATCCGCAAGCGCGAGCCGCTCGAACGCGCGAACGTGCGGTACTACGTCGCGAACGGCGCGCCTGCACGCGGCGGCAAGCCTGCCCGAGCGCCCGCCACCGCGTAGGCTCGTTCGGCGGATGCCGCACCGATGGCCATCGACGCGCGAGAACGCTTCGAGCGCGTTCGATGCGGCCACCGGTGCCGCATGTCGCACGTGCCTCGAATAAACGACCGGTCGACCGACTGTCCGCTCGCTCGATCGACGCACGCGCACCCGACAGGCAAATCCTGCGCCCCGCCCTGCGTCGCGCATGTTCGGTGCCATGCGCGCACCGGCCACAACGATACTGCGCCGACAATGAGGAACCGGCGCTTCTCGAGGATCACCCGCGCGATGTCGCATGATTTCGGTCGATACGGGCGACCTCCCGACGCCAATCCCACGATAGCCTGAGCGACGCATGCCGCTCGCCTCGAATCGGCAAGGAGCGCATCGATGACGCGCCGGCCGCCCCGCATGCCGCGCACGTTCGAATCCATCCCTGCGCGATCGCAATCAGTGCGGGCTGAGCGCACGCACCGGCGGCTAGGTCGACAAAGCAGCGCGGCGCGGATCGATTACCGCTTGCCGCGCAATGCGCCGATCAAGCCCCCTGCCCGAAACGCAATCCGCGACCGCCGGGGCGCCCGTCCAAGCGTTGTGCCCGCGCCGATCGATTGCCGGCTCATCTCGACGATCAAGCGCAGCACTGCACTGCACCGCACTGCAGTTCGTTCGATGCAACGATTAAGCAATCGGCACGCAATTTACTGAAATATCGATTTCACAAAAACAGAAATTCCCCGAACCCATCCGCCTAAATGGTTTGCCGATCGATATCGAATCCATTGAATATTCAAATTCAGTCATCCATCGATTCACATTGCTCACGAAAATATCGAACCCCGCTTTATCGCCATATCGGAATCAGGAAACGGCGCAATCCGCGCCCAATGCCCACGGAGCCCCAGCGCCCGCCCATCAAGCCATGACATCAAGCGCGCCGCACGATTCTCCCCAATCGAAACAAACGAATCGAATAAATTAACACCACCGAAATTACGCGCATTTCAATTTCAAAAAATTCAACTCATAATTATTTTTATAAATCAGCGTAATTTTATTGTAAGATGGCTGCAAGGCACCTTACAGCCATACCGGCGAGGTGCCTTCCGCATTTAGGCGGACGAGCCGTTCACGACCCGGACCGAGGCGAAACGCGGCACAACCCGGCCCGGCGATTCAGCGGCACCATGAAATGTCGCATCCGATCTCAATTATTTAGGATCACTTTCTAACGTATTTCAGGACGATCATGGTCAAGACCTTCTACATCACTGCAGCCCCTGTCGGCGCTGTCCCGAAGTTCCTCGATCCGCTGGAGCCGAAGTTCATCCCGCATGCGTTGCTCGAGCTGCTGCCCGCCGATACGCGCGAGGCCACGACCAAGGCTCTCGAGGCCAACGGATGGGAGGCCGTGCCCGCGGGCGGCATCGTGCGCGAATTCGGCTTCGATGCGCCGATCGATCTGACCGAATACGAAGGCGCGCAAGAATCGGCCACCGCGCCGGACGCGCTGCGCCGGAACGGCTGGACACCGGACGGCAACGTATGGCATCGCACGCTGACTTCGCCGTCGCTCGCCCAGCCGCCGTTGATCACGCGCACGACGCTCGAGCGCCTGTCGTCGATCGAACTGGCCCGGCAGATCGTCCTGCAGCTCACGACGTTCGGCTGGACCGCCACCGAAGACGGCAGCCTGACCTGGACACACGATCGAATCCACACGTATCTGTCGCCGGACTTCGTCGAGCGGATTCGCGCCGACAATGCGGCCGTGCTCGAATCGCTGTTCGAACACGGCTGGCGCACATGCGACGCCGGCTACTGGCAGCCGGGCAAGGCGCGCTCGCCCTTTCTGCCGATCACGGCGGAAGGCATCGTCGACGCATCGCGCGAGGCCCTCCGCGAAGGCGCGGCGGTGGTCCATCTGCACACGCGCGCGACCGACGACCAGGCGACGCTCGCGATTCCCGGGCTGAACGCGCCGATCGGCGTCGGCTCTCAGCGCAATCACATCGTGCTCGAGGACTACGATCGCATCGTGCCCTCGCTGCTCGACCTGGAGCCGTCCGCGATCCTGAATCTGTCGACGAGCGCGCGCGGCGACCGCCGCGCGTCGCAAAGCCCGCTGCGGCGCGCGCACCTGAAGCGCTACGGCCACGCGCAGCTCGCGCCCGACGTCGCGTCGTTCAGCCCCGGGCCTGTCGTGTTCCAGGCAGGTGGCGGCTATGACAATCCGAACGCGTTCCTCGCGGATCAGCTCGCCCACTTCGCGGACGTCGGCGTGCGGCCCGAGATCGAAGTGTTCAACCACACGATCGTCGAGAATTCGATCACGCTCTATCAGTCGCCGCTCGTCAAGGCCGGCGTTCCGGTGCTGTTCATGCTCGTCGCCGCCGTGGACCAATACCATCGCGACCCCGTCAGCGGCGACACGAGCGACGATTCGCTGATCGACGTGCCCACGCGCAAGGCGATCGCGAAGCTGCTGCAAGCGGGCACCGACGATGCGCACGAGAAGGCCGTCGAGCTCGCCGCCACGCAACTGCGCCCGAGCGTCGACAAGCTTCGCGACAACTTTCCGTCGTGCAAGATCTCGCTGCTGCTGCCTGGCCCGTTCCAGGCGTTGCTCGTCGACGTGGCGATCGCACTCGATCTCGACGGCATCCGCGTCGGCCTCGAGGATGCGCTGAACGTCTTCGACGCGCGCGTGCCGGGCGGCGTGCGCAAGGCATGCGGGACGGGCGATCAGGTCCGCTGGCTGCGGCTCGAGCTCGAGCGCCGCGGCATCGGCATCGTCGACGCCGAAACGCTGCGCGACGAGCTCGGCATGTCGCGCCCCGACGTCGGGCTGTTCCGCCAGGCGGAGGCCTCGCTCGCGCACTATCCGGCGGACGAGCGTCTCGTATCGGCCGATACGATTCTCGATGCGCTGCGGCCGATCGTCGACACGTATCGCAAGATCGAAGACCGGCTCGCGTCGCACCTTGCGAGCGCGCAAGCCCTGCCGACCGATCCCGCCGCGCTCGCCGAACACGTGCTGACGGCCGCGCGCAGCTTCGGCGTCACGATTCGCTCGTTCGTCGAGGAGCTCGATCGCTACGAGGACCACGAGTATCTGCTCGCCCGCTACATCCAGATCCCGCAAGCGCTGAATTTCGCGCGCGAGCTGCTCGTGCCGCGCGGCTATTCGATCGACGCGTACGACCGCGCGCTCGAAGATTACGCCCGCCCAGGCAAGACCGTGACGCGCGACGATGCGAGTTACAGCGTGCGAGTCGACCAGTTCAAGCCGCTGCCGCTGCGCTGCCTCGAATATCTGGTCGGGATTCCTTGCCGATACAACAGCGACTACAGCAACGTCGTGAATCTCGGCTTGCGCCAGAGCCCGCGCTACAGCGCGACGATGGCGCTGCTCTACCACGCGTTGCGCGAGCTCACGCTCGAGTTGCGCGATCGCTCGAACGCGTCGCACAAGGCGTGCGGACCGGTCTGGACCGTGCTCGAAACGTCGGCCGCGGCGGGCGAGCCGCCCGTGCGCCGCGACATCGCGCCGGGCGAGTTGCCGGCCGCGATCGACAGCGTCGACTGGATCGTGTTGCCGAGCACGCCGACCACCAACTATCCGCTCGGCCTCAAGCTATCGAACGGAATGGCTCAGCTGTTCCATGGCTTCGTCGCGCAGATCGCCGCCGATCCGACATTGCATGCTTCGCAGCATGCGCGCCGCGACACGCCGCTGCGCCTGCTCGCGATCACGCATTCGGGACGTCGCGACGACGGCGAAACGGTGATCGAAGCCAGCATGCTGCACAACCGCTTCGCGCTGAACGCGGACCCGGCGGGCATCTACTTCAGTCAGGAATCGCAACTGATCTACGAG
The DNA here is from genome assembly GCF_001526245.1 of Burkholderia sp. MSMB1498. Taxonomy (NCBI): domain Bacteria; kingdom Pseudomonadati; phylum Pseudomonadota; class Betaproteobacteria; order Burkholderiales; family Burkholderiaceae; genus Burkholderia; species Burkholderia sp. MSMB1498. The sequence continues at coordinate 14,049 of NZ_LOYJ01000029.1, forward strand.
CGCCTGATTTTGCCGCGCCTCGTCGACAAGCCTGCCAAGCTCGCGTACACCGAACAGCAGCTCGTACGCCGCGACGCGGCGGGATTCCCGCTGTATCAGGACGGCTCGCGCGCGCGACGCGTCAAGGCGGAGCAGATCGAGCAGTTGCCGTTCCTCAAGTGCTTCGCGCACAGCTCGGGGATCGCGACCGCGCAGCAGCTCGACGTGCAGGCGTGCCACGACGGCGAGCGCCTCGGCCTCACGGGCGACGAGCTCCGTGCGTTCTTCGATCGCGCGCTGCTCGTGTCGTTCGGCTCCGCCGCGGATATCCACCTCGACTGGCTCGGCACGTCGGTCGTCGACGTGACGGCGTTCAACGACGTGCGCAGCCTCGCCGGCACGACGAGCCGTCATTACGTGATCGAGCCGGGCGAGCATGCGGACGTGCTGCAGCATTGTCTCGTCCACACGCAGCCCGCCGACTATCGCTACGATCACGCGACGCCGGTCTGGCAAGAAGGCCGGCACGACAAGATCGTCGCGCGGCTGACGGGCGTGTTCCTGCTCGACGACCATGCTCGGCTCGACGACGGCCACTCGATTCGCCGCTACCTGGCCGCGAGCCCGCTGTGGCTTCGCCAGTGGATCGCGCGCTTTCACGACGCGCCCGCCGACGCCGGCGTGCACGCGATCCTGCGCGAGTTGCAGTCGTCGATGACCGACTACCGGTCGAGCGCGAACCACATGATGCGGCGAGCGCTCGCGTAAGCCCGCGCGGCGCGCCGGCGGCGTCACGCGCCGGCGCGCCCGCCTTCGGCGGACGGCGTCGCCGCGAACGCGGCGCCGCCGCGCCGATGGCGCGCCCGTTCCACCCGCATGCCGCTTTCCTTCTATGGCGGCGAATAATGGCCAAGTCTACTGAACGAACCGCGCGCCCCGCGCATCCCGCGCCGGGGCCGCGTTACCACCAGAGACCGCCATGCCAGCCGCCCTCGCCGCCCCTTCGAGCGCCACGCGCGCCAGCGCCGCCGCCCGCCTCGAACGATTGCCGTTTTCCGGCTATCACAAGCTCATCTTCGTGATCATCGCGATCGCGTTTTTCTTCGACTCGGTGGATCTCGGCACGATGACCTTCGTGCTCGGCTCGATCAAGAAGGAGTTCGGCCTATCGACGGCGACGGCCGGCCTCGTCGCGAGCGCGAGCTTCTTCGGGATGGTGCTCGGTGCGGCAATCGCGGGCCTGCTCGCCGACCGCTTCGGCCGGCGCCCCGTGTTCCAGTGGAGCATGGTGCTGTGGGGCGCGGCGTCGTACCTCTGCTCGACCGCGCAGAACGTCGACGCGCTGATCGTCTATCGCGTGCTGCTCGGAATCGGCATGGGCATGGAGTTTCCGGTCGCGCAAACGCTCTTGTCCGAATTCGTTCCCGCCGCGAAGCGCGGCCGGCTGATCGCGCTGATGGACGGCTTCTGGCCGCTCGGCTTCATCACCGCCGGCATCGTGTCGTACTTCGTGCTCCCGCTGTTCGGCTGGCGCACCGTGTTCGCGCTGCTCGCGCTGCCCGCCGTGTTCGTGCTCGTCGTGCGCCGGCTCGTGCCGGAATCGCCGCGTTGGCTCGAGCACCACGGCCGGCTCGCCGAGGCCGAGCGCGTGCTCGCGCACGTCGAGGCGAAGGTGATGAAGTCCGCGCGCGTGTCGAGCCTGCCTGCGCCGTCGCGGCTCGCGGAGCCCGCCGCCGCGCGTGGCCGCGGCGCGTTGCGAGAGATCTGGAGCGCTGCCTACCGCCGTCGCACGACGATGGTCTGGCTGCTGTGGTTCTTCGCGCTGCTCGGCTTCTACGGCCTCACCTCGTGGCTCGGCGCGCTGCTGCAGCAGGCGGGCTTCCCCGTCACGCAATCGGTGTTCTATACGGTGCTGATCTCGCTCGGCGGCATTCCCGGCTTCCTGTGCGCGGCGTGGCTCGTCGAGCGCTGGGGACGCAAGCCGACCTGCATCGCGTCGCTCGTCGGCGGCGCCGCGATGGCTTACGTGTACGGACAGAGCGCACTGTTCGGCAGCAGCGTGACGCTGCTCGTCGGCACCGGGCTCGCAATGCAGTTCTTCCTGTTCGGCATGTGGGCGGTGCTCTACACGTACACGCCGGAGCTGTACGGCACGGGCGCGCGCGCGACGGGTTCGGGCTTCGCGTCGGCGATCGGCCGGGTCGGCTCGCTGATCGGGCCGTATGTGGTCGGCATCGTGCTGCCGCTCTTCGGCCAAGGCGGCGTGTTCACGCTCGGCGCGCTGTCGTTCGTCGTCGCCGCGCTGGCGGTCGGCGCGCTGGGGATCGAGACGAAAGGCTTGGCGCTCGAGGCGCTCGCGTCGACGGACGACGCGCGCGCCGCCGCGCGCGACGCGGCCGGCGCGGCAGCGAACTGATGGGCCGCCCCGTTCGCGCGACGACGCCGGCACGCGCGTCGCCGCCGGCCGTTGCGAGACGGCGCGCTTCGTTTTCCGGCGGGAACGCACATGCGCAGCCTTCGGCCCGCGCAGCAGCGATCGACGGCGACGCCGGATGCGAAGCCGTCACACGGCCGCCCTTGCGCGGATGCGCCGCGCGCGCGGCAAGCCAAAGACACTTCGTTCAGGGCTGCTACGCGGGCATCATGCGCCAGCCTGCAGGCCGCGTCGTCCGGCAACGCAAAAAAAGCGGCGTCATCGTCGACGGGAAACCGCGCGTCGACGCGCTCCATGTCCGCAGCGCGACGCACTGCACCACGCGATGCGCTTGATGAACGCGAGAAACGCCGCCGCTCAGCCCGGATCGGCCGCCTCGATCACCGCCAGCGGCAGCGTGGCCGTCAACGCGAATCCGCGGCCGGGCGCTGTATCGATCCGGATTTCGCCGCCGAGCCGCGCGGCGCGCTCGCGCATGCCGAGCAGACCGAGGGAATGACGATTGGGACGCGTTTCGCGAGCCGTGCCGTGGCCGTTGTCGGCGATCCGCACGATGCAGTGCGGCTCGTCGCGCACGATGTCGAGCTCGACTTCGGTCGCTTCCGAATGTCGCGCGACGTTGGTGAGCGCCTCCTGAACGATGCGGAACACCTCGGTCGCGCCGTCGCGACTGAACGCGATGTCGTCGGCCTCGATGCGGCTCACCACCCGGATGCGATACCGCACGCCGAACTCGTGCGTCAGCCATTCGATCGCCGGAGTCAGCCCGAGATCGTCCAGCATCACGGGGCGCAGGTCCGCCGCGATCCGCCGCACCGAATCCAGCAGTTGGCTGATCAACGCATACACGTTCGGCAAGCGGCTCGCGCGCGACGACCAGCCCGCGTCCTTCAGCTCGCCCTCGACCTGAGTGACCGCCATCTTCAGCGCCGTCAGCTGCTGCCCGAGATCGTCGTGCAATTCCCGCGCAATGCGCGTTTTCTCTTCCTCGCGAATGCCCTGGATATGCGCCGACAGGCGTTGCAGCTCCTCGCGCGACACACGCAGCGCGTCTTCGTCGCGCTTGCGGTCGGTGACGTCCATGATCCAGCCGACCATCCGATACGGCTCGCCCGCGCCGTTCCACAACGCCTGCCCGCGCGACTGAATCCATCGGAAATCGCCGCAGCGCGTGCGCACCCGGTATTCGACGTCGTACGTGTCGCGATGCTCGAGGTGCGCCTTCAGCGCGTCGGTCACGCGCTTCAGGTCGGCGGCGTGAATCGCGTCGCGGTGCCCCGTAATCTCGTCGGGCAGTTCGTGGTCGTCGTAGCCCATGATCTTCTTGAAGTGCGGCGACACGTACATCGCGCCCGTCTGCGGATTCCAGTCCCACAGCCCGGCGCTGGCGCCGCTGACCGCGAGCTGAAACCGCTCCTCGCTCGCCGACAGCGCCGCGGCGACGCGGTGCCGCTCCATCGCATACCGTATCGCCCGGCTCAGCAGCGACGTCTCGACCCGCTTCTTGAGCAGATAGTCCTGCGCGCCTTCCTGTATGGCCTGCAGCCCGACCGACAGATCGTCGAGACCCGTCAGCACGAGCACGGGAACGTCGGGCACCTGCCGGTGAAATTGGCGGAACGTGTCGAGCCCATGCGCGTCGGGCAAGCCGAGATCGAGCAGGACGACGTCGTAATGCATGCGCTTCGCGGACGCGAGCGCCGTCGACAGCAGCTCGGCGCTCGACACGCGCGGCTCGAAATCGGTCACGTCGGTCAGCGCTTCGCCGATCAGCAGCGCATCGGTCTCGCTGTCCTCCACCAGCAGGATGTCGACGTTTCTGGACGATGCGTTCATGGCTTCGCGGGCGGCAGTGTGACCACGCCGAGCCAGAACTCGTTGATGCTGTGCACGACGTCCGTGAATTTGCCGAAATCGACGGGCTTGCTGATGTAGCAGTTCGCATGCAGTCCGTACGATCTCGCGATGTCCTCTTCCGATTTCGACGTCGTCAGGATCACGACCGGAATCGTGCTGAGCCGCGGATCGCGCTTCAGTTCCTGAAGAACCTCGCGGCCGCTCATTTTCGGCAAATTGAGATCGAGAATGATGAGGCCCGGCCGTCGCGCCGACGCGTAGCGCCCCTCGCGCCTCAGGTACGCCATCGCCTCGACGCCGTCCTCGACGACCTGCAGCGGATTGAGCACCTTGTAGTAGTCGAGCGCCTCCTTCGTCATCATCACGTCGGTCGGAGAGTCCTCGACCAGCAGGATCTCGACGAGATTTCCTCCGTCATCGGCCATCATCGCTCACCTCCTTCGGATTGCGCGTTTCATCGCGTTTCATCGACGTCCCGTTTCATCCGCGGCCGGCCGCGACAGCGTGAACGAAAACGTCGTTCCCTGCCCCGGCGCGGACTCGACCCAGATGCGGCCGCCATGGTGTTCGACGATGCGCTTGCAAAGCGCGAGCCCGAGCCCCGTTCCCGGATATTCGCGCCGCGTATGCAGGCGCTGGAAGATCAGGAAGATGCGCTCGAAATACTGAGGATCGATTCCGATGCCGTTGTCGCTGATCCGGAACGCCCACGCGTCGTCGCGCGTTTCCGACGCCAGATGGATATGCGCGGTGCGATCCTTGCGGCGGAACTTGATCGCGTTTCCGAGCAGATTCTGGAACAGAAGGACGACCTGCGCGGGGATGCCGTGGACGACCGGCAGCCGGTCGTGACTGATGCGCGCGCCGGCGTCGCGGACGGCGGCGCTCAGGTTCCGGAGCGCCTCGTCGAGCGCGCGCTCGCAGTCGACGGACTGGCGCGCGTCCTCCAGGCGCCCGACGCGCGAATAGCTCAGCAGGTCGTCGATGAGCGCCTGCATTCGGGTCGCGCCGTCGACCGCGTGGCCGATGAACTCGTCGGCCCGCGCGTCGAGTTGCCCCTGATATCGGCGCTGCAGCAACTGCAACGGCCCCGCGACCGCGCGCAACGGCTCCTGGAGATCGTGTGACGCCACGTACGCAAACTGTTCGAGATCCTGATTCGAGCGCGCGAGCTCCTCGCTTCGGCGGCGCAGCTCGAGCTCCGAGCGCTTGCGCTCGGTGATGTCGGCGATCGAGCTGAGCACGAACGTGCCTTCCGACGTCGTGATCGGGTTGAGCCCGATTTCGACCGGGAACTCGGCGCCGTCGCGCCGCAGGCCGTACAGGTCGCGCCCGGCGCCCATCGGCCGCGCGCCCGGCGTGCCGAAGAATGCGCTCCGATGGGCGGCATGCCCGGAACGAAAACGCTCCGGCACCAGCATGTCGACGTTCTGTCCGATCATGTCGTCGCGCACGTAGCCGAACAATCTTTCGGCTTGCGAATTGACGAGCACGATCCGGCCTTCGCGCCCCACCATGATCATCGCGTTCGGCGCGGCCTCGACGGCGAGCCGGAATCGCTCCTCGGCCCGCTCGCGCTCCGACACGTCGCGCACGACGAGCACCGCGCCGATCAGCCTGCCGTTCGCGTCGAAAGTGGGCGCGGCATTGCCGTCGACCGGCAGCTCGCCGCCGTTGCGGCCGACGAGCCGCGCGTGAGCCGGCAGGGTCGCGGTGCGTTGCCGCTCGACCGCGACGCGCGCCGGATTGTCGATCGCGCGTCGCGCCGATGCGTGCCGGAAGGTCAGCGCCTCGGCGATCGGCCGGCCGACGACGGCGTCGCCGGCGAGCGCGGTCATCTCCTCGGCGGCCCGGTTGAAGAACGTGACGCGGCCGTCGACGTCGGTCGCCACGACGCCGTCGCCGATGCTCGCGAGCGTGACGTGAAGCAATTCCCGCTGCTCGAAGAGATCGTCGGCCGCGCTCGCCTCGACGAGCAGCAGGCGGCGCATCATGTAGCCGAACGACAGGCAGACCGCGAGCGTCAGCAGGCCGGACGCGAGCCCCACCGCGATGGCGACGTCGCGTGTCGTTCTCGCGCGCTCGCGCAGGGCGACCAATCGTTGCTCGACGCTCGCCTCCATGTCGTTGGCGAGCGCGCGCGCCTGATCCATGAAGATCTTGCCGGAATCGTTCGAAACGACCGCGCGCGCCGCATCGAAACCCACGGTCTTGCGAAGCGCGATCGTCGAGGCGAGCTCATCCTGCTTCTTGTCGAGCAGCGTGTGCAGCGCGGCGAGCCGCTGCCGCTGGACCGCTTCGTCCTGCACGAGCGGCGCGAGGAAATCGAACTGCTTGCGAATGTCGGGCAGCGCCGCTTCGTAAGGCTGCAGGTATTCCGGCTTGCCGGTGATGATGTATCCGCGCTGCCCGGTTTCCATGTCGCGGGCGAGCGACAGCAGCCGTTCGAGCCCCGAAATCACTTCGTTGGCGCGGTGGACGTCCGCCTCGCTGTCGAACAGGTTCGTCGTGCCGAGCGCGCCGATGCCCGCCGTCAACAGCAGCAGCACGGCGGCGCTCCACAAGCCGAGGTCGATCCAGCGCGACGCTTTTTCCCCCAATCGCCTGATGCCCGAGGCCATCTCGACTCCCCCGAGGTGTCGTTGCCAGAAAGCCGTTCATAAGCTCGATCGCAGAATGCGGCCGCAGGCCGAGCTTGCTGCACCGCGCCGCCGCGTTCCGGAGCGCTCCGAAGCGTTCCGGGCGCGAGCGGCGGCGCGCCGCCCGTCGCGCGGGCGGAAGCAGTCTGTCGTGGCCGCCGCGTTCGCCGATGCCGGCCGCGGCGCACCGCCCGCCCGGATGAAGACGCCGGCGGCGTCGACCATGCCGGCGCGCGCCGGCGCGGCAGGCAAATGATGTCTGGAGATTAGGCGACAGACACAACGGCCGCAACCTTCGGCGGTGCGGATGCGCCGTTCGGCGGGCGGCGGCGAGCCGTGCCGCGCGGCGTCGCCGCCCGCCGTTGCGCCGCCCGGGAGGCCGCGGCAACGTCGCCGAAACCGCGCGCCGCTCAGCGCGCGTGCTCGTGCGCCCAGCTCCCCTCGACGCCGATCTCGCTCTTCACCGAGTTCGCGAGATAGCACGCTTCATGCGCCGCGTGGTGCAGCGCGTCGACGTCCTCGCGCGTCGGCGCCCGCTCGCCGCCGAACGTCACATGCGGCTTCAACACGATGCGCGTCATCACTTCCTTGCCGTCGGCGTTCTTTTCTATCGTGCCTTCGGCCACGTCGCGATAGCCCGTGACGACGAATTTCCTCTGCGCGGCGAGCGACAGGAACCACAGCATGTGGCAGCTCGACAGCGCCGCGACGAACGCCTCTTCCGGATCGACCGCCGCCGGATCGGAAAACGGCACGCGCACCACGTGCGGCGAGCTCGACGCCGGCACGCGAACGCCGCCGTCGAAGCGCCATTCGTGCTTGCGGCTGTAGCGATTGTCGGTGAACGCTTCGCTTTCCTGCTTCTGCCACGTCACTTCGGCCGTGTAGGTCGACATCGTTTCTCCTTGTGTGTTCGTGCCGGGACGGTCGTTCGTCAGATCGGCGTCAGCACCGGCCGCCCCGAGAAATGGCGCGCCGCGTTCTCGAGGAACTGCCGCACCGAGCGGTCGAGCGCCTCCGGCGACCAGCCGCCCATGTGCGGCGTCAGCACGACGTTGTCGAGCGCCGTCAGCGCGCGCGGCGGCTCCGGCTCCCCTTCGTAGACGTCGAGCCCCGCACCCGCGACGCGGCCTTCGCGCAATGCGTCGGCGAGCGCCGCCGTGTCGACGACGCTGCCGCGCGACACGTTGACGAGAAACCCGTGCTCGCCGAGCGCATCGAGGATGCGCGCGTCGATCAGATGCCGCGTCGCCGCGCCGCCCGGCGTCGCGACGACCAGAAAATCCGCCCAGCGAGCGAGCGCGTCGAGCGCCGCGAAATAGCGGAATGCGGCGCCTTCGCGCGGCTTGCGGTTGTGGTAGCCGATCTCGAGATCGAAGCCCGCCGCGCGGCGGGCGATCTTCTCGCCGATGTTGCCGAGCCCGACGATTCCGAGCCGCTTGCCGCAGACGTTCGGCGGCATCGGCAGCGCGTCGCGCCACACGCCCGCGCGGCACGCCGCATCGAGCTTCGCGACCTCGCGCACCGCCGCGAGCAGCAGCGCGAACGCGTGATCGGCGACGCAGTCGTCGTTCGTGCCCGCGCCGTTGACGACGACGATCCCGCGCGAGCGCGCGTCGGCCACCGCGACGTTTTCGTAACCGGCGCCCAGCGCGCCGACGAACTCGAGGTTCGGCAGGCGCGCGATCTCGTCGGCAAGCAGGCCGGCCGTGCCGTTCGTCAGCACGGCCCGCACGGCGGCGCCGCGCTCGGCGATCGCGTCGCGACGCTCGTCGGGCGTGGGGGCGTAGATGATGTCGAAGGCGTCGGCGACTTGCGCGCGCGCGTGGTCGCGCAGCGGGATCAGCACGAGAAGCTGGGGCTTCATGGCGGGCTTCAGCAGAGGAAAGTTGACGCAAGTGTAACAATGGAGCGCGCCGTGACGGCGGGAAGCCCTATTCGGCAAGCGGGCTCGACCGGCCCGAACGGATGCGCGGCCGGCGCGGATCAGCGGCATCGTGCGTCACGGGTTGCGGGTTGCGGGTTGCGGGTTGCGGGTTGCGGGTTGCGGGTTGCGGGTTGCGGGTTGCGGGTTGCGGGTTGAGGGTTGAGGGTTGAGGGTTGAGGGTTGAGGGTTGAGGGTTGAGGGTTGAGGGTCGCAGGTCGCAGGTCGCAGGTCGCAGGTCGCAGCGCCGATTTTCCGTCACACTGCTCCGCCGACGCGACGAAACCTTCCGCTCGGCACATTTCCCCGGTCGCGCTCCGCAATTCGGCATTCGCTGCGGTCCGGCCCGGCCACTTCAGCATCGCCGCGACGGGGTCAGCGCTTAAGCTGATCGCACGTCGAACGATGTCCGGCGCGACATGCGGCAAGCCCGCCGCCACGCGCGAATCCGCGAATCCGTGATACGCGATACGCGATGCGGGCCGCGTCGCCATCGCCGGCATCGGACGTCGGCGCGCGCGGTGCGATCGCCGCGCCGGCCACGTCACGCTTCCCATCGTCCCGAACCAGCGTAAGCGCGAATTTAACCCCACCTAGAATCGAAAGCTGAACGAGCGCAGGCTTGCGTCCGCAACTACAACTTGCGGA
>NZ_LOYJ01000030.1:0-593 GCF_001526245.1 Burkholderia sp. MSMB1498
CTGTTGGACCCGGATTCGGTTGCACTGAGCTTCGTGGTCCACGAGAACCTGTCGCAGGAGCCGTCGTATCAGCTCGATCTGCTGAGCCGCGATCCGAATCTGGATTTCGACGAGTTGCTAGGCTCGTCGCTGTCGGCGGACATCGATCTGGGCGGCGGCGACGTGCGCACGTTCAACGCGCACGTGTTCGGCGGGAACGACACGGGCCAGATGAGCGGGCAGTACACGTACACGCTGGAATTGAAGAGCTGGCTGTCGTTCCTCTCGGAGAACCGCAACAGCCGGATCTTCCAGGACTTGAGCGTGCCGCAGATCGTCGAGCAGGTGTTCCAGGGCCATCAGCGCAACGGTTACCGGTTCGAGCTCGAAGACACGTACGAGCCGCGCGAGTACTGCGTGCAGTTCCAGGAAACGGATCTGAACTTCGTGAAGCGGTTGCTGGAAGACGAAGGGATCTATTTCTGGGTCGAGCACGAGAAGGACAGTCACATCGTCGTGATCTCGGACACGCAGCGCTTCGATGATCTGCCGCTGCCGAACGACGAGCTCGAATATCTTCCGGACGGCGAAGAATCGCGTGCGATCCAGGGGCG
>NZ_LOYJ01000031.1:0-6197 GCF_001526245.1 Burkholderia sp. MSMB1498
TCCGCAAGTTGTAGTTGCGGACGCAAGCCTGCGCTCGTTCAGCTTTCGATTCTAGGTGGGGTTAAATTCGCGCTTACGTTGCATTGGGGGGCATCTTCGCGGGTTTTTTGATGCCGAAGGCGCTGAAAGCGAGCATGGAATTCCCGAACGCGTAGAGGATGCCATGGCCGATATCGCGACGGTGTTTGGCTGGACGCCGCGCGATATGAACGGCTTTGCTCTGGCCGAATTGATGGACTGGCGCGAGCGCGCCCGGATACGTAGCGGAAACGAGTGACGATGGACAACGCCTGAAACTGCGCGTCATGTTCGACATGATCGACAACATGACGAAGCCCCTCAAGAACATGTTGGCCGGCAGCAAGGGGATGTCAACTGCCATCAAAGAAAGCCGCGAGCAACTCGCGGCGCTCAATCGTGAGCAGAAGAAGCTCGACGGATTCCGGGACCTGAAGCGTGGCATCAAGGCTAGCAGTGTCGAAATGCAACATGCAGGCGATCGGGCTCGGCAATTGCGATTGCAGTTGGACGCGTTGGAGGGGCCCGCCCGCCGGAAATTTGAGAATGCGAGCCAGTTGAAGGCGGCACGTGCCGAATTCGACCGAACCGCCAAAGTCATGCAAACCATGAACCGACTCACGGGCAACAAGTCCGGGGCGTCTGTTCTGGCCGCTGAATATCGGCAGCTCGTTGCAGAGCAGCTCAAGGCACGGCAGGAAATCAAGCGACTCGAAGCCGAGCAGAAGAAGCTCGCCAGCCAGACGCCGATCAATGCGAACCAACTGCGAGCATTACGGCAGCAATATGATGCAGCGACGCGTGCATCCGACAAGCTGCGACAGGCTCACGTTGAAAAGCTTCGATCTTTGCGAGATGCACGCGCCGGATTGACGGCGGCGGGCATCAGCACGCGCCATCTTGCCGAGCACGAACGCACGTTGCGCGCGAACATCGTGCAGACGACCGCGGCGATGCAGACGCAGACGCGCCAGCTCGAAGTCATGGCCGAGCGTGAGAAGAAGCTCGGCGCGGCGCGCGGCAAGATGCAGGCGCTACAGGGCGTCGCCGGCGGCATGGCGATCGGCGGTTACGCGGCCAAGTCCGCCGGCGCCGGCGTCCTCGGCGGCTTGGGCGGCACGTTGGACGAAGCCAAGAAAGCGCAGAACGAAATTGCGCGCATTCAGGCTCTCGGCCTGGGCGAGCAGTCGACGCGGGACGCGGAGAAGTTCGCCCGTGGCATGAAGGTGCATGGTTCGAGCTACACCGACAATCTGACCATGATGCGCGACTCGATGACGATCTTCGCCGACGAGCATCACGCGCAGATGGCCGCGCCGATCCTGTCGCAGATGAAGTTCGCGAACGAGGCCATGGATCGTTGCCGCGCCAGCGGTATGCTGGCGAGTCCATGTCGGCGAAGACGCCACCGGATCACCATGACTTCCATGACCGCGGCAAATCGACGACAAGGAAGCGCCATTTCGTCAGAATGGCGGCAAATGTGCCTTGCGCCTTTGAAAACTGGATCTTGTCAGCGACGTTCCAGCCGCGGACGTACATGCGAAAGCTTCTTTGGCTCGACAGATACTGCGGCGCGTGTACGCCGACCCACGCGAGAATTTCGGCGGGCGTCACGTCAGGTGTGGACGGATCGGGCTCGATCGTCGATTCGACAGGGATTTCGTCAGCAAGAGCTTGATTTGCCGCTTGCGAAGCGTTTGCCTCGACTTCACGCAGTCGCAACAATTCGACCCGATGCCACGGGATCGGCGAGCGACCGGCAATGTAATTGCGAACGCTTCGCGTGCAACACCGGAGCTTTTCGGCAATTTGGCGGATGGTGAGGCCGTCAGTTAGCGCGAGGAAATCAGGCAGCGCGCCGTGACGGGAAGCGGCGGCATTCATTGGGGAGGACCGCGTTAGATTCTGTAACTATTTGTAAGACAAAACTGACAGTCAAGCGACGTACCCAAAAGAAATGCCAGTTTCAGCTAACTTCAGTGATTTGACATAAGGTAAATTATCGACATAAATAGCTGTATGACGGTTAAGTTCAGCTGTCCGCTTTTCGCTTCGTCGTGGTTCGGGTTGACATCGTGGTCCATGGCCGCACGGACAATGGACACACCCGGCTTCAGGCATAGCTCGACCAGCTCCTGCCGTGCCGCCTCATCAAATTCGCGTCGGCCATTTCGTTTCCGGCCAACCACTAGTCTGCTTCGAAGGTCTTGTTTCTCTGTCTCCGCGTTTTACCCCCGTTTCTTCTGGCGCCATTACGCCGATCCGTGACATACGGATCTCGTGAGCCAGACTGTGGACGTCGAGCACGCGCTTGCGCGTACGATCGGGCACGCTGTAGTAATTGCCACCGACCGAGACGAGGCCTTCGTGGCTCACGCGCCGCTCGAGCCGGATCACGCCGTTGAAGGTGCCGGCCGGCAACGCCTGCAGTGCGGGGCGCTCCTCACCGAAGTGCTGGGCGACGACGCGGTGCGTCGTGCCATGCACGCGCACATTGGCCACAGTGTCGAGCCACTCGCGCAACTGTCGGTTCAGGTCGGCGAGATTCTGGAAGCGACGCGCCAGGAAGAAGTCCTGCCGGATATAGCGATACGGCCGCTCGACCTTGCCCTTGGTCTTGGCGCGATACGCCTTGCAGGCGCGCGGCGCGAAGCCGTAGTGCTGCGCAAACGCGACCAGCTTCGCGTTGTAGACGATGTGCTTCTCGACTTCGCCCAGCACGGCCGCCTTCATCCGGTCGTACAGAATCTCGCGCGGAGCGCCGCCGAGGTGTTCGAATGCCTCCGTATGACAGCGCAGGACGGTCTGCAGATCCTGATGCTCGACGAAGCGTCCCCAGAGATAGCGGCTGTGCCCAAGCACGATTGAGAACAGCCATATCGAACGCCGCTGGCCAGGCGCGTCACCGAACTCGACATTGAAGTGCGCGAAATCCACTTGAGCCTGATGACCGGCGGGCGTCTCAAAGCGCACCTCGAAGCCGCGTTGGCGGGGTGGCCGGACCTCGCGAATCAGATCGCCCAGCGCCGTGCGGCCGCCGGTATCCCCCATGGCCCGGATCTCGCGCAGCAGACGTTCGACGCTCAGGTCGGGAAACTCGCGGACACGTTCGGTGACGTAGTGGACGAACGGATCGACCACGCACGGTCGCGGCGCGCGCGGACCGTAACGCGGCGCCTGAACGCCATTCCTGATGTATTTACGAACGGTCTTGCGGTCCATACTCAGTCGAGCAGCTATGGCCGAAATACTCAGCCCTTGCCGATGCAATTCCAGAATCGTCATCACTTCCTCCAGCTCGACCACCGACACCCCCACGACGGATCTCAAGGGCAATATGGTCGGCGATCGACAGGACGGCGCCGCTACCGCGGCGCCGTCAGATAAAAAACTGGGGAAAATTACTTCGACGAAAGTGGGGAGTATCTATCCGACGCTGACATTACATGCCTCCGCTTCTCGATTTTACGAGACGTTGGCTTCCATTTTCTTCGGCCGACCTCACCTGTCCATCAAAGATATTAATGGACACGATGCTTCTTGTTTCCGTCGCCCGCATTCAAGATGAAATCGCCGCGGACTTACCCCCAACCCGCACAAAATCATTGGTTAATTTTATTTTCCTTCGCACCTCGATTTTTTGGTTGATATGCGGACCACTCGCACCTGGAAAAGAATTTATCCTGATCAACCAGGCCATCTTCTTTCCAGAAATTAACATATTTCTTAATCTGCCACAATTCTCGATGTCGATATAGCCACCGCAACTCACTTGATGTAATGCTTTGTCCATACCCTTTTTCTTTTTTTGCAACCACCTCGATATTTTCCTCGATAACATCAACAACAAAATGGACGACCATTTTTCTTTTTAATATCTGAAATTCAAGGCCCGCCTTACTGGTCTTTTTAAATATCTCCACTGCATCCAGTGGATGGCGTTTCGTTAAAGGGTCATTTTTTACGTTATATCGACCATGACTTTCCAGAAAATTTTTAAATGAAATGGCGCGCGCCGAATCATGCAGATTCTTTGAAATTTCCCGATCTTCCGTATAATCGTTGGGGCGCTCCTGGTTCCAGACGGCATTGGTGATATCATTTTGAGTCAATATGTTTCGCTTCGGCGAGCGCCAACTTTTTGGCATAATTGACTTGATCCATCTAAGGGGTTTACCATCTTGCGTGAAATTCCCGCCAACTCGAGAAAAGCCCTGATTTTTCAAAACGAAGAGGGCATTTTTTCTCGGCACATCAAGACCGTAAACGATGTCACCGACTCTAAATGCATTAGCTAGCTGCGCGTAGGAGTGTTCGTCGTCTAGAGGTTGAGGAGCCAATCCAAGTGAGTCACGCAAGATAATTGGCCTATTGCCAACCATCCTGTAGAGGTTCTGACCATCGATAGCCCCGGCCGGATCGGGGTTGAGCCATCGGCCGAGCCAAGGTTGATAGCTGCGCCAGCCGTAGTCGTAAAGCCCAGTCGCATCGCGCTCCATGCCTGAGTAGCGTACGTACTTGGTGTCCGTCTCGGCCTGGCTGCGCGCGGTCCACACTGCGGTGCCCCCGTATGGGTAGTATTCCTCTCGACTGATCAGGTCCGCTTGAGCGTCCAGCTCCAGCCCGACCGAGCCGATCAAGTCCCCGTGGCTGAAGCGCAGCGCATCGTTCGCGAGACCGGCCGGCAGGCCCGTCTCCCAGTGTAGCGCCCGCGCGCCGGCCCGGCCCGCGTCCAGCCGGACCTCCTGCAGCGCCTCCACCACCTTCACGGTTTGCCCGTCGTCGCTGCGCGTGACCCGCAGCGTCAGCCCCGGCAGCACGATCGCCTCGGCCGTGCGGGTGGTGCCGCTCGTGTGCGTGGTGGTGCGCTTGCGCGCCCGCATGCCGTCGGCACCGTACTGGTACGTCTCACGGTCGTCGATACCGCCGTCGCGCTGCACCAGCGTGACGCCGGCAAGGCGGTTGCGGCCGTTCCACGCGAGCGGTTGGGTCCGGTCCGGCAGGAGGACTTGCTGATTGCCCGCCGCATCGAACCAGGTTCCATCGTCGACATCGGCCGGCACGATCGTGCCTTCGGCGTTTTGCTGAAGCGCGTGGTTGCTGCGATCGGACACCACAATCGCCTGTATGTAGCTGTAGCTCGCTGCGCCACGGTGTTGGATCCCGGTGAGATTGCCGCCGCGATCGTACGTGTAGGTGCGGGCGTAGTTCGTATAGACAGAATTGTCGTTCGGTAGCGGGATTGTCGGCAGCGGGAGCGCTGCCCCTTGCGGGCCGCGCTGAACGGCTTCGCGGCCCGTCGCAGACATCAGTTGGTATAGCGCATCGTAGGTGTAGATGCGCGTCGAGTCGACTTGCTGGTTGCGCCAGTAGGTTGTCGCCTGCGCGTCGTCGTGCACGCTCAGTACGTTGCCGACCGGATCATAGATGTAGTGCAGATCCTGCAGAACCCTGGCGCGGCCCGCCTGGGCCGGACGTGTCACGGTCAACCGCGTGAGCCGCTGCGTCTCGGGCTCGTATTCATAGGTGCTGACCATGCTGTTACCCGCCGTTTCGCTCAGCACCTGGCCCGCCGCGCTGTACTCGATCGATCTGAGCACTGGCTGCGCTGTTCCACCACCGGCCAGCGTCAGGCTGTTCCTGGCCAGCTGGCCCGCAACATCGTGGGCACAAGCTTGCACGTTGCCCTTTGCATCGGTCTGCGTCAGCCAGGCTCCGGTGGCGTCGTGTGTCCAGGTGGTCGTATACGAAGTCGGTTCCAACACTCTCGGCCACTTGGCCTCATCGTTGCCCGCCCAGTCAGCCTCAGCGCCGGCTAGCAACTGGCGTGTCTCGGCGAGCGGCGCGCTGGTGAGACGAAAGCCGCTCCATGTAAGTCGCCCTGCGCTATCGTAGCGGCGCACGCAGTGGCCGCGCAGATTGTGCGCTTGCGCATCGGCTTCGGCTTCGCCGTAGATCCAGGCGTCACGAACGGCGGGTGCCGTATCACCCACTGTCTCGATAGCTGTCAACGGGCGGCCGAGCGTATCGTAGGTCCAGGTAGAGACGGTGCCACGGGCATCGCACGCCCAAACCGGACGGCCATCGACATCGGCCAGTGCCCAGCTCGTGCCGGCGTCGACACTGACGGTACACAACGCGCCACCAGCAACCGACGTCACGTAAGCAAAGTTCGG
>NZ_LOYJ01000032.1:0-13524 GCF_001526245.1 Burkholderia sp. MSMB1498
CAAATCGGCAGCATGATTGCCTCGGACGTTCCACTTAAAAATCTCAGAAAACTGTCCGAACGAGTGAGGCCACCTCTATATCAGCGAGCACAACAAAAACCCGAAGCCGATTAAGTGGAAGTACGACGATCCTTCGCACCAGATTCGGCCGGTGCCAATTCAATGATGCGGTGAACTAGCAGCGGGCCGCATCGGCATCCAGCTAATATTGCGAATATGAAAGCACAAGACTTCTCCCGCTCGCTTAGTGTGCTCGGCTGGTCGCTGGCCGAATTTTCGCGCCGCCTTGGCCCTGATGTTCGAACCGCGTTCTCGCCCCGATGCTGCTGGCGCCTATGCGCCGCCCCTACTGTGGCGCCATTACGCCGACCCCGCATGGGCTCCATAGCGCCGCCCCGTGACACCTGATCCGACAACCGTATCTCGATGGGGCAGCAGCGGCAAATTTCCGAAGTGGGTCGGCGAATATTTGCGCCTCGCCGTGCTCGTGAAATCCGCGCTCGACTGACTCAGGCAGCCGGCTGAAGGTCTTTCAGCGCCTCGGGGTGTTGCACGGCAACGCGCAGCAGCGTTTTCGCCGCGCCGGTCGGGTTGCGGCGGCCCTGTTCCCACTGCTGGTAGGTGCGCACCGAAACGCCGAGCAGGCTGGCGAATTCGGATTGCGACATGTCGACCTTGGCGCGCGCGACGGATGCCTCCGTCGGCTCCACGCGCGTCACGCGGCCGGCATGGCCGGCCTTCATTTCGCGGACCCCTTGTAGCAGGTCCGCATGGAATTGTTCGCGATCCTTATCCATTGTCGATTACCTCACGAAGTTGGTTGAGGATATGTGTCGGCAGATTATCGTATTCCGCCTTGGCGTATGCGACGATCAACCAGATCACGCCGTTATCGAGCACGTTGTAGTAGATGGCCCGAGCGCCGCCGCGTTTACCGGAGCCGCTACGGCCCCATCGGACTTTACGCAATCCACCAGTGCCGGGGATCACATCGCCGGCAAGCGGGTTGTTCGCGAGCCAGACGATGAATTCTTCCCGCTCGCTATCGCGCCAGATGCGTTCAGCGGTGTGGATGAATGTCGGAGCTTCGATGATCGTGTACATAGGGTAACTATACGCCATTGGCGTATAACGTGCAAGTGGCAGGAAAAAAGAAAGCGCCCCCTCAGTGAGCGGCCCCCAGCAAACAGTGCCATCATGTAAGCGAGTTTTAGGCGGAAGTTTCCAGTAAGAAAGGAGCCGTACGATGAAACGCAAGCGCTTCAGTGTCGAGCAGATTGTGGCGGTGTTGAAACAGGCGGAAGCAGGGATGCCGGTAGCGGAGCTGATTCGGCACGTGGGCATTTCGGAGCAAACAGAGGAGGCCGCGCAAATTCGGACAATCGGATAAGTGGAACGTCCGGGGCCTGAGGCAGCGATAATGCTGGCAAAGGAAGCGAGGAAATGACGAAGAGAACTCGACGCACGCACTCAGCGGCGTTCAAAGCGAAGGTGGCGCTGGCCGCGGTCAAGGGCGAGCGCACGCTGGCGGAGCTGGCGCACCAGTTCGATGTGCACCCGAACCAGATTACCGAATGGAAACGGCAATTGCAGGAGCGTGCGGCGGACGTGTTCGGCGCGGCAGGCATGCCGTCGAGCGAGCCGCCGGTGGACCTGAAGGCGTTGCACGCCAAGATCGGCCAACTGACACTGGAGAATGATTTTCATATGGCCTGTTTTTGCAAGTAAGACGAGCACCGCTCTCGCTGCCGCGATCTCGAACGTCCACGTATCCGACCTGATGGGTAACGTGGCACACGGGCTGTTTGTCGACGATGGATCAAGCTCATATCCGCGGGCTGGTTACCGCATTTCATCTTTCCGTCACGGGGCTGCCTCGCTCTTAATAACGGAGATCACGCAGTTGCGCGCTCACAAAAAAATCTCGAGGATTCCCCTCATCGTGCTTGGTGCCGCGTTACCGATCAGGTGGAAGATGTCAGTTCTGCAATAGAGCCTCCGGGATTCAGTGAATGGATAAGGGAGCTGCGAGAATGCTCAGGCTGGCTGCAGTCGTGTTCCGATGTCCCAGATGAAGCCGGATAGTTCACGGGCGATGATCCACGATCGTGGGCACGATCTCACGTCATCCTCACGGAACTCTCCAAGCTCTCACATCATGCACCACGCGCGCGCGAATATGGAACTGGTCGCGCCGAGCCGCTTACCCTGTTCTTGCATTACGCGTTCGATCAATGGATGTCACGGACCTATCCCGGCGTCCTGTTTGAGCGTTACGCCGACGATGTCATTTCGCATTGCAAGAGCGAGGCGCAGGCCAAGCAATTACGAGCGGAGCTCGATGCCCGGCTTGCGGCTTGCAGACTACAGCTTCATCCGGAGAAGACGAAAGTCGTCTACTGCAAGGACGACAACCGACGCGGCAGCTATCCGGTGCAACGCTTTGATTTCCCGGGCTATTGCTTTCGGCCCCGGAGCTCACTGAATCGATCCGGGGCACTGTTCGTCAGTTTCGCTCCTGCGGTAAGCGACAAGGCGGCCAAGTCGATGCGGTTGCGAATGCGTCGATGGCGGCTGCACAGTCGCAATGATCTTGAACTTGTAGAAGTCGCTCGATGGACGCAGCCCGTGCTTCTGGGCTGGGTTCGCTACTACGGACGGTTCCGGCCTTCTGCGCTTCGCGGGGCGTTGCGTACACTGGATTCGTTCATCGTGCGTTGGGCTCAGCGCAAATACAAGAAACTCCGCACGCACAAGCTGCGGGCATGGGATTGGTTGCGGCGTCTTAAAACGCGCAGCCCGACCCTGTTCGCGCATTGGACGCTCGGAGCCACGGCTGGACGATAGGAGCTGTATGAGTCGAGAGGCTCACGTACAGTTCTGGGAGGGCCTGGCGGTGCGATTCCGCTGGGCTACTCAACTACCTGCGGGCTTACGAGTCGGTCAGCCATGCCCGCCGTTCCATCGGCGACTACATCGAGCTGTACAACCGGAAACGGCCCCATTCGAGCCTGGCGGACCAGACGCCGGATGA
Source organism: Burkholderia sp. MSMB1498 (assembly GCF_001526245.1). NCBI lineage: Bacteria > Pseudomonadati > Pseudomonadota > Betaproteobacteria > Burkholderiales > Burkholderiaceae > Burkholderia > Burkholderia sp. MSMB1498. The sequence goes on from NZ_LOYJ01000032.1 coordinate 3,035, forward strand.
GGCATACTTCGCGACGCTGCCTGCGATCAAATCGGCAGCATGATTGCCCCGGACGTTCCACTTAAAAATCTCAGAAACTTGTCCGAACGAGTAAGGCCACCTCTCCGCGACCTTGGCACGGATGTCGTCGACGACGGCTTGGAACTCCGCTACGCGGGCGGCTTCAGTTTTCTCCGCTAAGGCGTCCATTTGAGCTTTAAGCTCTTTGTAAGTTTCCATATTTCTTCCTCTGATTGTGTTGGACAAATGATAACTGGTTTATCCCTAGGAAGGGTTCGATCCCGTCGTGCGCGGCATTGACCAAATTGGCGGCGCGCGAACGGCGTGTCAACGTCGGACGTAATTTCCCCAGAAGTGTCGAAGTAAAATTCCCCACCCTGTTCGGACGGTGATCAGCCGGCGACGTGATCGGATGGGCTCCTTCGAGGACGGCCCGGGCGCCGGCGAGCAGGTTCAGGGCAATCCGTACGACGGACACACGCTGGCCAAAGCCTTGGAACAGGCAGCGATCCTGAGCGACGTTCAACCGGAAATTGCCGTGGTCGATCGCGGCTACAAGGGCGTCGCCGTCGATGGCGTGCAGGTCTATCACCCGGGTTTGCGGCGCGGCATTACACGCGGCCTGCGCGCCATGATCCGGCGCCGTAGCGCCATTGAGCCGGCCATCGGCCACATGAAGGCCGACGGCAAGCTCGATCGGAACTGGCTCAAAGGGGCGCTGGGCGACGCGATTCATGCGGTGCTGTGCGGCGCCGGCCATAACCTGCGGATGATCCTCAGGAAGCTGCGGCTTCTTTGCGCTCTGATTCTGGCGCGCGTCATTGGCGGGAACCTGATGATGACGGGCGGCGCGTAACGCCGTCGTCGTTCAAAGTGAATTGTTCAGGGCCGATTAACGATATTTTTTTAAATATGTAAGATGATTACTGATGACGTTGCTCGCAGCGTCCAGTGCATTAAATGCATTGTAATATTTTTCGGAATTCGCGCTGACGAGCGCCGCGACCAGTACAACGTCATCCGGTTATGCCAGATTCTGAGTTTTTCTCGCAGCGGACATTGCCAGTGGCGCGTTCGCCCACCCAGCACCAGAGCGCAAGCCAACGCGGCCCTGGACGCCGAATTGGCTGCTATCCACCGGCCGAGTCGGGCAGCTATGGCCGTGCGCACATCTTGCGGCAATGGCGAGTCCAGGGTCGACCGGTAAACGCTGAACGCGTTCGGCGTAGTTTGCAGCGTCAGGGCCGCGTCCGGTCTGCAAGCGACTGCATCGCATCACAACGAACTCGACACATAGCCTGCCCATGGCACCGTATCTGATGGATCGGCGTTTCGATGGCTGGCAGCTGATCCAGGCGTGTCATCGACGGACTGTAAGAATTTAGCCGAAAAAAATGAGCACTCCAACGGGCCGGCGCAAAGCGCTGGAAGCCCGTCTCAGCGAGGGCTATCGCAACGTATGTCGCTATCTCGGACCGAGTCGCCGGATAGCAATCTATATGCTCAAACAACCGGAAAAGGATCGGAACCTGGGCGAGCGACCGATTGCGGCCGCGCAGGAGGTTCCGCGCCTCGGTTACCGGTGGATGTCGGCTTGGCGAGTGTGCTCCGTCAACGTGACAAAGCTGCGGAGCAGCTTTGCAGAACTGATCAGATCAGATGTGTCAACCAAGAAAGACTGATCTTTTGATGTGGAACAGCTTTGATTCGAACTCGCCAGAAATGAAAGCAATCTGTCATTGCAAGTATGCGTCGCGAAGGTGAAACTGCTCACTAAATCAACTCAATTGCATTGACACACAACGACATTGTGTGCAGCATTAAAATATCGCACGACCTTGTTCGCTCGTCGAACGAAATTCATCTCATCGATAAATAAATACAATGAAATATCGTTTGCGATTATCCCATCAAGATTAATTATGTAGTTGCCCAACAAAATCGAAGGCTAAGCAGAATGGAACCCATCAAAAAAGTGATGTTGGTCGATGATCACCCAGCCTTCATATTGGCCTTGAGGGCGATATTGTCAAAGAATCCGATGCTAGAGGTTGTCGCGACATGCAGTGATGGCACGAGCGCATGGCATGAATACAAGCGTTGCGCCCCCGACTTGGTAATCATCGATCTGGACATTCCAAATCTGAATGGGCTCGATCTGCTCGCACGGATCCGGAAAACGGACACCTACACGCGCGTACTTGTAGTGTCTGGGCAACCTGCCGGTGTTGCATCAATGAGCGTGCAGCAAACGGGAGGGAACGGCTATGTACCGAAGACAGAAGGGACATCGCGCTTGCTAAGCGCGATCCAGGCCACTCTGTCTGGTTTCAACTGTTTTCCAGACGCCCACGCGCATGGATCAGTCGTGGGACCGCCTGCGATGGCGAGGTTATCGACCAGGGAAGTCTCCGTTCTTCGCTATCTTGCGAGGGGGCACTCCAATCAGGAAATTGCGGCGATCCTCAATATCAGTCACAAGACAGTCAGCACGCACAAGTCGAAGATAATTGTCAAGCTTGGCATTTCCAATCTGGTTGATTTGGCGGCGTTTGCGTCGGCCAATCATATCATATAGGGTCGATTGCTCAATGGATTTTTTGCATCCCGATGCAGCCATAAATTGGATAGGAATCACCCGGCAAGTTCAGAGCCCGCATGCAGCAAGCCGCCTTGCATAAATCCGTCAGCTACGAAGCGTGTTAGCGGCGTTAACGTTTACGCACAACAACAGCCTAGGTGTACCTGTTAGCAATTCGGACTCCTGCATAGATTCTCGATTTTGCCGAGAAGATGCGCAGGGACAGCAGCAAGATCGCGGCCGAAGCCGCGCTACCACGTCAGGGCCGGGCGACCTGAAACGCCAGCCTAATCAACCGAGGTAACGCCACGATGTGGATCGATGAAGTCGCACCTCCGCGCACGCCCGGCGCCAAGTCGAAGTGTGGGCACCCGCGCCTCAACAGCAACGGACTGATCCAGGCGTTGCTGGGCCTCAAGATCTTGTTGCGCCCGCCGCTGTGCGCGCAGCAAGGCTTCGCACACAGCCTGCGCCACCTTTCCTATGCTCAACTACACAACGCTGTGTCGCCGCGTGCAAGCGCTTGAGGTCCAACTGCCGATCGTCCATGACGGCGAACCGATCCATCTGATGGTCGACAGCACGGGCGTGAAGGTCTACAGTGAAGGCGAATGGAAGGTGCGCCAGCATGGCTATTCGAAGCGTCGCGCGTGGCGCGAGGTGCATCCCGCGCTCGACTCGAGCACCGCCCAGGTGCGTGCCGCGCCGATGACGCACCAGGACGTTGCAGAGGGCAACGTCCTAGCCGAACTACTCGACCAAATCCCGGACGACGAGCAACTTGATGTCATCGTCGTTGATGGGGCCTATGGCTCCAAATGCCGCCATTGCCGCGCGCAGCGCCCCCGGTTCCGTCGAGCGAAGGCGCCGCTCATTTGCCCGCGAGCACGACGTGGCGCAACGATGCGGTCGATGCGATCGCCCGAGTCGGCCACCGCGAATAGAAGAAGGGCGGCGGCTACCATCCCATTACTATCTTCACGCCCCGATAATTCGGGGTTTTGGCCAGCTAGGCCCGGCATGATTCCCGCCCCAGTCGCAATCATTATCCGGGCCTGGTGGGCGGCTGTGATCGCTGATTGGGGGGGGCGGGATATCCCGTCGCCGTCCGTAACGTGGATGCCGAGACTTGCCACCGTTGTTGCAGGCCAATCCGTTCACTTTGCACAAACTGCGATGCAATACACACAACAACGTGATGCCGTCGATGTCTTCGTCGGCGTCGATGTCGGTAAAGGCCGGAATCACGCCGTCACACTCGATCGGAGCGGCAGGCGTCGGTACAACAAGGCACTGCCCAACGACAAGGTCAAGCTGCGAGCCCTCATCGCCGAGCTCAAGACTCACGTTCGACTGCCGTTCGTCGTCGATCAGCCCTCCACTATCGGAGCGCTTCCAGTGGCCGTCGCTAGCGCTGAAGGCATACTCGTCGCCTATCTGCCGGGACTGGCCATGCGCTGCATCGCCGATCTGCATGCAGGTGAAGCCAAGACCGATGCCCGCGAGGCCGCGATTATTGCCGAAGCCGAACGCTCGATGCCACATACGCTGCGCTCGCTTCGACTGGCTGACGAGCAACTCGCCGAACTCACCATGCTGTGCGGCTTCGATGACGATCTCGCCGCCCAAGTCACACAAACCAGCAACCGCATTCGCGGCCTGCTTACCCAGATCCACCCGGCGCCCGAGCGAGTTCTCGGACTGCGGCTCGACCATCCGGCAGTGCTCGATTTGCTTGAGCGCTATCCGTCGCCCGCTGCGCTTGCTGCTGCCGGCAAGAAGACGCTCGCCAACCGTCTGACCAAGCTCGCACCGCGCATGGGCAAAAACCTGGCGGCCGAAATCGTTCAAACGCTGAACGAGCAAGCCGTGATCGTGCTCGACACGCAGGCTGCCACCATCGTCATGCCCCGCCTGGCCCAGCAACTCGCCGCCTTGCGCAAGCAGCGTGACGAAATCGCTACCGATGTTGAGCGGCTGGTGCTTGCTCACCCTCTTTGGCCGGTCCTGGCCAGCATGCCGGAAGTCGGCGTCAGGACTGCCGCCAGACTCCTGACCGAAGTCGCCCAGAAAGCCTTCGCATCGGCTGCACACTTGGCGGCCTACGCTGGCCTTGCCCCAGTCACCCGGCGCTCAGGCTCGTCCATCCGAGGTGAACATCCATCCAGACGTCGCAACAAGGTGCTTAAGCGCGCCTTGCTCTTCTCCGCCTTCGCAACCTTACGAAACCCCGTCTCGCGGGCGCATTACGCGCGCAAGATCCAGCGGGGCAAGCGCCGCAACCAAGCGCTCATCGCGCTGGCGCGGCGACGCTGTGACGTCCTGTTCGCCATGCTGCGCGACGGCACCATTTACCAACCCAAGTCAGTCTCTACCGCTTGACGAAACACATAGCCCCCCTTGGAGAATGCGATGTATCACCTGAAGATGCTCACCGGTAACCGCGTGTGGGCACGGCGCACCGACTCGCAGACGAGCGAGGTCGCTATCCGCGTGGGTGTGCTGAACCGCATGGCGGACCTCGCATGCCCGCAACCCGTTCGCATTGCCTGAGATCGCGAACATGGCGGCTACTTCGTCCTTCCGCTCGATCTATTCAACAACGCCTCTCGTCATCTTAGCCCTACTCGCCATGGGAGATTTGGAGATCGTGTTCACGAGATTTCAAGGCCGATGGTTTAGGCATCTGTTGGCCTATTTTGCCGCTGTTATCCTGATATGCGGACTGTTCACTCGTACAGCGCATGCAGCACCCCATCTTGAGCTCGTTCATCTCGAGCGTTCGCTACCCGCAATCAAGCCCTCTGGCGATCAAGCGACTTGGCTGAGACAGCATGGTCAGCGCATTCGAGTGGGAATTGTTCCAAATGGCATGGTGCCTTTCGATTTAGTGGATTCTGGTCGATGGTACGTCGGCATCACAGCTGATTATCTAGATATGCTCCGCAGCACGACAGGTTCCGGAATAGATCTTCACGAATACGCAAATCAAAGTGAAATGTTCAAGGGACTGCGTAACGGTGAGATCGACATGGTTACGACGGTCTACTTGGCGAAAGCGCGCAATACGAACAAAGGTCGATTACTGCTCAGCGAAAGCTATTTTCCTGCGCGTAATGCGGTAGTCGAGCGAAGCGATAGCTCCAGCTACGAACTTTCCGAGTCGGGCAAGAACCGCATCGCCTACATGCCTAGTGTGGTCTCCAAAACGTGGATGGAGAAAGCCTACGGCAGTAGCAACATAGTGCCTACCGACTCCACCGAACAAGGCATCAAGGACGTGGCTTTCGGACGAGCAGATCGCTTTGTGGGCAATGTCACTGAATGTATATTTCTCATTAATAGACTACAGCTTTCGAATCTCCGGATCCGATATCTCGTACCAGCGCCGATCACTGGCTTTCGCTTTGCTTTTGCGACAGACAGTGCCCCACTGCGGAATCTCACAAACCGGGTAATAAGTCTCGCCGACGCAGATCTCATCGAGGACATACGTCTCAGATGGGAGGGGCGACCAACCTACGTAGCACTTAATCCACTGATTTCATTTACGGAACAGGAGCGGCGCTGGAGTCTTAATCATCCGATCATCTATTACGATGTAAGTCGAGAAGTGCTGCCTTTTCTCTTTCGCGATCAGGAAGGTCGGTTGTCCGGACTAACCGTGGACATGCTGGGTTATATCGGTCGACAAATCGGGGTGACGTTTAAGCCGGTCAATGGACGCGATCCGTCACTAAATCCGTCGATCGTAATCATAGAGCCACTTGTCGGTGCACAAATGGTACATGACGGATATATATCGACGTATCCATACTTTTGGGGCGGATTCGCACTCGTCGGCCGCAATGCATATCAGGGCCGCTGCACGCTGGAAGCGCTACGAGGTTGCTCGATAGCCGTGCCGGAAGACTTGCCGAAGAAAATTTCGGCACAACTTATGTCCGCAGGCGCATCGCTGATATCGTTATCGACCGAATACAATGCGTTGCGTTCATTGAATGATAAAAAATCGGACATCGCAATCGTCAACATGGCATCGGCTCGCTACCTGATCGAGCAAGATTTTTATCGCAAATTGGTCATTATTAACACCCTGAATTACAGCGACTTGATGCAGATCCGATTTGGCATTCCTAAGAGCTCGCCAGAACTGGCATCTATGCTAACCAAAGTTTTGCACGGTACCCGCGAAGTTGAACTTAACAACATCCGAGACAACTGGCACACCGCCATTCTCCCCGGCTCTGCCTTTAGGCGGGTACGCCACTATTATCACCTGATCGTCACGGCCGTCGCTATGGTGGCTTCAATATTTCTAGTCTTTGGAATTATCCTCGCTTACCACGTTAATCGGCGGCGCCGCGCAGAGACGGTCCTGAAAGATCAAATAGCCCTTCAAACCACATTACTGGACAGCATGCCCGCTCCGGTAATGCGATGGGATCTCGAGTGTCGTTTGCGCGATTGCAACCAAGCGTTCAAAGAAGTCGCAGGAGAAAATCAAAAACCGGTAGGCCTAACGATTGGTGAAATTGGAGTATTTAGCGAGGATAATGCTGGCTGGATAAGTGACCTATTCAATGAAGCCCTCCGCGAAAAAAGTCAGAAATTTGCGGACGAACGCCTCCAGTTATTAGGCCGACAAATCGATGTACGATTCTGGGTCGTGCCATTTTACAGTCATCGCGGTCAACTGGCAGGGCTGCTGAGCGGCTGGGCCGATGTTACCGAGCGGGGTAATTTGCAGCGCTCGCTACAGGATGCCAGGGACAATGCGGTACGCGCCAATCAGGCGAAGTCGGAATTTCTCGCAATGATGAGCCATGAAGTCCGCACCCCAATGAATGCAATTCTGGGTGTGCTGGAGTTGAGAAAGGAACAAAATCTTGTTGACGGCCAGGATCTATCTGCTGCATATGAGTCAGCGCGAGCATTGCTGTCAATAATCGACCAGATTTTAGATTTTTCTAAGATTGAGGCAGGAAAGCTTGTATTGCTTAATGAGCCCACTGACGTTTGCGCGCTTGCTTCCAGTGTTGCAGCCATCTTCAGGCCGCTCGCCCATAAGAATAATATTTCATTATTCGAGAATATAGCTCCGACTCCTGGGAAGCTCATTGCCGATCCAGTCAGACTTCGGCAGGTAATCGGTAATTTACTATCGAATGCCATCAAGTTCACCCAGCGCGGTAGCGTCACACTTCGGGTCAGCATTCAGCAAACCGACGGCGAAACGACAAGCGTTCTGATAGAGGTGGCCGATACTGGGATTGGGATTGGGCCAAAATCACTGTCTCAGATAATCGAGCCCTTCTTTCAAGCCGACGCGAGTATTGCATCGAACTATGGCGGGACAGGGCTGGGTCTATCGATTTGCCATCGATTGGTTGAGCTAATGGGAGGGAAACTGACAATCGATAGCCACGAAGGGCTCGGCACGGTGATACAGGTCGCACTTACATTGTCGCAAGCCGATGAGAACGGGGATTCCCAGGTCGATCAGATCAATGTGGAGGAATGGTCAGGCGCAGGTTATTTTAACGGCAGAAGAGCACTCGTAGTCGATGACAATTCGGCGAATCGAATTGTCCTATCTCGTCAGCTGCAATTCCTTGGATTCGAGACTATCTGCTGCGAATCGGGGGATCAAGCCGTTGATGTGTGGCAGCGCGAACGAATTGATGTGTTGATCACGGACTGCTATATGCCTGGGTTGACTGGGTACGATCTGGCACGGAGAATACGACAATGCGAAGCATTGAACGAATATCGTCGGGAGGTGACTGTCATAGTCGGTTATACGGCAAATATTCAACCCGACATGTTAGACCTAGCTCGGGAAAGCGGCATGAATGCGTGCCATCTCAAACCGTTGGATTTGCATTGCTTAGCTACTGCTTTGTACGATGCACTAGCGCCTAGGGGCGGCACATCGGACAAGCTAGAACAGTGCAACGAGACGAGGGGTAAAGAAATACTGTTGCATGATTCAATGTGGCTAGCAGTTCGTCAGCTCGGCGACCCGATATTGGAGTGCGAAGTTCTTGAGGCAGCATTGTCAACGAGTTCTGTTGAGTTAGACCGTTTGCGCACCGCTATCGAAGGATGCGATCTCGAAACGATTCGCCAGGCCGCTCATCTGCTGATTACTGTAGCTTCAATGGCTGGTGCTACCCAAGCGCAGGATCTCTGTCGGATGACCGAAAGAATGGCGACCGAAGGGAACAGCGAGGAAGCGTTAAACGCCGCCATGAGCGTGCTCGACAAATTGGGGGAAGTCAACCAGCTTCTGGAGTCGCGCATGCATGAATTGAGGGGCGGCTGACGGAACCGTGGTGGTGGCCGCGCCGCGCTCGGCAGCCAGATGGCGCAGCATGCGCTTCACGGCGCAATAGCTGCCGGCGTAGCCATGATTGCATTGAAGGGCGGCATGGATCGTGGTGCCCTGTACGCTGGCGGCAAGCCATTCGCGGACCTGTTCGCGATATGGCTCAACCGTCGACGCGCAGGTGCGCGGCAGGTGCGGCGTGCGCCCGAAGACGCCCGCGATCGTAGCGTCGTCCGGCAGCGGCTGCACCGGATCCAGCCAACTACGCGCTTCAGCCTCGCGGCGCACGGTCGTCAGCTTCTTGCGCCCCATCAAGCTGCCGCGCGCGATGTTGCGATCGGAGCCGCCTTGCCGCATGCGGACAAGGACTTGGCGGTACTCAAACAATTCGAACCTCCTGTTGGTCATGGGTAAGCGTGAGATTCGTACCGTAGCGGCGAGAGTTGACGGACGGAGATGTGCGGTTCAGTGTAAGCCGTCAATAAACGACGCCCTACCAATGGATGGCAGAAGGTCAGAAGCTAAGTGTCCGCGTGGACACATGCACTCAGACCGTGATGACAGAGAAACAGGACCTTCGAAGCAGACTGGTGGTTGGCCGCAGACGGGATGGCCGGCGGGAATTTGATGAAGATGCCGTGCGGGAGCTGGTCGAGTCTTGCCTGAAGCCGGGGGTATCGATCGCCCGGGCGGCCATGGACCATGACGTCAATCCGAACCAGTTGCGCCGCTGGATTTCGCGCCATCAGCAGCATACGCTGCAAACACCAACGAGACCGGACCCGCTGGTGATAGACGGCGTATCGATCGACATCCCCGGCCCGGCGCGTCGTGTTCCGGTGAGTGAAGCGCAGGCATTTGTTCCTGTCGTCACCGCGCCATCGACAGTGCCGGCCGTTTCCCCTGTACTGCCACCGGACACGTCGTCGATGGCGCTCTCGTTACATGTGCGCCTGTCGAATGGTGTCGAATTTGATCTTGGCGAGGCGAGCGTCGATGAGCTGGCCACGGTGATCCAGATGCTCGGGAGGCTGCCGTGTTCCGGTTCGACGAAGGGCTGAAGGTCTACCTGCATCGCGATCCGGTCGTAAGCGCTAAATCCGCCACACGTCGTTAGGTGACGTGTTACCGGGTAACATGTTTCGAATCGATAGTTACCGGGTAACGAAGGAGATGCGAGATGACGCAAACGACGGCGCAGCGGCAGGCGGCTTATCGGGCAAGGCGCGAGACGGCAGGCAAGGACGGCAACGGTGATCGACGTCTGGATATGTGGGTGAGCACGGAAGCGTATCTTGCTCTGACGCGGTTAGCTCGCCGTTACTCGGTAACGAAGCGCCAGATGCTGGAACGGTTGATCGCGCGGGCAGACGACGCGATTGTGCGCCGACTCGATCCCGATTCGGAACAGTGGGACCAATACTTCGGCCCAGCGCGGTAGCGATCGGAGTTACCCGGTAACGGCTTGCTGTCGAGCGAAGTTGAACGGTAGCAGGTCGCTAATATCGGCATCCGGTGCGCGCTGCGGCAATTCGGTCAGCACGTGCAGCAGATAGGCATGGGGATCGACGCCACAGG
>NZ_LOYJ01000033.1:0-155913 GCF_001526245.1 Burkholderia sp. MSMB1498
TTCCACACGTTCCAGCCGATAACCTGTCCAGCAGCCCAGTGCCTGAAGTGCCTTTCGATCGAGCAATTGCTTCCTCCGACATCCTTAAAATCAGGTGTCAGATTATGCAATCGCTCGAAAACCCTCCACGGTTTCCTGCGATGAACCTTTTTTTTGCGCGCACACGTGGCAAGGGCGCGGCTTGCGGATGCGCGCCGCGCGTGTCGATCGGCGGCGACGCGAAGCGATCGGCGGCGCTTTCGCTTTCATGTTCACTTGCGTTCGCGTTTGCGCTTGCGTCTTCGGCGAAGGCCCGGCGTCGCGTTCGCCGGGCCTTCGCCGAAAGCACTTTGCTTGGTTCTCCGATGCATCCGCATCGCTCACGTCGAACGCGTCTCGCCTCGCTTCGCCGACAACTTTGTCATGTTCGGATCACGTCCGCGCAGCGTCGCCCGCGCAACATGTGAGCACATCGAACGACGCGCTCCGCATCCGGCGATTCGCGCACCCGGCGGCCCGAACCGGCGCCGACGCGATCGCCTCGCAGCGAGCGCCGAATTCGAATCGAACGACATACGACAAGAGGAACATCATGAAAGCGCCGATCATCGCAGTCGCGTTCGGCATCGCGCTGGCAGCCTGCGCCCCGCTTCGCCAGGATCTCCGGTCCGGCGAAGCGGGGCCATCCGTCGCATCGTCGAAGCCCGGCGACGACGGCGGCGTGAAACGCGAATCGCGACGCCCGGCGAACGAGGTCGTCGACTACGCCGGACGCCCGTGCGTCAATCAAACCCTGTACGTGAAGATGCATCCGTGCATCTTTCCGCGGTTGCAGCGCTGAACCGCCTGGCGCGTGCGGCGTACCGCACCGCACGGCGCGTCGCCGCACGCCGTCGCGAGCCGATGCACGAAGCGATGCGCTGGCCGACCGCCGCGCCGCGCGCCCATCCGACGTCGCGCCGCGCGAACCGCCCGCGCGCGGCTTCTCCCCGATCTCCGGCCTCGAACCACGGCCGCTTTCCCGCTCCCCCTCGCTTGCCGCCCGGCCGCGTCGATTGCTTATCGCCTTGCGCTTCATAACGAATCGCAAACTGCTTCTTTGTGTTTTGCGGGCCTGCTTCGTATAACTGCGACTTCCCGTCCGAACCGCCCCGACCGAAGAGCATCCCTTGAGCACACTCGATCTCGACGCGCCGATCTCGACGCCGATCCGTTCCGCGAGCGACGTCTCGCGCCTCATCAACTCGTCGGGCTCGCGCTCCGGCCATGCGCGCGTGATCGTCCTGCTCGCGCTCGGCGGCGTGTTCCTCGACGCGTACGATCTGACGACGCTGTCGTACGGCATCCAGGACGTGACTCGCGAATTCGCGCTGACGCCCGCGCTGAGCGGGCTCGTCAGCTCATCGATCATGATCGGCACGATTCTCGGCAGCCTGATCGGCGGCTGGTTCACCGACAAGATCGGCCGCTATCAGGTGTTCATGGCCGACATGCTGTTCTTCGTCGTCGCGGCGATCGCCGCCGGGCTCGCGCCGAACGTGTGGGTGCTGATCGCCGCGCGCTTCGTGATGGGGCTCGGCGTCGGCATCGATCTGCCGGTCGCGATGGCGTTCCTCTCCGAGTTCTCGAAGTTCAGCGGGCGCGGCAACAAGGCGTCGCGGCTCGCCGCGTGGTGCCCGATGTGGTACGCGGCGTCGTCCGTATGCTTCCTGATCGTGTTCGGGCTGTATTTCCTGCTGCCCGCCGAGCACGCGGGCTGGCTGTGGCGCGCGTCGCTGATCTTCGGCGCGGTGCCGGCGCTCGTCATCATCATGGTGCGCAGCCGCTACATGAACGAATCGCCGCTGTGGGCCGCGAATCAGGGCAAGCTGAGCGACGCCGCGCGCATCCTGCGCGAATCGTACGGAATCCGCGCGCATGCGGCCGACGACGACGCGCGCCCCGCGCCGACGCAGCCGCGCGTCAGCTTCCGCGAGCTGTTCAGGCAGCCGTATCTGCCGCGCACGCTCGTCGCGAGCGCGATGAATCTGTGCATTCCGTTCGAATACACGGCGATCGCGTTCTTCCTGCCGACGATCCTGTCGCAGTTCCTCGGCGCGGGCGTGTTCGAGACGATCGCCGCGACGCTCGCGCTCAACGTGCTGTTCGCGCTGACAGGCGGGCTGCTCGGGATGCGGCTCGCGTACCGACAGCCGTCGCGGCGCGTCGCGATCGCCGGCTTCGCGCTGCAAGTCGTCGCGCTCGTCGCGCTCGCGCTGCTCGGCCATCCGCAGACCGCGCTCGGGATCGGCGTCGCGGTGCTGATGCTCGGGCTGTGGCTCTTCGCCGAAGGCTTCGGCCCCGGCGCGCAGATGATGATCTATCCGGCGTTGTCGTATCCGACGTCGATTCGCGGCACGGGGCTCGGCTTCGGGCGCTCGCTGACCGGTATCGGCAGCGCGTTCGCGCTCTTCGTGCTGCCGATTCTCAACGCGCGCCTCGGCACCGGGATGTTCTGGATCGTGTCGATCGCGGCGTTCGTGCCGATCGTGTTTCTGGCCGCGATTCGCTTCGAACCGACCGCGCGCGACGTCGATATCGATGTCGAAGGCGATCGCGAGATCGCGCGCGAAGCGGCGTAGGCGATGTCGCCGCGCGGTGTTCGGTGTTCGGTGGTCGGTGTTCGGTGGTCGGTGTTCGGTGGTCGGTGGTCGGTGGTCGGTGGTCGACGTTCGGCGTTCGACGTTCGACGTTCGACGTTCGGCGCGACGGCACCGCGATGTGTTCGCGACATCCGGGGCGGCTGCCGTGGCGGTCCCGACTTCTTCGCGATGCCGCCATGACATCGCGCGATCCGCATGGGTCGAGCGTCGCTTACCGCCGCATCCGGCATTTCGGCGGCGTCATCTGCGATACGCGATACGCGATTCGTGCGGCGCATCGCCACACATCGCGATGCGCCGCACATGGCAAGCGCCCTACGGCGAACGATGCATGTGCATTCGCCGTCGATCGTCCGCGCGTCTGCGCCCTCAACGACGGCAACGCCCGGATGCGCGAAAGCCGGATCGCCGAACCGCCCGATGCCGCCCCGCCGCGCCCGATTTCTCGCCCGGGCGACGTACAACACGCAAGCCGCCCCACATCCGTCGAATCTCCTTTTCGATCATTCACCCGAGGACCCAGCCATGCCCCAGACACTTCCCGATCATCCGCTCTCGACCGGCACCGACTACGAAACGCTCGCGGCCCGCTTCCGCCCGATCTTCGCGCGCATCGCCGCAGGCGCGATCGAGCGCGACCGCACGCGCACGCTGCCGCACGAGCCGATTCGCTGGCTGAAGGAAGCCGGATTCGGCGCGGTGCGCGTGCCCGTGCAGGCGGGCGGCGCCGGCGCGTCGATTCCGCAGCTCTTTCGCTTGCTGATCGAGCTCGCCGCCGCCGACTCGAATCTGCCGCAGGCGCTGCGCGGCCACTTCGCGTTCGTCGAGGACGCGCTGAATGCGCCGCCCGGCCCCGCGCCGCAGGCATGGTTCGACCGCTTCGCGAGCGGCCAGCTCGTCGGCAACGCGTGGACCGAGGTCGGCGACGTCGCGCTCGGCGAAGTGAAGACGCGGGTGTCGAAACGCGACGGCCGCTGGATCGTCAACGGCGCGAAGTACTACAGCACCGGGGCGATCTTCGCCGACTGGATCGACGTCTACGCGCAGCGCGCCGACGACGGCAGCCCGGTGATCGCCGCGGTCGCCACGCATCAGGCCGGCGTGATCCGCGACGACGACTGGGACGGCTTCGGCCAGGCGACGACGGGCAGCGGCACGACGCGCTTCGTCGACGCGCACGTCGACGAAGCGCACGTGACCGACTTCGCGCGGCGCTTCAAGTATCAGACCGCGTTCTATCAGCTGTTCCATCTCGCGACGCTCGCGGGCATCGGCCGCGCGGTCGAGCGCGACGCGAGCGCGCTCGTGCGCGAACGCAAGCGGATCTACAGCCACGGCAACGCGCCGCGCGTGAGCGACGATGCGCAGATCCTGCAGGTCGTCGGCGAGATCTCGGCGTGGGCGTATGCGGCCGAGGCGGTCGCGCTGCGCGCCGCGCAGCCGTCGCAACGCGCATACGAGGCCCGCTTCGGCGGCGACGCCGCCGCCGAGCACGATGCGAACGTAGCGGCCGAGATCGAATCGGCGCAAGGGCAACTGGTCGTGTCGGAGCTGGTGCTGCGCGCGGCGACGCATCTGTTCGACGCGCTCGGCGCGTCGGCGATCAGCTCGGCGAAGGCGCTCGATCGTCATTGGCGCAACGCGCGCACGGTCGCGTCGCACAATCCGCTCGTCTACAAGGCGCGGATCGTCGGAGACCGTGCCGTCAACGGAACCGAGCCGCCGTACGTATGGCAGATCGGCGCGGGGGCCGGCAAGCGAGAAGAAGAAAAGGAAAAGGCGGCGTGACGCGCGCAGGCGCTGCGGCGTGCGCGCCGCGCATGCCCGCCCGGCGCCCGTGCGGCGCCAGGCGGGCCGATCGCTAGCGCCGCGCCGTCACGTATTGGAGCCGACGACGTTCAGCCCACCCGACCCGCTGAACGTCAGCGTGTTGTTGGTGTTCAGCACGTTGTCCCAGGTGCTGCCGCGCGCCGTCACGATCTGCGCGCCGTTCGAGAACGCGCCGTTCGCCGCCGACGTGATGACGAGCCCGTTCAGGTACGGATTCTGACTGTTGCCGTATTCGACCGTCTGCTTTCCGTTGGCAGCCAGCGATACGGTGATCGTCGCGCCGGATTGGCTGGGATCGGAGCCCTGACGGGTCACCAGTTCGATGCTGAGCGGCAATCCACTTTGATTGACGAGATTCTTGTAAGCCATGTCGCATCTCCCGAGGCGGGCCAGGTCATGGCGGCTGGCGGCGCCGGCCCGCCGGAGCGCGCCCCGCCAGTCCGTGAAGCCAGTACGAATACTAGGTCACATCGCCCGCGGCGCGAACCTAGCATTTCTGGTAGGTGTCCGAACGCGTCGCGCGCGAACCGGCAACGCGCGGGCGCGGCGTTTCGATTCGGATAGCGAGCGCCGGCCCGGCGCGCGGCCGGCGAAAAGATGAAACCGCGCGATGTCGATCGGCGCGATCGGCGCGATCGGGCCGGCCGATGCGCGCCTGCGCGCATCAGAAGATGCCCGGGATCACCCGATAGCGGACCGAACGCCGGTAAGCGCGATACGCGGCGTCCTCCGACAGGACCCGCTCCTCGCGATGAATTCGGCCGACCTGCAAGCCGATCTGCAGCGCGACCGCGATCAGGTTGCGCACGCTGAAGTTCGTCAACAGGAAGCCCGTATCGATGATCAGGTACCCGAGATACATCGGGTGCCGAACGAACCGGTATGCGCCGCGCGACACGACGCCGCGGTTCGCGGGCAGGATGCCGAACGATTTTCTCAGCGACGCCTTCGCGAACAGTTGCCAGAACAGGCCGAACAGCTGGATCGCCGCGCCGATCGTCTCCGGGATCAACTGGTGGCTCGCGCTCAACTGGAAGACGAGATAGTAGAACGTGCCGCCGAGCGAAAAGAACAGCGCGACCGGGCTCCAGTCCCGCTGTTTCGGCGGCTCGGCGAACAGCGACAAGCCGACCGTCAGCGTCGTCGAGACCGCGAGCAGGATCAGCGTGATCCGCGACGGATCGAGCCGCCACTGCATGTACGCCGCATACGCGAAAATTCCTAGCGCGAGCGCCGCGGCGACGCGCGCGAACACTTCGATCAGGATGCCGGCGAAACCCTCGGCGCCGTGCGCGGCGCCCGGGCGCGCAGCCGCCGCAAGCACGGCCGCCGCGCCGTGCCGCTTGGTGGCCCTCAGTGGCCGGATATCGTGTTCCATCGCGAGCCCCCCGTTTCGTCGCCTCATTGTTTTCTGTCGATCGAGCTTATCACGCGGCTCGCGCACGCCGGCATGCCGAATCTAAAAATTAGGTTAAGTCCTTCGATAATAAATCGATGGTTTTCCCGATTCGATCAAATACAATCGTTTGCGAATGAACCGAAGAATCCGAGCGCATGATTCTCTTGCCAAAAGGCGCCACGCTCACGCCGCTCATTCGGGTTTTCCAGAAGCGAGCGCGCCTGTTCCGCGCCTGTTCCGCGCCGCTCCGGCCAAGGCTTCGGCGGCTTCCTTTCATCGGATCTTATTCGCGCGACGCCATTTTCCCATTCGCTTTCATTCATTCCATTTTGATTTATCGGATCGCCGGACAATTCATTCAGCATTGCTCCGGCATCGGTTTTCATTACCCTGACAAAATCCGGATGACGGTCGAGGGTTAACGCCGAGAGCCTAGCGCCGAAAGCGTCCGCTTTGTCGCGGGTTCGCCGTCCGCGTCGATTCCCGCTCCGCATCTTTGCTTGTGCGGCCCGCGCATTTGCCGCAATCCCATAACCAAAGCACGAATCCATCGTTCCCTTCGCCGCCGCCGTTGCACAGAATCGTTCATTCGTCTCAACGCCCGCACCGAACGCTCACGCACCATGTCACGCCCGCTCCCGCCGCTCGCCCGCCTGCTGTCCACGCTGTTCGCCGCCGCGCTCGCGCTCGGTCTAGCCGCCGCTTCCGTTCGCGCCGCTGCGCCCGAGCAGCCCGATCGCGCGCCGCCGCTCGCCGGCAAGCGGATCGGCATCACGGTAGCCGGCACCGATCATTACTGGGACTTGCAGGCCTACCAGGGCGCCGTCAACGAAGTGAAGCGCCTCGGCGGCACACCGATCGCGCTCGACGCCGGCCGCAACGACAGCCGCCAGATCGCGCAGATCCAGACGCTGATCGCGCAGAAGCCCGACGCGATCATCGAGCAGCTCGGCACCGCGTCCGTGCTCGAACCGTGGCTCAAGAAGATCCGGCAGGCGGGCATACCGCTCTTCACGATCGACACCGCGTCGCCATCGAGCCTGAACGTCGTCACATCGGATAACTTCGTGATCGGTTCGCAGCTCGCGCTCAAGCTCGTCAACGACATTCGCGGCGAAGGCAACATCCTCGTCTTCAACGGCTTCTACGGCGTGCCCGTCTGCGCGATCCGTTACGACCAGCTGAAGGCCGTGCTGAAGTGGTATCCGAAGGTGAAGATCATCGAGCCCGAACTGCGCGACGTGATCCCGAACACCGCGCAGAACGCGTATGCGCAGATCAGCCAGTTGCTGCAGAAGTATCCGAAGGGCTCGATCGCGGCGATCTGGGCCGCGTGGGACATCCCGCAGGTCGGCGCGACGCAGGCCGTCGACGCGGCCGGCCGCGGCGAGATCCGCACGTACGCCGTGGACGGCAGCCCCGAGGCGGTCGCGCTCGTGAAGAATCCGAAATCGAGCGCGGCGGCCGTCGTCGCGCAGCAGCCGGCGTTGATCGGGCGAACCGCCGTGCGCAACGTCGCGCGCTATCTGGCGGGCGACCGGTCGCTGCCGGCGTATACGTTCGTGCCGTCGGTGCTCGTCACCAAGGACAACGCGGGCGGCGCGCCGCGCACGCTCGGGCAGGCGTCCGCCGACGCCGAGGTCGCGCGGCGATGACGGCGGCGCTTCCCGCCGTATCCGCCGTATCCGCTGTATCCGCCGCGTCGACAGCCACGGCCGACGCGGGCGCCGCACGCGCGAAGAGTGACGCCGGCGCGCCGCTCGCGCTCGACGTGCGGCGCGTCGTCAAGCGCTTCAACGGCGTCGCCGCGCTGCGCGGCGCGTCGCTCGCGGTGACGCGCGGCACCGTGCACGGGCTGATCGGCCAGAACGGCGCGGGCAAATCGACGCTCATCAAGATGCTCGCGGGCCTCCACGCGCCGGACGAAGGCGAGATCGCGGTCGGCGGCGCGCCGCTGGCGACGCTCTCCGCCGCGGCGGCCGGCTCCGCTCGCGAGCGGCCCGCCCGCATCGGCTTCATCCATCAGGAACGCCTGCTGCCCGCGACGTTTACGGTCGCCGAGGCGCTGTTCTTCCCGCGCCCGCCGACGCTCGGCGGCGCGTCGCGGCTCGCCCGCCTGCTGCCGCTCGACGTCGGCCGGATGCGGCGCGACTGCCGCGCGGTGCTGCACGAGCAGTTCGGCGTCGATCTGCCGCCCGATCGCCTGATCGGCGAGCTCTCCGTCGCGGAGCAGCAGATCGTGCAGATCACGAGCGCGCTGATCGGACGCCACGAGATCCTCGTGTTCGACGAGCCGACCGCCGCGCTCGTGTCGAGCGAGGTCGACCGGCTGCTGCAGACGATCGAGCGGCTGCGCGCCGGCGGCCACACGATCCTCTACGTATCGCATTACCTGAACGAGATCGCGCGCGTGTGCGATCGGGTGACCGTGCTGCGCGACGGCGTCGACGTCGCGCATCTCGACGCGCGCGACGCGTCGCGCGATGCGCTCGTCGCCGCGATGATCGGCGCGCCGCAAAACGCCGACGGCGATGCCGCCGATGCTACCGATGCTACCGATGCTACCGATGCTACCGCTCGCGGCGCGACGCCGCGCCGCGAGCGGGCCGCGCCGCGCACGCCGGGCGAGGTCGCGCTCGACGTGCGCGACCTCGCGCTGCCCGGCCGCTTCGGCCCGCTGTCGTTTGCGGTGCGGCGCGGCGAGGTCGTCGGCCTGACGGGCGTGCTCGGCTCGGGCGGCAAGGACGTGATCCGCGCGCTCTTCGGCCTCGCGCGCGGCGTGCGCGGCGGCGTCGCGCTCGACGGCCGTCCCGTGCGCGTGCGCCGGCCGCGCGACGCGGTCGCGCACGGCATCGCGCTCGTGCCGGAGAACCGCGTCGCGCACGGCGTCGCGCTCGCGTTGTCGGTGCGCGAGAACGTCGTGCTCGCGAGCCTGCCGCGCGTGTCGCGCTTCGGCTTCATGCGCGGCCGCCGCGAAGCCGACGCCGCCGACGCGCTGATCCGCCGGCTCGACATCCGCCCCGCGCGCGCCGACTGGCCGGTGCGCTTCCTGTCGGGCGGCAACCAGCAGAAGGTCGCGCTCGCGAAGTGGCTCGGGCGCGCGTCGTCGGTCTATCTGCTCGACGAGCCGACGGTCGGCGTCGACGTCGGCGCAAAGGCCCAGATCTACCGGCTGATCGACGAGCTCGCGCGCTCGGGCGCCGCCGTGCTGCTGTTTTCGAGCGACCTGACCGAGCTGCTCGACGTGACCGATCGCGTGTACGTGATGGCGCGCGGCGAGATCGTCGCGGCGCGCGCGTCCGCGCAAACGACGACGCAGGACGTGCTCGCGTGGGCGACGCTCGCGCGCGAGCCGCGGCAAGGCGATGCCGGCGCGCACGATGCGGCGGCCGCCGCCGACGCGTCGCGCGACGAGAAGCCGGCGCCGCCCGCCGCGGAGGCGGCGGCATGAGCCGCGGCGCATTCGATCTCGGCCGCCCGGCCACGGCGACGCGGCGCGCGAATGACGCGGCGGCCGCGCAACGCCCGCACGCGCGCGGCCGCGCCCTCGGCCATGCGCTCGACCGCCGCGCCCTCCTTCGCGGCGGCGCATGGCTTGCGCTCGCTCTCGTATTCGCGGGCTTTTCGATCGGCTCGCCGCTCTTCCTGACATTCGCGAACCTCGGCAACGTGCTGCAGCAAAGCGCCGTCACCGGCCTGCTCGCGTTCGGCCTGACGATCGTGATGATCGGCGGCGGCGCGGACGCGGTCAAAGGCGGGCTCGACCTGTCGATCGCGGCCAATCTCGGCCTGTGCGCGGCGGTGTTCGCGGTCCTCACGCGCGACGGGCACGGCGACGCGTTCGCGATCGCCGCGACCTGCGCGACGGGCGTCACGGTCGGCGCGGTGAACGCGTGGGCGGTCGCGTGGCTGCGAATCCTGCCGCTCCTCGCGACGCTGACGACGATGAACGTCTGCGCGGGCCTCGAGCTCGTGCTGACCGAGAACACGCCGGTGCCGTCGGCGAGCCCGCTGCTCGGCGCGCTCGTCGGCGCGGGCCCGTTCGGCGCGGCGTGGCTGGCTTACGCGCTCGTCGGCGTCGCGGCCACGCTCGGCGTGCTCGTTCACCGAACCCGCTACGGGCTGCGGCTGCACGCGGTCGGCGCGCATCGCGCGGCGGCGCTCGCCGCGGGCGTCGACGCGCGCCGCCACGTCGCGTCGAGCTATCTCGCAAGCGGCCTGTCCGCCGCGCTCGCCGCGCTCGCGTCGTCGGCGCTCCTGAGCGGCAGCGCGCCCGGCGCGGGCGACTACCTGCTGCCCGTCGTCGCCGCGGTGCTGCTCGGCGTGGTGTTCTCGCGGCGGCTCGTGCCGACGATCCCCGGCACGCTCGTCGCCGTCCTGTTCGTCGGCGTGCTCGCGAACGGCTTTCAGTTGAACAACGTGTCGAGCTATTGGGTGAGCGGCGTCGAGGGCGCGCTGATTCTCTTCGTCGTCGCGGCCGTCGCGCTGCTGCGCCGGCACCAGTCGGAGGGTCCCTTCGATGCATGACGCATTCGATCGCCTGCAACGCTTCGCCGCCGTCGGCGCGCTGGTCGCCGTTCTCGCGTTCTTCGCGGTCGCGGCGCCCGGCTTCGCGACGCTCGCGAACGTCGAGCGCGTGCTCGTCAACAACTTCGCCCTCCTCGCGATCGCCGCGCTCGGGATGACGCTCGCGCTGTCGATCGGCGCGATCGATCTGTCGCTCGGCACCGCGATCGACGTCGCGAGCCTCGCGTTCGTCGCGGCGCTCGCGCATCGCGCGGGCTTCGCACCCGCCGCGCTCGCGGGCCTCGGCGCGGCGCTCGCGGTGGGCGCGGGCAATGCGCTGCTCGTCACGCGGCTCGGGATCGCGCCGTTTCTCGCGACGCTCGGCACGCTCTTCATCGGCCAGACGATCCAGCAGCTCGCGACGGGCGGCGGACAGCCGATCTACCTGCTGAGCGCCGCTCCGCCGCCCGCGTTCGACGCGCTCGCGCACGGCGCCTGGTTCGGCGTCGCGCTGCCGCTGTGGATCGTCGCCGCGCTCGCGATCGCGCTGCATCTCGCACTCGAGCATTCGACGCTCGGCCGGCAGGCACGCGCGCTCGGCGCGCAACCGGGCGTCGCGCGCTACTCGGGGCTGCGCGTCGGCGCGCTCGCGGCGGGCGCGTTCGTCGCGAGCGCGCTGATCTACGGCACCGCCGGGCTCGTGTTGTCGTCGACGGTCAAGTCGTACGCGCCGCAAGCGGGCAACGCGTATCTGCTGAACGCGATCGGCGCGACGTTCATCGGCGCGACGCTATCCGCGACGCGCCGGCCGAACGTCGTCGGCACGCTGGTCGGCGTGCTGCTCGTCAGCTTCGTCGCGAACGGGCTGCTCCTGATCGGGTGGAATTTCTACTGGCAGCAGGTGGCGAGCGGCGCGCTCGTGTTCGCGGTGCTCGTGCTCGGGTCTGCATTCGGGCGCGGACGCCTCGCGCGCGAGGCGGGCCACGCGTGAAGCGGCGGGCGCGACGTCCGCTGATGGCGAGTTGCCGGATGGCGAGTTGCGGAACGGCGAGTTGCCGAATTGCCGGATGCTGAGTCGTCGGATGGCGAGTTGCCGGACGCCGAGTCGTCGGCTGCCGCGCTCCGCCTCCAGAGCCGCCGCTCAGCGCAAGCCCGCCGCCCAGTCGATCGCCGCGTCGAACAGCGCGACGCCCTCCGGCGACAGATTGCCGAACGTGTCGTTGTTCAGGAAGAACATCACGCGCCGCGCGGGCGCGAGCGATTCGTAATCCATCGTCGCGCCTTTCTCGTAGGCGAAGATCGCCGCCTTGTCCGGCTCGCCGTAGACGGTTGCGACGATGCTCGCGCCGAGCCCGGGCTTGCCCCAGCTCATCGACGCCTGCCGGCCGTAGACGTTCGTCGTGCCCGCGGGCAGCCCCGCCGCGATCGGATGCGGCGCATTCACGAGCCACAGATAGCGCGCCTTGCCCGTCTCGCCGAAATCGACGTCGTGGCGCTTGCCCGTCATCGCGAAATCGTCGAGCAGATCGTTCTCCCACGTCAGCAGCGGCTTCGCGAGCGTGCGCCAGCCGCGCGCGACGCGCTTGCTCGACACGCTCGACGACACGATCACGAGATCGGCGTCGGCCGCGGCGTCGACGGGCTGCGCTTCGTCGACGAAGCGCACCGCGTAGCCGCGCGATTCCAGATGCGCCTTCGCCCGCTCGTCCGTCTTCAGATTGGGCCCGCCGAGCTGGACGAGCATCGCGACGCGCTTGCCGGCAGCGGGCTTCGGCGAGCCGCCGGGCGCGCGCTGCGGCTGCCCGGCGGACGCGGGCGTCGCCGCGGCCGCGGCTGACTGCGTGACCAACTGCGTGGCCGATTGCGCGGTCAACTGCGTGGCCGGCTGCATGGCCGGTTGCATGGCCGGCTGCGCGACGACAGGCGTCGCCGCGCCCGCAAGGCCATATGCGAGCACTGCGCCGCCGAGGCCGCGCAGCACGCGGCGGCGCGCCTGCGCCACACGATCGAATCGTTGCTTCATCGGTTTCTCCCGCGCGCCCGCGCCGTGCGCCGCACGGCACGAAGCGCGCTTCATCGATTCAAAAAATCCGCGATGGAAAACGCCGCCGCTCAGAACTGCAGCGTCGTCAGCAGCGACACCTGCCGCGCGTCGCCGATCGACACGAAGTAGCGGTTCACGCTCGACGGGTAGTAAGTCCGGTTGAACAGATTCTTCACGTTGAGCTGGAACTGCAGCTTCTGCTTGCCGATCCGCGTGTCGTAGGTCGCGAACGCATCGGCGGTCGCGTACGCGGGCAGCGTGAAGCTGTTCGCCGAATCGCCCGGCCGCGCGCCGACGTAGCGCCCCGCCGCGCCGATCCGCAGATCGTCGCCGCCGAACACCGTGCCCACGTCGTAGACGGCCGCGAGCGAGGCCGTGTGCCGCGCGACGTTCCACAGCCGGTTGCCCGCGTAGAGCGGGTCTTCGGTCGTCTTCGCGTCGATGTACGCATAGCTCGCGATCACGTTCCAGCGCTCGCCGATCCGCCCCGACACGTCGAGCTCGATCCCGCGCGAGCGCGCGCGGCCGGACGTGCGCCAGTCGGTCTGGCTCGTCGCGTCGTTGTACTGCGACACGAGCACGTTCTTCTTGTCGATGTTGAAGAACGCGAGCGTGCCCGTCAGGCCGCTCGGCATGTCGAGCTTCGCGCCGAGCTCCCACGACGCGCCCTCCTCGGGCGCGGTCGAGCCGTCGATCACGTAGCCGCCCGTCATCGGCGCGATCTTCGAGGTCGGCTTGAGCGACTGCGTGTAGCTGCCGTACAGCGACAGCGCGTCGTTCCATTTGTAGACGATGCCCGCGCGCGGCAGCCACTTCGTGCCGCTCAGGTTCGTGTTGACCCGGAACGGCCGGCCGCGTCCCGCGATCTGGCTGTAGCGCACGAAGCGCGCGCCGCCGACGAGAATCCACTTGTCGGTCAGGTGAACGCTGTCCTGAAAGAACAGCGACGCGGTGTGCAGCGTGTCGCTCTGATCGCTGTCGGACGCCGAGACGGTCGTCGACGGCGGAATCAGCCCGTACGTCGGATTCAGATAGCTGAACGGCGTCTTGATCGACTTGCGCAGCATGTCCGCGCGATAGACCCGCCGGTATTCGCTGTCGACGCCGAACTGCACGTCGTGCCGCATCCCGGCGAGCGTGACGCGGCCGTCGACGTACGCGATCCCGTAGCTGTCGGTGCTGCGCGAGCCGTGCGTCGCGTCGTTGCTGCGCGTGAGCGTGCCCTTGAGCGGATCGATCGCCGTGATGCGAATCTGGTTCGCATCGTAGGTCTCGCGGTTGTAGCTGTAGCCGAGGTGCACCTTCCAGTCGGGCGCGAGCCGATGGTCGACCGTTAGTTGCGCAAGATTCGATTCGCCGCGCATGTCGTTGAACGGCTCGTCGAGGCGCCGCCGCGCGGGAATCGCGAGCGGCTCGCCGGTGCGCGGATCGAGCGCGGTGCCCCGGTCGAACGGCATCAGGAAGCGCCGGTACTCGTACGACAGCACCACCTGCGTATCGCGGCCGTACCACGCGAGCGACGGCGCGACGAGCGTCTCGCGATGCTCGCCGTAGTTGCGCCAGTACTGTTCGTTCGTCTGATCGACGATCAGGCGGTACGCGAGCCGCGAATCGCCGATCGCGCCCGTCGAGTCGAACGTGACTTCGCCGCCGTTCCTGCCGTGCCCGTAGGTCGAGCCGAGCACCGAGATCGCGTTGTAGCGCGCGAGCTGCGGCTGCTTCGTGACGACGTTGATCACGCCGCCCGGGTCCATGATCCCGTACAGCAGCGACGCCGGCCCCTTCAGCACTTCGACGCTGTCCGTCGTCGCGTTCAGCGAGCGCCCCTGCACGATCGGCATTCCGTTGCGCATCACCGAGCCGTCGCGGTTGTCGCCGAAGCCGCGCTTCATGACCGTGTCCTGCGTGCTGCCGAGCGTGTTGCCCTGCGTGATGCCGCTCACGTTCGCGAGCGCGTCGTCGAGGTTGCGCGGGCGCTGGTCGCGCAGCACCTGCTGCGGCACGATGTTGACGGCCTGCGGCACCTCGGCGAGCGGCGCGTCGCTGCGCAGGCCCGCGGCCTCGCGCGGCGGCCGGTAGCTGTCCGCGTGCAGGCCGCTCGCGCGCACCGAGACGGTGGGCAGCGTCGTGTCGGCCGCGAGCGCGGCGCCCGCGCCCGGCGCGGCCGGCGCGGCGGACAGCTTGACGAGCGTATAGCCGCCGCTCGGCTGCGTCACGGCCACAAGGCCCGTGCCCGTCAGCAGCCGGTCGAGCGCCGCCGCCGTGTCGGCGCGGCCGTGCAGGCCGGGGCTTTGCAAGCCGGCCGCCAGCTCGCCGGGGAACGACAACAGAATGCCCGCCTCGCGGCCGAAGCGGGTCAGCGCGGCGTCGAGCGGGCCGGCCGGGATGTCGTACGCGCGCATCGCGGCGGCCGGCTCGGCGGCCTTCGATGCGGCGGGCGCGGCGAACGCCGCGAACAGCGCGGCGGCGGCGACGCTCTTGACGATGCGACGGGGCGCGAACTGCGGCGCGGGCGCCTCGCTCCGCCGCTGCTCGCTTCGCTGCGCCGCATGCGCGCGGCCATGCGCACGAGACGGACGCGCGGCGTGCGCCGCCGGTTCAGCGGGTTCAGCGGGTTCAGCCGGTTCGGCCGGCACGAGCGCCGGGGCGGCGAACGCGCCGCCGCGCGCCTGGCGATATTGGCGATATTGGCGATATTGGCGATTGCAGAATGAATCCATGATCGATGACTCGTTGACGATGGGTGGAATGCAGCCTTCACTTCCCATGTCACGCGAACATCGAAAACGGCTCAGACCCGGCGAAATTTTTTTGTCCGAAGCGCTCGCAAGCGCTCATTCGCGCGCCGCGACGACCGTCACCCAGTAGCGGGTCACGTATTCGACGTCGACGGGCAGAGTCTCGCGCAACGTGTCGAGGATGCGGTCGGTATCGTCGAGCGGATACGTGCCCGACACGCGCAGGTTCGCGACCGCCGCGTCGCAGCGCACGCGGCCCGCGCGGTAGCGGTCGATCTCGGCGAGCAGATCGGCGAGGCGCAGGTTCGACGCGACGAGAATCCCGTCGGCCCACGCGCCCGCGCCGCCGCCGATCGCGCGCGGCGGCCCGGCGAGCGCGTCGCGCGTGAAATCCGCGCCGTGCCCGGCCGTGACCCATGGCGCGTCGCCCGCCGCGCGCAGCGGCGCGATCCGCACCGCGCCCTCGAACACGTCGACGCGCGTCGCGTCGCCGCGCTCGCGCACCGAAAAGCGCGTGCCGACCGGCCGCACGTCGCCGTGCGCGGTCGCGATCACGAGCGGACGGGCGACGGCGCGCGCCGCGTCGTCGCCGCTCGTCACCATGATCTCGCCACGCAACAGGCGCACGCGGCGGGTTGCGTCGTCGAAGCGGACGTCGATCGCGCTGGCGGTGTTCAGGACGACTGTCGTGCCGTCCGCGAGCGTGATCGTGCGCCGCTCGCCGATCGCCGTGCGCACGTCGGCGCCCCACGCGCGCCACGGCGCGTCGACATCGGCCATCCATGCGGCGCCGCCCGCGAACAGCAGCACCGCGAGCGCCTTGACCGCCGCGCGCCGCTCGCGCGAGCGCGGCGGCAACAGCGCGGCCCGGGCGGCCTGCGCGCTCAGCGCGTCTGCGACGCGGCCGAGCCGTCCGTTGACGGATTCGATGTGGCGCCACGCGGCGTCGTGCGCCGGATCTTCCGCGCGCCAGCGCGCCAGGCGCGCGCGCGTTGCGTCGGTCGCATGCCCGGAGCCGAGCTCGACCCACCATTGCACCGCGCGGCGCGCGACGGGCGCGGGCACCGCGGGCGAGCCGCACGAGCGCTGCGCCCCGCTCATGCGGCGATCGCGAAATAGCACTGCGCGCCCGCCTTCACGAGGTAGCGCTTGACGGTCGCGAGCGACACGCGCAGCTCGGCCGCGATCTGCGCATGCGTCATCCCGTCGAGCTGCGCGAGCAGGAACGCGCGCCTGACCGCGGCGGGCAGCCCGTCGAGCATCCGCTCGATCTCGACGAGCGTCTCGAACAGGATCGCGCGCGTCTCCGGCGACGGCGCGACCTCCTGCGGCAACTGCGCGAGCGCATCGAGATACGCGCGCTCGAGCCGCTCGCGCCGCCAGTGGTTGTACAGCACGCGCTGCGCGACCGTCGTCAGGAACGCGCGCGGCTCGGCCGCGTCGATTGGCTCGTCGCGCGCGAGGAGGCGGATGAACGTGTCGTGAACGAGATCGGCCGCGCGATCGCCGCAGCCGAGCTTCTTCGTCAGCCAGCCGTGCAGCCAGCCGCGATGGCCCGTGTAGAGCGCAGCGATCTCTCGCTGCAAAGGCAGAGTGTTGGCCGGCATGGACGTGATCCCCCCGGACCGTCGCGCCGGGATGCGGTTTTGTAAATGAGAATGATTATTATATACAAGCTTGTAATCGGACAGTTAGCATGGCCGCGCGATCTGTGGGGCCGCCGCCACTTTCCGGCGGCGGCGGCGGGCATTCGTGATCCTTGATTCGTCGCTTGATTCGTCGCTTGATTCGTCGCGATGGCCGGCCGATCCCGATGCGCGTCGCGCCGATACGGTCGCCTCGCTCGTCGCATCAGGCTGGCGATTTACGGGGCCGACGCCAACGCGTACGAGCGACGGGCGCCGCACGCGCGAGCGCGTGCCCCCGCCGACGGCCCCCCGATGAGCCATGCGATCGAATGCCCGACGCAGCCTCGCATCGACGTTCGCGACGGCCGCCGCGCCCGCTCGGCGCGCCGATGCGCGATCAGCCGCGCCCCCATCCGCCGCGGATCGACGCAGGCCGCATTCCGGTTGAAGCGTGAACACGTGACGAGCGAGCGCGTCATGGCGATCGTCGGCGTGCGGGCGAGCGCCCGGCGCGTCTCGAGCAGCCGCCGTGGTTCTGGTTCGACCCGTGCGATCGCCGGCTTCAGGCGGCCGGCAGCCCCTCACTCGGCGAACGCATCGTCGCAACGCCGGAATCCGTTTTCATTTCGCCGCGCGCGAGCGGCTCGCGCCGAGCGCGGCCACGGCCCGGCTTGCGGATTCGTCGACGCAATGACGCTCGCGCGGATGATCGTCGGGCACGGCGATGCGATCGCGCAGGACAAGCCCGTCGCTCCGACGATCCGACGATCCGAGATCGATGAACGGCGGTCGAGACGCGAGCGCGACGACGCCCGCGCCATTTGCCCTTCGGAGCGCGCGCCGAAACACTTGCGATCGACAAAGCAACCGCGAAGGCCGCTTTGTCGCATCGTCACTGGCCGGCTGCTTCGGGCGCAAACGACTTCTGAACGATCCGCCCGGCGACTTGAAGCACCTCCTCCCGCATCGCGCCGTCGAACGATTGCGCGGCGACGCCAAGCTCCGACACCAGGGTCGCCGTCAGCGGGTTCGGTCCCGGCCACGGCCAGGGGTGGCCGGGAGGCCGCGTGCCGCACCAATCGTCGATGAAATCGGCGATGGCGACGTCGACGCTTCTGGACAGATCGCGGCGAGGCTGCCCTTCCGGCATTTGGCGCGCGACCTGGTTCAGACCGATCGCCGAGATGAGAAAGGACGTTGCGGGCGACCAGGGATTCGGTTCGGGGTCGGCGGCAAACCACGGGGTCGGCGGCGGCTCCGACGCTCGCGCGGCGAGGTGCGCGCGCAAATGGTGCGGATGCCCGCCGCCGAGGGACGGATTATGAAGCAGCGCCTTGACCAGATCGTCCCACGAGCCCAAATAGGGTGGAAGCCATGGAGTACTCATCGCTCACCTCCGCAAATGAATTGCCGCTGGAGTTGCGGGGCCGATTTTTTTCAGGAGGACTGACGCCCGGCCCGATAGGCGATCAGCCGATCGACATGACGGGAAAACCGAATCATTGAGTGCGAGTAAATCGATCAAACTGAATCCTTGCGATGGAAATCCCCGTCACCGAAGCAGACAGAGATGTCCGCCGGAATAGCCTTTTAACGAGTAGTGCTGCCCATCTCGAATCCGCGGCGGCGCAATGAAGCTATCGCACGAAAAAACCATTCAGCCCGGTTCCGTTTGAAATACACGCGGCGGAAACGGACGGCCGAACGTCTGGAGCGCGAGCGATGAGAAACCGCTCGGCGCTGTCCGGTTCGCCGGCGTCAAGCAAGCCGCAAAGCGCCGGCGAACCGGCGCTTCGACTCGCGATGCGAATCGCGCCGCGGACGCGCCCATATCGAATTCGGCGGAGTCTGTACGAATGGAAAAATTGGATTCCCGCCCATGGCGCCGAACCGGCTACACCTCTAAATTGGCCGGACCAGGCGTTCCCCGGCGCATCGACATACGCGGCTT
This sequence comes from Burkholderia sp. MSMB1498, assembly GCF_001526245.1. NCBI lineage: Bacteria > Pseudomonadati > Pseudomonadota > Betaproteobacteria > Burkholderiales > Burkholderiaceae > Burkholderia > Burkholderia sp. MSMB1498. The sequence continues at coordinate 18,718 of NZ_LOYJ01000033.1, forward strand.
GCCCTCATCAAATTTCGTGAATTGACACGCGTTGCGTCAGTCATTATTCAGCGTGCGAAATCCCCCGGTAAGCGCCGCACGGATAAGGCGAGCCGATCGTTTCTTCTCGTCTGAAAAACAGCTCATGCCTACGAAGAATAAGCAGCAAAAACTGAATTGCAAGAGAATCGGCATCATGGTTTTCAACTACTTTATCAATCCGATTTCGCGCGCCGTCTCACGGAAATTGATTCATTAAGCAGCTAGTCGATAAACGGGTAACACGGGAATATAGGAGATTATGCGAGCGGCGAATCGAGCTCCATGAACGGACATCCAACCTGCGTCGCTCATCGCTCCCTCCCGGCCGCTTGCCGTGCGCCGTGTCCGGCTGCAGGCGCTCGCGGCGCCGATGGCCATCCGCACAGAACGCGCGCCGCCCTCGGTCTAGATCGTTTTCGGGTCCGACCGCTCGCGCAAGAATCGCTTCGACGCGGCAACCCGATCGTCGGCCGAACACGCCTCCCGTGGGCACACTTGCGGGCATCGCGCTCGTGACGCAAGCGAGGCCGCCCTGTGCGCGCCACCGGTTCGCGTCGCGCGATCGAGCGAGCGCGTCGGCCGCACACGCGAAGCAACACCGGCGCGCATCGCGCGCATCATGGCCGGGGCCTGGCCGATACCGCCTTCACGATCGTTCCCGGCCGCCGCAACCGACACGATCGGCCATTCCCGGTGGGTTGGCGGGGTTGGCGGCGATTTCGAACGCGTCGGCCGCACGCATGCGCGAACGGCCGACGCCGACGCACCCGATCGGCGCTCATCCGTCGCGGCCCGCCCTCACCCGCCCTCACCCGCCCTCGCCCGTCACGGCCTCGCGGCGTGCCACATGCCGCCGAAGCCGTCGCCGTTGTGCTGCCCCGGCTTCCTGTCGCCCGAGAAGCGATACAGCGGATGCCCCTTGTATGTCCACTGGAGCTTGCCGCCCGCCGCGGCGATGAGGCCTAGGTCGCCGCCCGGCTTGTCGTACGCGTCGGCGAGCGCGGCCGGCCAGTTCGCCGCGCAGCCGCCCGTGCACGCGCTCTTGCCGGGCATCGTGTCCCGGTCGAACGTGTAGAGCGTCATGCCGTCGTCGTCGACGACCATCCCGTTCGCCGCCTTCGGCGGCTCCGCGAGCGCCAAGGCGGGCACCGCGCATGCGATCGCGATCAGCAAAATCTTCATCATGATGACTCTCCTCCAACGAAAAAAACGGGCGCGCCGGCTACGGATTCGCGCGCTCGCTGACGAATTCGGCGTCGATCCGCATCCGCACGTCGTCGCCGACGGCGGGCAGCCAGCGCGACAGCCCGAATGCGGACCGGCTGAAGTGGCCGTCGGCGACGAACGCGAGCGTGCGCGCAGCGCCCGGCGCGTCGCGCGAAAACCTGTCGCGCGGATCGGCGCCGGCGCCGCGCGCAACCGGGTCGGGCCGCTCGCCGCCGTACGGATTCGCGCCGCCATGAACGGCGCTGCGGGAATCGGCGTCGCGCACGTTCGCGTCGGGCGAATCGGCTTCGCGCGCGCCGGCGTCGCGCCTGTTCGTGCCCGGCGAAGCGGCTTCGCGCCGCCCCGCGTGCCGCACGTCGCCGCGCTCGCCGCCGCGCCAATCTCCGCTCCGCGGTTCGGCCGCGAACCGGACGGCGAGCGTGATCGGCCGCGTCGTCGCGCGGATCGTCAGCTCGCCGGACAAAAGGCCCGTCGTCGCGCCCGTGCGCTCGAAACGCGTGCCGACGAAGCGGATCTCCGGATAGCGGGCGACGTCGAGCATCGCCGAGCCCTTCACGAGCGCGGCGACGAACGGCACGTTCGCGCCGAGGCTCGCCGCATCGACCGTCACGTCGACGCGGCTCGCGACGAGATCGTCGTCGCCGCCGATCAGTTCCGCGCGCATTCGCGTGAAACGCATCGTCAGGTGCGCGTGCCAGAAGTTGTCGACGCGAAACGTGAGCCCGGAGCGTTGCGGTTCGAGCCGGTAGCGCGGCACCGCGCGCCGCGACGCGTCGAGCGCGCCGGCCGGCTCGGCGGCTGCCGAATCGGCCGAGGCCACGGTCGCGGTCGCAACCGCGTTCGCGGGCGTGCCCGCCGCACTCGCCGCACTCGCCGCACTCGCCGTGAGCGCCGCACTCGCCGTGAGCGCCGCACTCGCCGTGAGCGCCGTGATCACCGTGCACACGAGCATCGCGACGACTTTCGCGCATGAACCGGCGGCACCCATGATCGACTCTTCCCGGCATCGACGCCGGCCCCGGTTCGCGCCTACCGCCATTGCTCCGGATGGCCGCCGAGCTCGCCGCAGACGTCGACCGCGATCGCGCGCAGCCGGTCCTCGGCGATCTGGCCCGAGAGCGCATACGCGGTGCGGTCGCTGACCCAGTAGAACGTGCGCCGCTCGCCGTCGCGCAGCAGCCGGACCGCCGTCTCGCGCTGCGCGGACGCGCTGACGTAGAGCGCGAGCCGCCCGCCCGCGGGGCTTTCGTACATGAACTGCGCGGCGGGGCCGGCCGTGCCGGGCAGCAGCCGGCCGCCGAGCAGCGCGAAGCCGTATTCGTCGAGCGACGGCGCGGCGATCCGCCGGCCCACGCGCGCCGACAGCCATGCGCCGAGCGCGCCGTCGCGGCCGGCCGCGATTTCGACCGGGTGCCGCGCTTCGGGCGCGTAGACCGCGTAGGCGAGATTCGCCTGGCGCGCGAACGCAGTCTGCGCGGCCGCGGGCGCGGCGAACGGTAATGCGAACCGCGGCGCGAGCTCGGGCGCGAACGCGCCGCCCAGCCAGCCGAGCGCGACGCCCGCCGCCAGCGCGCCGCCCGCGAGCGCGGCGCGCCGCCACCACGGCGTGCGCACGCGCAGCACGATGCACGGGCCGCTCGTCTGCGCGACGGGATCGGCGAACAGCGCGCGCAGCGCCGCACGCTGCGCGCGATAGTGCGACACGACGCCGGCCGCGCGCGAATCGCCCGCGAGCCGTTCGGCAACCGCGCGGCGCTCCGCCTCGTGCAGCTCGCCGTCGACGAACGCCGACAGCGAGAAGAGCCCCGGCTCGTCGGAATCCGGCGCGACGGTGGAATCGAAATCGTCGCTCATCGATGATGTCCCATCGTTGTGAAAGACACCGGCCGTCGAAGCGGCGCGTCGGTCAGCAGCGCGCGCATGCGCTCGCGTGCGCGCGAGAGCCGCGACATCACCGTGCCGACCGGCACGCCGAGCACCGCCGACGCCTCCTGGTAGCTCAGCTCCTCGACGCAGACGAGCAGCAGCACCTCGCGCTGCTCGAGCGGCAGCCGGTACAGCATCCGCTGCACGTCGCGCAGCACGAGCGCGTCCACCTGGCCCGCCGGCGCCTCGAGCGTGCGCCACGGGCCCTCGTCGTCGTCGACGGCGAATTCGCGGCGCGCGCGCAACTGGTCGATGTACAAATGGCGCAGGATCGTCAGCAGCCACGCGCGCAGGTTGCTGTCGGGGCGAAACGCGCGCATCCGCGCGAGCGCTCGCTCGGCGGTGTCCTGCACCAGGTCGTCGGCCCATGCGGGGTCGCCCGTCAGCGCGCGCGCATAGCGCCGCAGTTGCGGCAGCCAGCCGACGACGTCCGTTTCGAAGCTCACGCGCGGCGCCGTCGTTCAATAGCCGCCGCCGCCACTGCCTCGGCCGTAGCCGCTCGCCGGCGCCGCATGGCCGGACGGCGACATGTCGTCCGACGACGCGCAGCCCGCGGACAGCATCAGCGCGAGCAGCGCGCATACGACCGAAAGTATCCGCGTCGATTTCATTTCCGCCTCCGGGCGGCGCGCCAGTCGGGTCCGGGCGTCGCGCGCACGCCGCGGCGGACGGCGCCCCATGTGTACGAGAACGATCACCGCGCTTGTTTTATTCCGTTGTTTGCGGGACGCACTCACAACCACTCACAACGATACGCGGCTTCGCGGGCGTTGCACGTGCTGGAAAACGCGGTGGAACCGTTTCGGGATCGGATGGCGGGCGTTCCTGCGCGTCATCCCGCGCCGACGCGACGCCGATGCAAGCAAGCTGCGAGCGCGCCCGCCGCCGCGCGCCCAAACACGCGGCCGGCCCATGCCGCTCCCCCCGCGGCCCTTTTTTGCGACAATTCGACGATTGCCCGCCGCGCCGCCGCGCGCGGCCGACCGCACCATCCGCATCACGACAGCCCCGACCGCCCATGCCGCCCACCCCAGCCAAGCCGCGCACGTACGCGATGCCCGAGCGCAGCGACCGCCTCGACTTCTACATCCGCGACGAGGCCACGCGCCAGGCGATCACCGAGCCGCACCGGCATGCGTACTTCCAGATCCAGTTCAACCTCGGCGGCGACACCGAGCAGCAGATCGGCGGGCTCACGCGGGCGTTCCCGCGCGGTGCGCTCGCGTTCGTGCTGCCGTACCGCGAGCACCTGATTGCGCATCCGCCGGGCGCGCACTTCGTCGTGATCAATTTTTCGCAGACGTTCCTGCGCGCCGATCTCGACGTCGACCCGCTCGATCTCGAAGACGTATCCGCGCAGCGCGCGCCCGAGCTCGCGCCGTTCCGCTTCCAGGAGCACCTCGACTTCATCCTGACGGGCGCGGCGTTCGACGACGCGCGCCGCCTCGCGCAGCGCATGCTCGAGGCCGACCGCGCGCGCACGTTCGGCTCGGTGCCGCTGCTGCGCGGCTATCTGCTGCAACTGATCGGGCTCGTCTGCACGCAGTACGCGGGCCCGCTCACGAAACTCGCGCTAAGCGGCGCGCACCGCGCGGGCCGCCGGGACGCGTTCGCGCGCGTGCTGCGCCACGTGCGCGCGAACCTGACGAACGACGAGCTGACGCTCGCGGGCACCGCCCGCGCGGCGTTCCTGTCGCCGAACTACCTCGCGCACCTGATCCGCAAGGAAACGGGCAGCACGTTCACCGATCTCGTCACCGAGCGGCGGATCGCGCTCGCGCAGTCGCTGCTCGCGCACACGACGCGGCGGATCGCCGACATCGCGCACGCGGTCGGGTTTCGCGACGAAGGCTATTTCTCGCGGCGGTTTCGCGCGTGCGTCGGGGTGTCGCCGAAGGAGTACCGCGAGGCGAACAGCGCGGCTGGCGCGGCCGGCGCGGCGAAAAGCGTGGCCCGGAGGGCCGCGAAACCGCGCGCGTCGTAGTTTTGTCCATGAACGCGACACATCCGTCGCATCGGCGTGCGCGCCGCATTGGTATCGTCGACGGGTCGACGACGCCCGCCGCGACGCACGAGCGGACGTCCCGCCCGCGAAGGCCGCCGCTTGCGCTTTCGCTTTCCGAACCCTTTTCCGAGACCAGAAGATGACTGATTACGTTTTCGCGCCGCCCGCCGCTCCGTCCGTCGAAGTCGCCGGCTCCGCCGCGCGCTTTCCGGTGCGCCGCGTGTTCTGCGTCGGCCGCAACTATGCGGACCATGCGCGCGAGATGGGCGCCGATCCGAACCGCGAGCCGCCGTTCTTCTTCACGAAGCCGGCCGATGCGATCGTGCCCGCGAGCGGCACGGTGCCGTATCCGACGCTCACGTCCGACCTGCACCACGAGATCGAGCTCGTGATCGCGATCGGCCGCGGCGGCCGCGCGATCGCCGCCGACGCGGCGCTCGATCACGTGTGGGGCTACGGCGTCGGCGTCGACCTGACGCGGCGCGATCTGCAGGCGCAGGCGAAGAAAGCCGGCCGCCCGTGGGACTGGGCGAAGGGCTTCGACGCATCGGGCCCGTTGACGGCGCTCCTTCCGGTCGCGTCGATCGGCCATCCGCTGCGCGGACGGATCTGGCTCGCGGTCAACGGCGAAACGCGCCAGCAGGGCGATCTCGCCGACATGATCTGGCCGATTCCGGACGTCATCGCGTACGCGTCGCGCGCGGTCGAGCTGCGCGCGGGCGACCTGATCTTCACCGGCACGCCGGCGGGCGTCGCCGCGCTGCAGCCGGGCGACCGCGTGACGGGCGGCGTCGACGGCGTCGCGTCGTTCGAGTTCGTCGTCGGGGAAAAGCCCGCGGCGTGAGCGATTCCGCGCTCGCGCGGCGCGCACGCACGCAGACGCTGCCCGCACGCGCGGCGCGCGCCTTCGCGTGCGCCGTGTCGTGCAGCGCGTCGTCCGCGCCGGCATTCGGGCAACGTCGCGCGCAGGGTCGAGCCGGACCGCGGCGGCGGCGCTGACGTCAGTGTCCGCGCCGCCCGACGTCACGCCCGATCCGGCCCCTCGGCTTGCGATCGTCTTTGCATCGACGGGCAACGCACCGAGCCGTACGAGCAGAACACGCAGCAGTCGCCCGGCTTCGGACGCAGCAGCGCGCCGCACGCGCCGCATGCGTAATAGAACAGGCAGACGTCCTCGGGCATCGTCTCGCGCCGCGCGAAGCCGCAGTGCGGGCAGGTCAGCACGGATTCCCGCACAATCTCGTTCATCGCTCCCTCCTCGATACGCGGCGCGGCGCGGCGCGGCCCGCGCGCGAACCGCGCCACACCGCGCTGCATCGCATCGCATCGCATCGCATCCAGAATATCGCCGCCGCCGCGAGCCACCACGCAATCGCAATACGCCGTGTCGCGAGGCTCTCGCCGACGCCAGCGGCGGCAACGGCAGAGGCAACGGAGACGGCCCGCACACACTCGGCGTCCGCCGTCGCGCTCGCGCCGCGCCGCGCGGCGATACGGTGGCCTCGGCGGCCATGATCCCGATGCGCCTCAAATCAGCGTCGCGGCGCCGTCGCCGGTCGCCCGCGCGCGGCGTCGACGGCAGTTGCTCGGACAAACGGCGCGTCGAACGAAGCCGCGCGGGCGGCCCGCGATTCCAATCGCGTTATGATGTGCGGCCTTTCATCAGATCATTCGTGGTTCTATTCATGTCTGGCAACACCTTCTGGCTCGCGGCTCCGTGGGCCGCACTCTTTGTCGCCGCGCTCGCGGCCGTCTGGTTTCCTAAGCTGCGCGCGGCAAGCCTCGGTTTCGGCGCGCTCGGCTATGCGGGCGCGTTCGCGACCGGCCTGATGGCGCCCGTCGCGCTCGCTCCGATCGCGCTCCTCGCAGCCGCCGCATACGCGGCCGCGCCGCGGCGCCACGCGGCCGTTCGCGTCGCGGGACACGCCGTCTTCGTCGTGCTCGCGATCGCGCTGATGCTTCACTGGCTGCCGGGCTTTCACAACCCGCGCGTGATCGGCCCCGTGCGCTACACGCCCGACGCCGTGCCGTTCTCGATGTACCTGAATCTCGACAAGCCGCTCGTCGGCTTCTGGCTGCTGTGGGCGCTGCCGTGGCTGCAGCCGATCGACGATCGCGCGCGCGCATGGCGCACCGGCATCGTCGCGGCGATCGCGACGTCGGCGGTCTGCCTCGTGTTCGCGCTCGGCGTCGGCCTCGTCGGCTGGGCGCCGAAGTGGCCCGAATCGGCATGGCTCTGGTTCGCGAACAATCTGCTGCTCGTCTGCTTCGCCGAAGAGGCGCTGTTCCGCGGCTATCTGCAAGGCGGGCTGAGCCGCCTTCTCGCGAATCGCGTACCGGCGTCGGGCGCGGTCGCGCTCGTCGCGGCCGCGCTGCTGTTCGGCGCCGCGCACGCCGCGGGCGGCTGGCAGTGGGTCGCGCTCGCGACCGTCGCGGGCATCGGCTACGGAATCGCGTATCGCTTGGGCGGACTGCAAGCCGCGGTGCTCGCGCACGTCGGGCTCAATCTCGCGCATTTCGGCCTGTTCACGTATCCGATGCTCGCGGCCGCGCGCTAAGCGCCGTCCCAAGCGGGCCGAACCGGCCGCGCGTTGCGTGAGTCGCACGCGCGCTCGCACCGGCCGCGCAACGCGCCTTGATGCGAGGCCGAGTCTGGCTGCCCGTCACGGCCTTTCGTACGCGCGCCGACCGGCCGTCACGCCGTTTCCCGCGCGCCCGCGCCGGCCGCGCGCCGCATCGATCCATGCCGTCACTTCATCTGGTCGGCGATCGGCTGCAAGAATTCCGAAAATCCCGTCAGCATGATCTGCACGCCGACGCACAGCAGCAGGAACGCCGACACGCGCATCGCGACCTTCGTCCCTTCGGTGCCGAGGTAGCGCGCGAGGAACGCGGCGCGGCTGTACGTGAGCCAGATCACGAGCGCCGCGAGCGCCGACACCGCCACCGACACGATGCTCGACAGCAGGAACTCCGACAGCTTGTGCGTGCGGTTCGCGTTCAGCGCGATCGCGGTCGCGATCGAGCCGGGGCCCGTAGTCAGCGGAATCGTCAGCGGGAAGAACGCGCGCGCCATCGCGTTGCGCGGCTCGACGGGCTTCGCCGCAGAATCGCCTCCGCTCGGCACGTCGGGCTCGTTGAGCATCTGCCAGCCGGCCACCGCCACGGCAAGGCCGCCGCCGATGCGCAGCGCCTCGAGCGAGATTCCGAAGAAATGCAGGATCGGCGTGCCGACGAAGAACGCGGCGAGCAGCACCATGAACGCGTTGATCGCCACCTTGCGCGCGAGCGCCGCGCGCTGCGCCTCGGTCAGCGACTCGGTGCGCTCGAGAAACAGGAACGCGATGCCGAACGGATTGATGATGCCCATGAGGCCGGTGAAGCCGAACAGGATTTCGGAGATCAGGCGGTCGACGATCATCGGGAAGCGGGAAGAACGAAGAAGGGTTATGGGGCGCCGCTCGCGCGGCCGCGCCATTGTAGAGCATGCTCGCCGCGCCGCGGCCGACGGCACGCACGGCGGCCGAGCCGCCCGGACGGCCTCGGCATTCCCGCCGCCGTTGCGTGTTGCGTGTTGCCTTTGCGTGTCGACTTTACCCTTTGCACGTCGCCTTTACGCATCCCCTTTGCGTGTCGGCTTCGTGCATCACCCTTGCACGCCGCCTTTATGAGTCGACTTTACGCGTCGACTTTATGCGTCGACTTTGCGTGCCGACGTCACCCGTTGCCGTCACGCGCCGCTCACGCCGCCTTCCCGCGCGTGTCGATCACGCGCCTCGCCTTGCCCGTCGCGGTCGTCGAAATCCCGCCCGCCGGCAGCACCGCGACGCCCGCCGACACGCCGACCATCGTCTTGATCCGGTGCCGCAGCTCGTGCGCGAGCGCCGCCCGGGCGTCGCCGCGCGCGCCCTCCGACGCGCCCGCCAGCGCGTCGGCGCGCAGCTCAACCGCGACGTCGAGCCGGTCCATGTGCCCGTCGCGCGAGACGGTCAGCTGGTAGCGGCCGGACAGTTGCGGCAGCGCGACGACGAGCTCCTCGATCTGGCTCGGAAACACGTTGACGCCGCGGATGATCAGCATGTCGTCCGAGCGGCCCGTGATCCGCGCGAGCCGGCGCATCGCGCGCGCGGTCGGCGGCAGGAGCGCGGTCAGGTCGCGCGTCCGGTAGCGGATCACGGGCAGCGCTTCCTTCGTGAGCGACGTGAACACGAGCTCGCCCTCGCTGCCGTCGGGCAACACCTCGCCCGTCGCCGGATCGACGATCTCCGGATAGAAGTGGTCTTCCCAGACGGTCGGCCCGTCCTTCGTGTCGATGCACTCGCACGCGACGCCCGGCCCGATCACCTCGGACAGCCCGTAGATGTCGAGCGCGTCGATGCCCGCGCGCGCCTCGACCTCGTCGCGCAGCGCCTGCGTCCACGGCTCCGCGCCGAACACGCCGATCGCCAGCGACGACTTGGCGGGGTCCATCCCCTGCCGCGCCATTTCGTCGAGCAGGTTCAGCATGTACGACGGCGTGACGAGGATGATTCGCGGCTCGAAATCGCGAATGAGCTGCACCTGCTTCTCCGTCTGCCCGCCCGACATCGGCACGACCATGCAGCCGAGCCGCTCCGCGCCGTAATGAATGCCGAGCCCGCCCGTGAAGAGCCCGTAGCCGAACGCATTGTGCAGCGTGTCGCCGGGCCGGCCGCCCGCCGCGCGGATCGAGCGCGCGGTCACGTTCGCCCACATGTCGATGTCGCGCGCGGTGTAGCCGACAACCGTCGGCTTGCCCGTCGTGCCGCTCGACGCGTGCACGCGCACCACCTGCTCGCGCGGCACGGCGAACAGGCCGAACGGATAGTTGTCGCGCAAGTCTGCCTTCGTCGAGAATGGAAATTTCGCGAGATCGGCGAGCGTCGTCAGGTCGTCCGGATGCACGCCCGCCGCGTCGAAGCTGCGGCGATAGTGCCCGACGTTGTCGTACGCGTGGCGCAACGACCACTTGAGCCGCGACAGCTGCAGCGCCTGCAGCTCGTCGCGGCTCGCGGTCTCGATCGGCTCGAGTGCGCCGGCCGGGTGGGACGGTCGAGTCATTGGGGTCGCTCCTCCGATGGAGTGATGTCGTTCTGCGTTGTCGAGCGCGAATTATAAACCGACCAGTCGGTCGACAATAAAGAAGTATTCGCGGGCCGTTCCGCAAGGCACTTTTACCGTCCGCGCAAGCATCGGCGGCATGACGGCGGCGCTTCTTTTGCCTGTCCGCCGGCCGCTCGCCGAAGCGCCGCACGGCCCGCACGCCGGATTTCGGTGCCGGACCGCCTGTTAGAATCCCTGCTCGCGCCCCGCCACGACCAAGGACCCGCCATGCCGATCTCTTCGCCCGCCCTCCCGCGCTGGACGCTCATCGCCCCGCTCGCCGCCTGGCTGGTGCTCGCGCTGTCGCGCGTCGTGCCGGCCGAAGGCTTCGCGATCGCATTCGTCGCCGCCGCGCTCGCGGGCGCCGTGTTCTCCGCCGTTCACCACGCCGAAGTCGTCGCGCACCGCGTCGGCGAGCCGTTCGGCACGCTCGTGCTCGCGATCGCCGTCACCGTGATCGAGGTCGCGCTGATCGTGTCCGTGATGTTGTCGAGCGGCCCCGAGAAATCGGGCCTCGCGCGCGACACGGTGTTCGCCGCGGTGATGATCGTCTGCAACGGGATCGTCGGGCTGTGCCTGCTCGTCGGCGGCTGGAAGCACGGCGAGCAGGATTTCCAGGGCCGCGGCGCGACCAAGGCGCTCGCGGTGCTCGCGTCGCTGTCAGTGCTCTCGCTCGTGATGCCGAACTACCTGAGCGCCGCGCCCGGCCCGCGGCTGTCGACGTCGCAGCTCGCGTTCGCCGGCGTGTCGTCGCTGGTGCTGTACGGCATGTTCGTGTTCGTGCAGACGGTGCGCCACCGCGACTACTTCCTGATCGACGGCAGTGCCGACGAATCCATCCATGCGGTGCCGCCGAGCGGCCGCACCGCGCTCATGAGCATCGTGTTCCTGTTCGTGAGCCTCGTCTCGGTCGTGCTGCTCGCGAAGCTCCTGTCACCCGCGGTCGAGCGCACCGTGTTCAGGCTCGGCGCGCCCGAAGCGGCGGTCGGCATCGTGATCGCCGCGCTGGTGCTGCTGCCGGAAGGGCTCGCCGCGGTCGGCGCGGCGCGCGCGAACCGGCTGCAGACGAGCATGAACCTCGCGCTCGGCTCCGCGCTCGCGAGCATCGGCCTGACGATTCCGACCGTCGCCGCCGTGTTCATCTGGACGGGCGACCCGCTCACGCTCGGCATCGGCGGCATGGAGACGGTGCTGCTGTCGCTCACGCTGCTCGTCAGCACGCTGACGCTGAGCATGGGGCGCACGACCGTCCTGCACGGCGTCGTGCACCTGTCGCTGTTCGCCGCCTATCTGTTCCTGTCGGTCACGCACTGACACGCATCGCCGGCTCGGGCGTTCCGCGGGAAGCTTCGCGCCGATCCCGGATGGCGGCGGGCAAGCTTGGATTTACATCGCGTGTCGCGCGCCCTTACGCGCCGCGGTTCGTGTTGCCGGAAAGAATCGGCGGCGGATAGAGCGGCCATCGCGCCTGCGTGCTTCGAGCGTGCTTCGAGCGTGCTTCGAGCGTGCTTCGAGCGTGCTTCGAGCGTGCTTCGAGCGTGCTTCGAGCGTGCTTCGAGCGTGCTTCGAGCGTGCTTCGAGCGTGCTTCGAGCGTGCTTCGAGCGTGCTTCGAGCGTGCTTCGAGCGTGCTTCGAGCGTGCTTCGAGCGTGCTTCGAGCCGCTCGCTGCCACGAGCGGCTCGAAGCACCGTGCCGGCCTTCCGTGCGCGACGGCCAACGAGCCGCACGTCCCTGCACGTCGCCGCCCGGCTCGATCGCCTAGTCGTCTCGATCGGATTGATCGCGCCGCGCGTCATCCGGCGCGCGGCGCATGATGCGCGATACGCTCACCGCCGCGGCAACGGCTACGCGACTTCGCGCAGCTTCTTCCCCGCCGCCGCGCCGTTCAGCCGATTGAGTTCCTTCAAATCGTTCTCGAGCGCGGGCGCGAGCGTCGTGCGCAGGTGATCGAGGAACGTGCGGATCTTCGCATCGAGATAGCGGCGCGTCGCATAGACCGCGTACACGCTCAGCGTGTCGAGCCGATAGTTCGGCAGCACGCGCACGAGCCGCCCTGCGCGGATGTCGTCGAGCGCCGTGTACAGCGCGATCGAGCCGATCCCGCGCCCCGCGCGCACGGCCACCGACAGCGCATCCGGCACGTTCGCCTGGAACGGCGCGGGCGGCAACGCGTACACGGTCTCGTCGCCGTCGTCGCGCTCGAGCCGCCATTCGCCGCCCGGCGACGCCGGCGTATCGAGCCGCAGGCACACGTGCTTCGCGAGATCCTCGGGCGTCGTCGGCGTGCCGTGCCGCGCGAGATACTCGCGCGACGCGACGAGCACGCTGCAGCTCGTCCCGCAGGTCTGCGCGACGTAGCCCGAATCGGGCAAGTGCGACGCCGACACGATCGACACGTCGTAGCCCTCCTCGACGAGGTTCGGCATCCGCTGTGCGAGCGTGAGCTCGACCGACACGTCCGGGTTGTCTTCCTGATAACGCACGATGGACGACACCACGTGGCTCTGCCCGAGCCCGGTCATCGCGTGAATCCGCAGCTTGCCGCTCGGCCGCAGCAGCGCGTTGCGCGCCTCGGCGTTCGCGTAGTCGATCTCGGCGAGAATCGATTTCGCTCGTTCGAAGTAGCGCTGACCGCTTTCCGTCAACCCGAGATGGCGGGTCGTCCGGTGCAGCAGGCGCGTCTGCACGTGCGCTTCGAGGTTCGAGACGGCGCGCGACACCTGGGCGGTGGTCGCGTCGATTTCCTTCGCGACCGCGGTGAAACTTCCGGCTTCGACGACGCGCACGAACAGGCGCATGTTATCGAGCATGTCCATGGGGATTGGCTTCGGGAATGAATGGGAAACGATGGCCGGCGAGACGCGGCTGGCGCCGCCGAGCGCGGCCGGGGACGGCTGATCGACCGGATGCGCGGGCCATGAGACAGGCTAGGTGCGGGCATCGCGGGCGGCAAATGTCGTGATTCGTCGAGATCAGTTCGGGCGAATTGTACGCCGATGCGCGCCGGCGCGCTCGCTCGCGCCCATTTTCCGCATCCTGAAACACCGACGGCCGGCCCCGCCATCGTCGGGGTCGGCAATTTATATCACAATGACATATAATTTCGCGTTCGTCGCGCGACCGATCGGCGCACCCTCCATTTACGTTACGGCACTCCGACCTTGTCTTCGTCCCACGCGTTTCGTCATCGCCTCTTTCAGTGGCTCCTGCGCTTCGTCCCGATTCCCGTGACGCTCGGCTGGCGCGAGCGCCTGCGTTCGTGCGCGGGCGCGCTCGCCGGGATCGGCTGCGTCGGCGTGACGATGCGCGCGCTGCCGGGCATCCCGGGCGACATGCCGCTCCTCGTCGCGCCGATGGGCGCCTCCGCCGTGCTGCTGTTCGCGGTGCCGGCGAGCCCGCTCGCGCAGCCGTGGTCGCTGATCGGCGGCAACCTCGTCGCGGCAATGGTCGGCGTCGCGTGCGCGCGGTGGATCGCCGATCCCGTGCTCGCCGCGTCGCTCGCGATCGCGTGCGCGATCGGCGCGATGTTCGCGCTGCGCTGCGTGCATCCGCCGTCGGGCGCGGTCGCGCTGACGGCGGTCGTCGGCGGCCCGGCCGTGCATGCGCTCGGCTTTCGCTTCGTCGTCGAGCCGATCGCGCTGCAATCGACGGCGCTGCTCGGCGCGGCGCTCGTCTATCACGCGCTCACCGGCCACCGCTATCCGCACGGCGGCGCGCGCAAGCAGCCCGAGACGAACGCGCACGCCGCCGCGACGCCGCTGCACGCGCGCTTCGTGCGCGCCGATCTCGAAGCGGCGCTGAAAAGCCGCGGCGAATGGCTCGATGTCGCGCCGGAAGACCTCGAATCGCTGTTGCGCGAAACCGAGCTGCGCGCGTATGCGCGCACGTTCGACGAACTGTCGTGCGCCGACATCATGTCGCGCCACCCGATCAGCATCGCGCCCGACACGCCGCTGCCCGCCGCGCTGACGCTGCTCGAGCGGCACCGGATCAAGGCGCTGCCCGTGGTCGACGCGGATGCGCGCGTCGTCGGCATCGTCACGCGCGCGGACTTGTCGAAGGCCGCGCCGCACGCGACGCCGGGCCTGTTGCGCCACCTGTCCGCGCGGCTGCCGCGCTCGCTCGTCGGCCCGGCATTCGTCGCGCGCGCGGTGATGAGCGCGCGCGTGCGCACGGCGCGCACGACCACGCCGATCGCCGAGCTCGTGCCGCTCTTCGCCGATCACGGCCACCACCACATTCCGGTCGTCGACGCCGAGCAGAAGCTCGCCGGCATCGTCACGCAGGCGGACCTGATCGCCGGGCTCTACCGGCAATCTCAGGAGCGGCTCGCCGCGTAAGCGCAGAGAGCCGAAGCGAAGAAAACCGAGACGGGACTCGACACCATGAGCACGAACGCGCCGGACACCGCCCAAATACGTCACAACATGATATATTTTCGCGCTTTCCGATCACGTTGGAGCGTCGATGACGAAACCGGCACGCGAGCTGCGCAAGGCGGATTTTGCCCAGCTTTCCGAATTCCGCTACCAGATGCGGCGCTTCGAGCGCTTCTCCGAGCGGGCCGCGCAAAGCGAGGGCATCACGCCGCTGCAATACCTGCTGCTGCTGCACATCAAGGGCTATCCGGAGCGCGACTGGGCGACGGTCGGCGAGCTCGCCGAGCGGCTGCAGGCGCAGCATCACGGCGTCGTCGCGCTCGTCACGCGCTGCGAGGCGCTCGGCCTCGTGCGGCGCAAGACGAGCGAAACCGACCGGCGGCAAGTGGAAGTGCATCTGGAGCCGGCGGGCGAGCGCGTGCTGGCCCGGCTCGCGGAGCTGCACCGAGCCGAGCTGAAATCGCTGCGCGGCGCGTTCCAGGTGCCGCAAATCGATTACTGATCCGACAATCAACGCAATCTCCGCCGACATCATGAGCATCGCCGATCCACACAAACGCGATTTCGCGACGAACGCAAGACTGCCGCGCATCGCGCTCCTCGCGCTCGCGATCGGCGTGCTCAGCACGTTCGCCGCGTTCGCGCTGCTGAGCCTCATCCATCTGTTCACGAACCTGTTCTTCTTCCAGCGGCTCTCGTTCGCCGACCGCTCGCCCGCGCTGAACACGCTCGGGCCGTGGGCGGCCGCGGTGCCGGTCGCGGGCGGCGTCGTCGTCGGGCTGATCGCGCGATTCGGCTCGGAGAAGATCCGCGGCCACGGCATTCCCGAAGCGATCGAGGCGATCCTGTTCGGCAAGAGCCGAATGTCGCCGAAGGTCGCGGTGCTCAAGCCGCTCGCGTCCGGCATCGTGATCGGCAGCGGCGGGCCGTTCGGCGCCGAAGGCCCGATCATCATGACGGGCGGCGCGATCGGCTCGCTGATCGCGCAGTTCGTGAAGGTGACGGCGGCCGAGCGCAAGACGCTGCTCGTCGCGGGCGCGACGGCCGGGATGACCGCCGTGTTTGGCACGCCCGTGGCCGCCGTGCTGCTCGCCGTCGAGCTGCTGCTGTTCGAATGGCGGCCGCGCAGCTTCCTGCCCGTCGCGCTCGCCTGCGCGGTCGCGGGCTTCGCGCGGGCCGCGTTCTTCGGCGTCGGGCCGCTGTTTCCGCTCGTGACCGCGCCGCCGTCGGCCGCAGCGCTCGGCTCGTGCGCGGCGGCCGGGCTGCTGTCGGGCGCGCTCGCATGCGCTCTGTCCGTCGCGCTCTACAAAACCGAGGACTGGTTCGGCAAGCTGCCCGTCCACTGGATGTGGTGGCCCGCGATCGGCGGCCTCGCGGTCGGGATCGGCGGGCTGATCGAGCCGCGTGCGCTCGGCGTCGGCTACGACGTGATCGGCGATCTGCTTCACGGCAACATCGCGCTGCAGTTCGCGCTCGCGATCCTCGTCGTCAAGGCCGCGATCTGGGTGATCGCGCTCGGCTCGGGGACCTCGGGCGGCGTGCTCGCGCCGCTGCTGATGCTGGGCGCGGGGCTCGGCACGCTGCTCGGGCCCGTGCTGCCGGGCGGCGAGCCGGCGCTATGGCCGCTCGTGTGCATGGCCGCGACGCTCGGCGCCACGCTCGGCGCGCCGCTCACCGCGATCGTCTTCGCGCTCGGCCTCACGCACGATGCGAACGCGCTGCTGCCGCTCCTCGCGGCGACGCTCGTCGCGCACGGCTTCGCGACCGTCGTGATGAAGCGCTCGATCATGACCGAGAAGATCGCGCGGCGCGGCTATCACATTTATCGCGAATACGGCGTCGATCCGCTCGAGCGTCATTACGTCGACGAAGTGATGACGCGCGACGTCGTCACGATCGACGCGGACCTGAGTGTCGGCGTCGTGCGCGCGCGGTATTTCGGCGCGACGCAGGCGCACCGCGCCTATCCGGTCGTGCGCGACGGCGTGCTGATCGGCCTGCTCGATCGCGCGACGCTCGATCGCGGCGGCGACGCGCACGCGGGCGATGCAAGCGGCGGCGAAATGCGGGCGAGTGACGGGCGAGCGAAGCGAGAGCCGATGGCCGACATGCGGGTGGCCGACATGCGGGTGACCGACATGCGGGTGGCCGACGCGCGGGTGGCCGACGCACGAGTACCCGACCTGCCGGTGGCCGACCTGCTGCCGCGCCGCGCCCCGCCTTTCTCGCTCGCCGACGAAACGTGCCGCCTCGTCGCGACGCGGCTCGCCGTGCATCGGCTCGAGCGCCTGCCCGTGGTCACCGATCCCGACACGATGCGGCTCGTCGGCATCGTGTCGCGCAGCGATCTCGTGAAGCCGGCGCTGCGCCACTTCGACGACGAGCACAAGCGCGAACGCTTCCGCCGCGCGCATCCGGCCGCGTTCGTGAGGCGGCGCTTCGCGCCGGCGCGCAAGACGGGCTGAGCGGCGCGCTCGCGCATGGCGCATGGCGCCGGCGATCGCATCGGCGGATAATTCCCCGCTGCGAATCCGGCTGGCGCGCGATGAAAGACGAACTTGAGAATCAGATCGAGACACTACGCAAGCGCATCGTCAAAACCGGGGTGTCGAGCAAAACCCCGGATGAACGGTCGATCTGGCTTCGCGCCCGGGCGCGCGAAGTCGACGATTGGAAAAATCGGCTCGGCGGAGTCGATTTGACGCCTCCGCTCATTCAGGCGCTGCAAGCCCGGGCGGACGCATGCCTGCGTTGCGCGCAGCGCAAGGTTCGAACCGCGAACGAGGCCGACGAGCTGCGCGCCGAGGCCGAGGCGGTCATGCCGGCGCATCCTCCCCGCCTGCGACGCAAGCGGCTCTGATCGGCCGCGCGCGGACGGCGAATCTGGCGCATTCCGTTTATCGATTCGCTTTCGCCTCGCCGCCGGGCGACGCCGCGCGTCGGCGCCTCGAGTGAAGAGCGCCGCGACGCTGATGCTCACCTTCGCCGCCGAAACCTACATGCATTACGCGGTCACGGCCGCGAAGCCGTGGGCCGTGACGAACGCCTTCGTCATCGCGTCGTTCGCGGTCTGGGGCATCCTCGTCGGCATGCCGCTCGGCCGCGCGATTAACGTGGTCGCGCGCTGCGTCCGGCACGCGAACGAATCGCGCGGCAAGGACGGCGCATACACGTTCGATTCGAACTGACCCGATATGCGCGAGAACGCGGCGGTGCGCAATCGGCGCGATCGGCGCGATCGGCGCAGTCGCCGCGCGGCGATCGCGCCAGGCGCGCGGCGGCGTTCGGGCGAGCCGCGCCGGCCGATCGACGGGCTCGCGTCGAGCCCGCGCCCGCCGATGCGCGCCCGATCGCACCGAATGCCGGCCGGCCGAGCACCTCGACACCGAAGACAGGAATCCCGCGCGGCCCGCATAATGACGAACCCATCGGCCGGATCACACAGGATCAACGATGCTTCTCACGACCCTCGAACAACTCGAAGCGCACTACGGCAAGCCGAGCGACCGCTCTCTTTGGAAGGAGATCCCGCATTTGAGCGACGACTACCGCGCGTTCGTCGCGAAATCGCCGTTCATCGTGCTTGCGTCGTCGGGCCCGGACGGCCTCGACTGCTCGCCGCGCGGCGATCGCCCCGGCTTCGTCCGCGTGCTCGACCCGCACACGCTCGCGATCCCCGATCGCCCCGGCAACAACCGCGTCGACACGCTGCGCAACATCGTCGCGAACGGACGCATCGGCGTGCTGTTCGTCGTGCCGGGCATAGGCGAGACGCTGCGCGTGAACGGCCGCGCGAAGGTGTCGATCGCCCCCGAGCTGCTCGCGTCGTTCGCGGTCGACGGCAAGCCGGCGAAGGCGGCGATCGTCGTCGACATCGAGGCCGTCTATTTCCATTGCTCGAAGGCATTCCTGCGCTCGCAGCTGTGGGATGCGTCGCGACACGTGCCGCGCGCGGAACTGCCGTCGCCGGGCGCGATCCTGAAGAAGCTCGCTCCCGCCGGATTCGACGCCGAGCAATATGAGCGAGAACTCGAGGAGCGTAATCGCACGCGGCTTTATTGATACCGCTTAGTCGATGCGGCTCTGTTGATTCGGCCACGTCGATTCGATCGACCGACACGCGCGGTGCGGACGAAGCGCGCCGTACCGCATCGCACGTGACGCGGCGCGGCGCGGCGCTGCACGAGACGGCGGATGCCCGCGAACACACCTGCATCGACACGCACCGACACGAGATGCGCAAGCGAAATGATCGCGATGCGCACCGTTCGCCCGAAGGCGAAACGGCGGCAAGATGAAACGGGAGCGCCGGCGGACGTTCCGCCTGTCAGACAGGAAGACTGCTCGGAGATCGACTTTCGCTGTCCAAAGCGTCGGTCCCGTGAGTTGAAAGCGTCGTCTGTTCAATGAGGGCCGCTTGCCTCGTCAAACGAGCGGCGCGCGCCAAACAATCTATGACAATCTTTTGCTGTCGATTTGAACGTGCTTAACAGTCATCGAGCGCATCCTTTGCCATCATGAACTCAACGAATACGAACGCGACGGGGCCACCGTTAGCATGCACCCTGCGCCAAGCGGCCGCAGAGCCGCGCGGCGCAGGCTGACGGTTTCAAAAGCGCGCCGCATCCGGCGCGACGGGTCGCACCGAATTCCCCGCTTCACTCCTTCGCAGCGCCAATCCATTCATCCCATTCGTCCGCAAGCATGCGCGCGGCCTCGGCGACGCCGGGTCGTCGCGCGTGTGTGTGCGCCGCAGCAATCTCGCTGCGACACTCTCGCGACGTGCGCAACGCACCCGGTTGCGATTGGCAAGCTCCTTAACATCTTGTTTCCGAATCGTCGGAACATCGCCGACGATGCGCACTCAGACTGGATCGTAGTACCCGTTGAAACCCGATTCACGAATCACGACCAGAGGGAGATAACGTGAAATACTCACCGTTCATCGCATTGATCATGGCAGCTTCGGTGGCAACTTCGGCCAGCGCCGCAGGCACCGATGTCCAAAACGTGGGACAGAGCCAGAAGCCTGCGCAGGACGTCGCAACCTGCATCGCGAAGACCTGGGCCGACAAGGCGCAGCAGCAGGTCGTCACGCAGGAAGTGCTCGCGAACGGTCTCGCCGCTGACGTCTACGTGCCGGGCCAGCAGCCGCCGAACGGCGCAGCCGCGGTCGTGCGCCCCGCGCCCTCGGGCAACGCGAAGACCTGGGTCGGCTTTCGCGCGGGCAGCGGCGCCGCGGGCGGCGCTGCCGCGAGCGACATCAATAGCTGCCTGTAACGCCTGACCTGCCGGCGACGCCGGCATGCGCCGAACACGCCGGCGCGGCGGAAGTCGCGCCGGCGTGTTGCGCGTTTACCGCTCCCTCGCACCGCCCCGCCCCCTCGCGCGCCGACCGATCCGCATGCGCGACGCCTTCATCGAGTCAGCCCGTTTTCCGTCAGCCGCAGCCCTTTCACGTCGATGCCGATCATCTTGCGCGTCGACTGCCGCACGCCGTCACGCAACTGTTCGAGCGCGGGCGCGTTGCCGCTGCGGCGCAAGTCGTTCTGCGCCGTGACGGCGATCATCGCCAAATAGGCAAGCGTCTCGGCGAGCCGCTGCTTGTCGGCGTCCGACATCGCGCGAATGCGGTCGTCACGAACCAGCGTCGCGCTCGACTTCGCGCGCAGCGCATCGACGCCCGCTTGCCGTCCGCGCGCGTCCTCTCCGTTGACGACCTCCCACGACATCACGACATACGCGGCGAACACGTCGCCCAGATTGCGGCGATCGAACGCGCGGCGCGACGCCACGCGCTCGAACGCCTCGAGCAATTCGCCCTGCTCGACCACGCGCTTCGCCTCGTCGCGCCTGGACGCGTCGCCGTGCGCGAGGAAGTTCACGATATCGGCCTGCACCTGCCGGTGGACGGCGGCCGTCTCGGCGAACGTCAACGCCGCGGGCGCCGCATGCGGCGAAGCGGAACGCGCGCGATCGGCGCCGCCGCGCGCATCGCGCCCGGGCACCTGCGAGCCGCCCCCGAGATTGCCGCCGAGGTCGTCGTTCACGATCATGCCCCGCCCGAGATCCGCCGTCGCGCCCGGATCGTATTGTGCGAATGCGGGCGCCGCGACGAGCGAGGACAGCAGTTTCAGCGCGGCGGCGAAGCGAATGATTTTCTGCATGAGCAACCCTTCTCCTGTTTCGGGAATCTGCGTAGACGCAACGCCTCGTGTTCGCGCATGTCGATCGCGCAGCGGCACGTCGACGCATCGGCGCGCCAATCCACGCATGTCTCGAGCATTGCGCGCCGCGCGCCGAGCATGCCGCGCCGAACACGCGGGCGGCGAGCGCCGTGGCCGCCGCTACTGCGCGCCGCGATCCCGCCTCGCGCGCAGCACGGCGCGCCGCTCGAGGCTCTCGGCCGACCACACTTCGTCGGACGCATAGTATTCGGGCACGGCGCGCGCGTCGGGCGGCAAGACCACCCACGGCTCTTTCGACGACGTGAAGATATGAATGTCGGGCGGCAGGCGGTCGGGATCGTCGAGCGTGCCGACGCGAACGAAGCTCACCGCGCCGCCGCCGCCCGCGTAATGACTCCACACCGCGATGCGGCAATGCGGACAGCGCGCGATCTTCTGGCCCTTGCCGCTGTTCGACGGCGTATCGACGATGTCGACTTCGCCGCGCAGCAGCAGCAAGCGGTCCGATTCGATCAGCGCGTTCAGCGCGAACGCGGTGCCGGTTTCCCGCTGACACCAGCGGCAATGGCAGCAATGCACGATGAGCGGCCGGGACGTCATCCGGTAGCGCACCGCGCCGCACGTGCAGCCGCCTTCGTAAATCGGGGGTTCGTCGGTTGGCATGCGTCGCCTCGCTTGAAAGGGGCACGATCGCCTGTGCGTCGCGCCATCCGATGATCGCCCTTCGCGCGATTCGTGTGAAGCGCCTTCTCTTGCTTCGCCCGGCCGAACCCGCCCGCGTCCGACGTCGCGCGCCCGTCGCGCCGCCGCGCCGCGCTGCGCCGCGCTGCGCCGCGCAACGAATCTGCGAAATCCCCGCGAACGGTGGCATGATAACGACCTTGCGCGTCATTACACCCACCTGCATCCGAACATGTCGAACCTGATCGTTCACGGCGGCGCCCCGCTTCGCGGAGAAATCACGCCGTCCGCCAACAAGAACGCCGTCTTGCCCATCCTGTGCGCGACGCTCCTCACCGATCGGCCGCTGCGGCTCGTCGGCGTGCCGGACATCACCGACGTCCGCAAAATCCTCGACATCTTCCGCACGCTCGGCAGCGACGTGTCGATCGACTACGCCACGGGCGTGCTCGACCTGCATCACCGCGCAACGGCGTTCGATCCGGCCGTCCACCGGCTGCCGGAGGAAATGCGCTCGTCGATCATGCTGGTGCCGCCGCTGCTCGCGCGCTTCGGCGTCGCGCGGCTCGAGAACGACGTGAAGGGCTGCACGCTCGGCGTGCGCGAGATCGACCCGCACGTCGAGGTGTTCGAGCGCTTCGGCGCACGGATCGAGCGCACGTCCGATTCGCTGATCGTGCGCGCCGACGGCCCGCTCACGCCGAATCATCACTGGTTCGACTACGCGTCCGTCACGACGACCGAGAACTTCGTGCTGTGCGCGGCGTCGGCGAACGGCACGTCGACGCTCGTCAACGCAGCGTCGGAGCCGCACGTGCAGGAGTTCTGCCGGTTCCTCGCGATGCTCGGCGTGCCGATCGAAGGCATCGGCACGTCGCATCTGAGCGTTCAGGGCGGCCGCGCGCTCGCGGGCGGCGAGTACCGCTTCAACGAAGACTTCCACGAGATCGCGACGTTCCTCGCGCTCGGCGCGATCACGGGTGGCGACATCGCCGTGCGCAACGGCTCGCCCGAGCAGTTCCCGCTGATCGACCGGACCTTCGCGAAGTTCGGCGTGCAGGTCACGCACGAAAACGGCTGGTCGCACGCGCTGCGCGACGGTCCGCTGAAGGTGAAGCAGCCGTTCACGCGCAACATCCTGACGAAGGTCGAGGCCGCGCCGTGGCCTTACCTGCCCGTCGACCTGCTGCCGATCTTCATCGCGCTCGGCGTGCAGGCGCAAGGCAGCGTGATGTTCTGGAACAAGGTCTACGACGGCGCGATGGGCTGGACGGGCGAGTTGTCGAAGTTCGGCGCGCACGTGTTCCTGTCCGATCCGCATCGGCTGATCACGTTCGGCGGGCTGCCGCTCAGCCCGGCGCGCGTCGAGAGCCCGTACATCATCCGCGTCGCGATCGCGCTGCTGATGGTCGCGGCTAGCATCGACGGGCGCTCGGAGATCCTGAACGCGCAGCCGATCCGCCGCGCGCATCCGCACTTCGTCGAGAATCTTCGCTCGGTCGGCGCGAACGTCGAGTGGACGAGCGGCGAGTAAATCGATGCGCCGCGCGGGCGCTCGCGCAATCGCGACGCGCCCGCGCGGCTTGCCGGCCGCCTACTTGAGCCGGCCGGACAGGAACTGCGCCAGCCGCTCGCTCTTCGGATTGACGAGCACGTCCTGCGGATGCCCCTCTTCCTCGATCCGCCCCTGGTGCAGGAAGATCACATGATTCGACACGTTGCGCGCGAAGCCCATCTCGTGCGTGACGACGATCATCGTGCGCCCTTCTTCCGCGAGCGCCTGCATCACCTTCAGCACTTCGCCGACGAGTTCCGGATCGAGCGCCGACGTCGGCTCGTCGAACAGCATCACTTCGGGCTCCATCGCGAGCGCGCGCGCGATCGCGACGCGCTGCTGCTGCCCGCCCGACAGATGCGACGGATATTTCGCCTCGACGCTCGGCGCGAGCCCCACCTTCCGCAAATACTCGCGCGCCCGCGCCTCGGCCTCGGCGCGCGGCAGGCCGAGCACGCTGACGGGCGCCTCGATCACGTTCTCGAGCACGGTCATGTGCGCCCACAGATTGAAGTGCTGGAACACCATCGAAAGCTTCACGCGCATCCGCTGCAATTGCTTCGGATCGCCGATCTTCGGCGCGCCGCGCCTGTCGCGCGTCACGCGAATCGATTCGTCGCCGAGCGTGATCGTGCCCGCGCACGGCTGCTCGAGAAAGTTGATGCAGCGCAGGAACGTGCTCTTTCCCGAGCCGCTCGAGCCGATGATGCTGATCACGTCGCCCGCCTTCGCCTGCAGCGAGATTCCCTTCAGCACCTCGTTGTCGCCGAACTTCTTGTGCAGGTCGTCTACCGTGAGCTTGTACATTCGCCGTCGTCCTTGATCGTCGTGGAATTTCGTTGCTCGATGCCGCTGCGCGCCGCGTCGCGCATCAATGCCCTTGGGGCTTCAGGAACGCGAGCCAGCGCGCCTCCATCCGGCGGAACAGCCAGATGAGCGCGAACACGACGATCGCGTACAGCGCGGCCGCGATGCCGTACGCCTGAAACGATGCGTAGGTGGCCGAATTGACGTCGCGCGTGACCTTGAGGATGTCGGGCACCGTCGCCGTGAACGCGAGCGTCGTCGCATGCAGCATCAGGATCACTTCGTTGCTGTAGCTCGGCAGCGCGCGGCGCAGCGCCGAGGGCAGGATCACCCGCGTATACAGCTTGAACGGCGACATCCCGTATGCAAGCCCCGCCTCGATCTCGCCAGGCGACGTCGATTTGATCGCGCCCGCGAAGATCTCGGTCGCGTACGCGCATTCGTTCAGCGTGAACGCGAGCAGCGTGCAGTTCATCGCGCTTCTGAAGAAGCTGTCGAGCCACGCATGATCGTGCACGACGCTCAGGCTGTAGATGCCCGTGTAGCAGAGCAGCAGTTGCACGTAGAGCGGCGTGCCGCGAAACACGTACGTATAGAGCCAGACCGCGCCCGACAGCGCGCGGTTGCTCGACGCGCGCGCGATCGCGAGCGGCACCGCGAGACCGAAGCCGAGCCCGATCGACACGACGAGCAGCCACAGCGTGATCGCGAGGCCGCTCATGCGGTAGCCGTCGCTGAACAGGTAGTTCTGCCAATATTGACCGATGATCTGAATCACAGCGCCAGCCTCCGCACACCCGCCGAATAGCGTTTTTCGAGGTACATCAACACGAGGTTCGACAGCGTCGTGATCGCGAGATAGATCGCGCCCGCCGCGAGCGTGAAGAAAAAGAAGTTCAGCGTGCTCTTGCCCGCGTCCTGCGCGGCTTTCACGACGTCGGCCAGGCCGATGATCGACACGAGCGCAGTGGCCTTCACGAGCACCTGCCAGTTGTTGCCGATGCCGGGCAACGCGAAGCGCATCATCTGCGGGAACATGATTCGTGCGAACACGCGCCACGAACTCATTCCGTATGCGAAGCCCGCTTCGAGCTGGCCGCGCGGCACCGCGAGAAACGCGCCGCGAAACGTCTCGGTGAAGTACGCGCCGTAGATGAAGCCGAGCGTGACGATGCCGGCGACGAACGGATCGATGTCGATCTGGTCGACGCCGAGCATGTCGGTCGCGTCGTTCAGCAGGATCTGGATGCCGTAGAACAGCAGCAGCATCAGCACGAGATCGGGCACCGCGCGGATCAACGTCGTATAGAACGTGCCGATGCCCGCCAGCATGCGATTGCGCGACAGCTTGGCCGCCGCGCCGGCGAGCCCGAGCGCGAGCGACGCGGCGAGCGAAAACACGGCGAGCTTGATCGTCTCGAGCGTGCCGGCCCACAGCAGCGGGCCGAAGCCTTGAAAGAGCATCTGCGATTTCCTCGATGTGCGCGGGCGCAGCGCGCCGTCGCCGTGAAGCGCGCGCGCAAGCTGTCCGTCGGGTTTCAGGGGGATTACGAATCGCTTCGGCGCGGCGATTTCATGCCGCCGAAGTTGTATGTACAACTTTGCTTCGACCGAATTCGGCCGGCAATCAGTGTTTTTCTCTAATGTCCGGCCGGCCGCATCATGCTCAAGCGCGATGCGCGGGCCGCAGCGCGCGATCGTCGGGAGCGCGAATGAAATTCGTCACGGGATGGACGAGTCGGTTCGTTCGTACGCACCTGCGCGCGGCCGTCTCATGTCTGATGTAATGGGTTCATCGCCTGTTCACCGGGATTCGCGGCAAAGCCCCTCGAGAGGGGTCGGCGATGTTCGGCGGCAGCGCAAGACAACGGCCCGCCGCTTTCGGCCGGCTCCGGACGACCGACGGATGCGGGAAGCCGAATCGTCGACAATCGGCGGGCGCGCCGCCATCATTGGCGGAAAGCGCGGAACAACGGGCTTCGACCGATGAGCCGAAGCCTCGTTTCCCGCAACGCGCGACGTGGGTCAGAAAGTATGCATCATCCCGACGTACGCGCCCGTCTGCGATTCACCCGCGAGCGGGCTCGTGTTCGGCGTCGCGTCGCGCGGCGTCGCGAGCAGCGAGAAGTTCGAATTCCCGCCGTTGCGCATGTAAGCGACCGTGCCGTACAGAAAGGTCCGCTTCGACAGGTTGTAAGTCGTCCCGAGCGCGTACAGGATCGCGTGGCCGGACGGATCGTGCGCCGCGTCGCTGCCGTCGCCGCCGCGCACGCGCACGTAGTAGCCGCCGCCCGTCACCGCCCACTGCGCCGTGGCCTGATAGGTCGCGCCGAGCCAGAAGTGATCGGCGCGATCCGCAAGGCCCGCCGGCGTGTCGGGCGCCGAATAATGCGTATAGGCGCCCTGGATCTTGAACTTCTGCACCTTCACGTTCGCGCCGATGAAATACTCGCGCGAGCTCGAGAAGATATTGCTCATGCGGCCGTTGCTGTCGCGCAGTTCGTCGTACATGCCGCGCACGTCGAGCATCGGCGAGTGATACGAGATCATCACGCCGTCCGAGCGGCCGAAGTCGCCCTGCGCGCCGTAATTGAAGCCGCGCGACTGGTTGCCGAACGCGTACTGCGCCTGCACGTCGAAGCCGCCGAACACCGGGCTGTGATACTCGACGTTGTTGCTCGTCTGCTGCCAGTTGCGCCCGCGCACGAGCGACGCCGACGAGAACGCCTGCTGGACGAACGGATCGAATTCCCACACGCCGTCGCTGTCGATGAAGAGATTGCGGCCCGCCTGCAGCTTGCCCCACGTGTCGTTCGTCAAGCCGACGTACGCGCGCCGCGACCACATCCGGCCGCCGCCCGTCGTGCCGTTCATCACCTGGAACGCGGTCTCCAGGTTGAAGATCGCCGACGTGCCGCCGCCCAGATCCTCGACGCCCTTCAGGCCGAACATGCTCGTGCCCCAGTCGCCGCTCTCGGCGCTCCAGCGCGACGAGCTGCCGCCCGAGGGATTCGCGATGTGATTCAGGTATTCGACGCCGCCGTCGACACGGCCGTACAGCGTGACGCTCGTCTGCGCGCAAGCGAGCGCGGGCCCGGCCGCGACGAGCGCGGCCATCATTTTCTTCGAATGAAAAACCATTGTTCTCCGCCTGTTGTCTTCTCTCAGGTTCAACACACGTCCGGCACGCCGCTCAACCGCGATCGAGCGAATAGCGTCCGGGGCCAGCCGCGCACAGAGCGAACAAGCCGCCCGTGATCGCGATGTTCTTGTAGAAATGGATCATCATGTTCATCTGCTCGGCGGCGGCCATCGACCAATAGTGATGGCCGATGATCGCGGTGCCGATCGTGTAGAGGCCGAGCAGCAGCGCGAGCGGCCGCGTGTAGAAGCCGATCAGGATCGCGATGCCGACGAAGAACTCCATCACGATCGCGACGACCGCCGCGATCGAGGGCAGCGGCGTGCCCTCGGAAGCCATGAACTGGGCCGTGCCCGAGAAATTCAGCAGTTTCTCCCAGCCGAAAATCACGAACAGGATGACGATCAGAATGCGGGAAAGCAGCAGCAGAGCGTCTTTTTGACGCGCAAGGAAAGTTTGTCTCATCGTCGTGCGGAGCGGGAAGCGGGCGTCGCGCGCGCTGCGACGACGCGTCGCGCACGAGCCGGTTGCGAACCGAGGCGGCCCACGGCGCGCGCCGCGCGCCGCCTCCCTGTCGACTGCGACCTGCCACCGGACGGCCGCCCGGTGCGATGCCGTCCTCCTCGATCGCCGGATAACCCGACCCGTACGTTACTGCGCGGCGCGCAGCTTCGCAACGTCCTGTTCGCTCACCTTCGCCGCCGGATTGCCGAACTGCCCGGTCAGATAGTTCGTGAGCGCGGCGATCTGCGCGTCCGACAGCTCGTGGCGGAACGCCGGCATGCCGACGTCTTCCTTGCCCGCCTTGCGCGCGACGCCGTTCAGGATCACCTGCACGAGATTCGTCGGGTTCGGCGCGCCGACCGTCGAATTGTGGAAGAGCGGCGGATAGTAGCCGTCCGGCGTGCCCTTGCCCTGCATCTGGTGGCAGCTCGCGCAGTTGCCGAGATACAGACGCGCGGGATCGACGCCCGTCGACGCGAGCGCGACCCCGCGCAGCCGGATTCCGTCCTCGGCCGGCTTGCCCCATGCGGCGCGCGCCTTCGCGCTGCCGTCGGCGACGGCGGGCACCGTGCGGACGTACGTCGCGATCGCGCCGATGTCCGCGTCGGTCATCTGCGAGAAGCTGTGCTCGACCGCCTCGGCCATCGGCCCCGCCGCCTGCGCGAGACCCGGCACGCTGCCCGTGCGCAGGTACTGCACGAGCTGCTGCTGCGTCCAGCCGCCGATCCCCGCGTTCGCGTCCGACGTGATGTTGTAGCCGTCCCAGCCCGAGAGCACCGAGCCCGCGAGGAAGCTGCCGCCCGTCTCGTCGAGCGATTTCTCCTGCAGCGCGACGCCGCGCGGCGTGTGGCACGTGCCGCAGTGCGCGAGGCCCTGCACGAGATACGCGCCGCGGTTCCATTCGACGCCGCGCTCCGGCTTCGGCTGGTACGCGCCGTCCTTCAGGAACAGCAGGTTCCAGATCTTGAGCGGCCAGCGCATGCTCAGATACCACGGGATCTCGTTCTTGCGCGCAGGCTGCCTGATCGGCTCGACGCCGTGCATGAAGTACGCGTAGAGCGCCTTCACGTCGTCGTCGCTGACCTTCGCGTACGACACGTAAGGCATCGCCGGATACAGGTTGTCGCCGCTCTTCGCGACGCCGTGACGCACCGCGCGCTCGAAATCCGCGAACGTCCAGTCGCCGATGCCCGTTTCCTTGTCGGGCGTGATGTTGGTCGTGTAGATCGTGCCGAGGACGGGCGCGCGCATCGGCAAGCCGCCCGCGAACGGCTTGCCGCCCTTCGCGGTGTGGCACGCCATGCAGTCGCCCGCGACGGCCAGATAGCGGCCGCGCTCGACGAGCGCGGCGTCGGCGGAAGGCGCGGATGTCGCCGACGTCGCAGATGCGGCGGCCGCGGCCGGCGCGGACGAAGCCGCAGCGGCCGGCGCGGCGGCAGCGCCGGCGTCCGCCGCGCTCGACAAGCCGGGCAACGCGAGGCAGCCGGCCAGCATGAAGGAAAGCGTTCGTTTCAGCATCAGATTTCCTTCTTCAACTGGTCCGAGATCCGCAGCGCGAGCGCCGCGATCGTCAGCGTCACGTTCACCGTGCCGACCGTCGGCATCGTCGCGCTGCTCGACACGAACAAGTTCGGATGGTCGAACGTGCGGCAGTCCTTGTCGACGACCGAATCGCGCGGATCGGCGCCCATGATCGTCGCGCCCGTGATGTGGTTGTTCGGCGCGAATTCGTCGTTGAACACGACGTCGGTGCCGCCCAGCACTTTCGCCGCGGTCGCGTAGACCTCGCGCGTGTGCACCGCGCCGCGCTTCACGTAGTCGTCGATCGCATAGGTGATTTCCGGGCGCGGGATGCCGATCGCATCGGTCGCCGTCTTGCTCGGCACGATGCGGTTCTCCGGTTGCGGCAGGATTTCGTGGAAGCAGTCGAACTGCACGTAGCGCGCGGAGCGGTCGCGGATCTGCGCGTCGAGCTCGGCGGGCTTCAGCAGCTTGCCGGCCTTGAAGATCTTCTGCGTTTCCTGATCGATGCGCGACAGGTTCGACAGGTGGATCTTCTTCGCCGCCTCGGTCGCGCGGAACGGGCCGTCGCGGAAACCGATCAGCGACGTCATCTCCTGCGGGCCGCGCCCCGGCCACAGCTTCTCGCTCGCGTAGAAAGACACGCCGGTGCCCGGATGGTCCATCAGGTTGCGGCCGACCATGTCGGAGCTGTTGCCCACGCCGTTCGGGAAATCGTGGCTCGTCGACATCAGCATCAGCTTCGGCGTCTCGATGCCGTTCGCGGCGAGCACGAAGTACTTGCCCTCGACGCGGTGCTCGACGCCCTTCGGGTCCTTGTAGAGCGCGGCGACGATCTTCTTCTGCGGGCCGACCTCGAGCTTGTGGACGACCGCGTTCTCGACGAGCTTCGCGCCCGCCTGCTCGGCCTTCTCGACGTGAACGATGCCGTTGTACATCGCGCCGATCGGACAGATCGGCATGCAGTTGTTGTTGCCGCAGCAGGTCGGACGGCCGTCGTACGGGCGGCTGTTGCGCGCGACCGGCTCGGTCACCACGTGGAATTTCGGGTCGTGGTTGTTGAGCGCGGTCTTGATCGTGAGCTCGTTGTAGGACAACGGCAGCGGCGGCATCGGGTACGCCTCTTTGCGCGGCGAGAACAGGTCTTCCTCGGGGCCGGGGCCCCAGACGCCCAGCTCTTCCTCGGCGCGCTGGTAGTAGTGCTCGAGATCGTCGTACTGGATCGGCCAGTCGCGGCCGACGCCGTAGACGGTCTTCATCTTGAAGTCGTTCGGAATGAAGCGCCACGCGGACGCGGCCCAGTGCCACGTCGTGCCGCCCACCGCGCGGATGTACTGCGAGTTGAACTTGTGCTCGCCCTTCAACACCAGGTAGTCGTTCGGCGGGCCGTATTCCGGATGCGGCGCCCACGGGCTCGACGGATACGGCGCCATGAAGTCCATCTTGTCCGGCTGGTTGCGAAAGCGCTCGACGATTTCCCAGCGCGGCATGCGCGGGCCGGCCTCGAGCAGGATCACCGACTTGCCCGCCTTCGCAAGCTGATGCGCGACGATCGCACCCGCGACGCCCGAGCCCACGACGACGACGTCGGCTTGTTGTGTATCGGACATCAGGCTTGCCTCTCGATCGGTTTGTCGGCCCAGAAGCCGGGTTTGTTGGGGCAGTACGAGCGGATCACGAGCGTGTCCGACACGACGCCGAACATCAGCGCTTCTTCATAGGTGATCACGACGTTGTCGACGATGCCGAGATACCACGCTTCGAGAATGCGCAGCGCGAGGGCTTCCTGATCGGGCGTGAGCGTATTCGCGGCGAGCGCGCCGGCGAGCTTCGGCAGCCCGTCGCCGAGTTCGAACGAGCCCTTCTGCAACGCGTGCAGCAGCCGTTCGCCGACTGCGCGGTTCAGGCCGGTCTTGCCGGTCAGCGCCTCGGACAGCGTCATGAACGCGTCGAGCGGCGCGGCGCTCGGCGCATCGGCGAGCGCGCGCAGCGTGAGCGATCCCGCAAGGCCCAAGGCGCTCAGCGCGAGCGAGCGCTGCAGCCATTGGCGTCGGGTGAGCCCCCCACCCATGGGCTCGACCGCGTCGCTCGGGCGACGCGCGTGGGGATTGGTGTCGTTATTCATCGTTCCTTCTCTCAAGCGTCGGGCTCGGGAAAACGAGTGTTGATATTTCTCAAACTACGGCGCGGCTCCGAAATGTACGCGTTCGCCGCCAATTGAACAATCCCTTTATAGTTCATCGAATCGTTTTGCACTCCCTTGCAATGCGGGTTCCGGCGGCTTTTTCAGTTTTCGCAAAAAATTGTTTCTCAATGCGGCGTTGCGGCGTGCGGACTATCTGGAGTACGCAGCAATAAGGCGTGGCGCGATCACGGAGGCGCGCGCCGATGACTTGAACGAACGGCGCGGCGCAAACGGCGTTCGGAGGCTGCCGGAATCGATGGCGGAAGCCGCGCCGCG
Organism: Burkholderia sp. MSMB1498; assembly: GCF_001526245.1. Taxonomy (NCBI): domain Bacteria; kingdom Pseudomonadati; phylum Pseudomonadota; class Betaproteobacteria; order Burkholderiales; family Burkholderiaceae; genus Burkholderia; species Burkholderia sp. MSMB1498. Next base: position 50,256 of record NZ_LOYJ01000033.1, read on the forward strand.
GCGCGGCGCGGCTGTTCCGTTGACGCTCGATCGGCCGCGCGGTCGGTTCGACGCGCCGGCGCATCGCACCGACCGCCTCCGCGCGCGCCGATGCCAGTCATTCGTACGATTGCCCGGACTCCTGAAGAGCGCGCGCATTTCAGCGCCGACAACGAATGGTTCAGTTCACGAATTCGGCCAGCTTGGCGGAATCGTCTGAATGAGGTGTTTGCCACGGCGCTTTTCCGCTCCCCCTATGCCCGCCGCCGCGTGATTGCCGAATCGAGGAACGTTTTGCACGCGGAAACGTTCCGACATATCGTGCCCGCATCGTTATCGTGGATACGCGGCGCACGTGCGGCCACCCATACGCCGAAGAAGCGCTTTTCATTCACGAACGCGCCGCACGACGGCGCCCGGCCATCGCGAACGCTCGCGCTCGATCGCCCCGCTCCTGGACGGTTCGGCGCGGCCCTCCACGCCGACGATCGTCATACTCATACGTTTGCCTTCGCTCGACTTGCGCAACGCACGCGCGCCGCACGTGCCCGCCGCCGTCGCGAAGGTCTTGCCGCGAGATCGCTGAAATCCTCGATGCCCGAATCCCTGCGCGTGCGAAAGCGAATGCCCGCCGGGAGGAAACATTTCGCTCGGCCGCGCCGCCCGCTTCTGCCGCTCATGCGTATTCGTCATTGCTGCGGCTCCAACGGTCGCTCGTGTGGTTCCGCACGAGCGAAATGCGGTTCCGCGACGAGAACGAAATTGCGTTGACGACGAGCCCGGTGCGTTTCATCGGCCGCTCGAATTCGCCTGCTATCTTCGTCGCGACGTCGCGCGAATAGCCGGCGCCCCTCCACGGTTCGTCGGAATCAGAAACGGCATCGGCGCTTCGCGAGCGCCGAGTCGCGCAACGCCCGCCCCGTCGATATTCCCGAGCGCTCCAGCAAGTTCGCGCGCATCCACCGAATGCGCCCGCGGCCGAACCGGCACGCGCATGCGGCGGCAATCCGTTTGAAACGAACGCACATGCTTTTCGCGGGGAAAAGCCGGAAGAAATGCGATCGTAATGCGATCAAAAACTTCGAGCCCCGACGCGCGGCGGCCTCGCCTTTCCGCTCGATGACGCGCCCGCATGCCGAATATGCGCCGAGCGCGCATCCGATTGGCCGTTTTATACGGTCGTTCTCCGTTTCCCCCGCTTATCTCAAAAAATAATCTCGAACCAGGCCGCTTCGTACACCAAAAATGCTCGTGATTTTGTGCGGCAAGCGACTATATTTTCCGAAAGACTATCAAGAATTGTTAAACGCAGCCGTTACTCACACCAGTAACTCCGATCGGGCGCGCACGAGCCCGACGGATTCAGAACAAGACCTGGCGACGTACGGGATGCAACGAGGACGAGGATGCTCAGCGACCTCCCGCGCCATGGCCTTGACCGCGTTGACCGCGCATGCGGTTTCGAACCCACGGGTGGAGAGGCACCATGTACAACAAACGTAGCAATCCTGACAAGACGCGGTTTGGCCAGGCCCGCGCAGTGGCCGGCATTCTCTCCATGTCCTTCCTCGTTCCGCTCGCCGGTTGCGGCGGCGGAGGCGGCGGGGGCGGAAGCAGCACCCCTTCGGCAGCCGCACAGCCGACGCCGGCTCCGGCGCCGACACCTGCCCCCTCATCGGGTTCGTCGCAATCCGCGACTTCGTCGACATCGACAGCCGCTTGCCCCGTCACGCAAGCCGCATCGACAGCCGCAAGCGCGCAGCTCGCCTCCAGCGCCGTTTCGCAGGACGCGCCCGTCGACCACCTGATCGTCAAGCTGCAGGACGCGGCGGCGACGGCGGGATCGGGCGCGCGCATCATGGCCGCGACGAACGGCGCGACGCGACTGGATGCGGTGATCCAGCGCGTGATGTCGCAATGGAACACGAAGAGCGGCGCCGCTCGCGCCTATGCGCAAAACGTCGCGCCGACGAGCGCCGTGCAGGTCGAGCGGACGATGTCGGGCGGCGCCACGCTGCTCGCACTCGGACAAAAGATGAACGCGGATACGGCCAGCGCACTCGCGCAAACGTTCGCGGCCGACCCCGACGTTGCGTACGCGGAACCCGACCGGCGTGTGTTCGCCCGCACGGTGGCGAACGATCCGGACTACGCGCAGCAATGGAACTACTTCGATCCGACGGCCGGCATCGATCTGCCGAACGCATGGAACGTGACGACCGGCTCGCCGGGCATCGTCACCGCGGTGCTCGACACCGGCTATCGCCCGCATCCGGACCTCATCGCGAACCTGCTGCCCGGCTATGACTTCATCACCGACATCAACACCGGCAACAACGGCCACGGCCGCGGCCCGGACGCGACCGATCCGGGCGACTGGGTCACGCAGCAGGAGCTGACCGATCCGTCGAGCCCGTTCTATCAATGCGCGAGCGGGCCGTCGAACAGCAGTTGGCACGGCACGCAGGTCGCCGGCATCATCGGCGCCGCCGCGAACAACGGCATCGGCATCGCGGGCGTCAACTGGTACGGCAAGATCCTGCCCGTGCGCGTGCTCGGCAAGTGCGGCGGCGCGACGAGCGACATCGCCGACGCGATGCGCTGGGCGGCGGGCCTGCCCGTCGCCGGCGCGCCGACGAACCTGACGCCCGCGAAGGTGATCAACCTGAGCCTCGGCGGCACCGGCACGTGCGGCGACACGTTCCAGCAAGCGATCAACGACGTGATCGCGAAAGGCGTGAGCGTCGTCGTCTCGGCCGGCAACGACGGCCAAGCGACGACGCTCGATCGCCCGGCGAACTGCCAGGGCGTGATCGCGGTCGGCGCGACCGACAGCACGGGCCAGCGCGCGTGGTACAGCAACTTCGGCACGGACATCACGCTGAGCGCGCCGGGCTCGAACATCCTGTCGACGACCAATGCGGGCACGACGGTGCCGACCACCGACGCGTACGGCACGCACAGCGGCACGAGCCTCGCCGCGCCGCAGATCGCAGGCATCGCATCGCTGATGCTGTCGGCGAATCCGAACCTGACGCCCGCCCAGATCGCCCAGAAGCTCGCAGGCACCGCACGGCCGTCGCCATCGACGACATCCTGCCTCGCGCGCGCGCCGGGCGCGGGCATCGCCGATGCGGGCGTAGTAGTTGCGTCCGCAACGAAATAGGCGAGCGCCGCACTCACGCGCGCATGCGGCGGCCGCCCGAACGGGCGGCCGCTCGCGCTTGCGGCCACGCATGGCCGCCGTCGCCCGGCACGAATCGCACATCGCACCGCCCGCGAATATGCGCGCAAGTCGCGTAAGCGCGCTGTAAAAAGCTTGACGCTTCGTACGCCGACCCTTTACCATCGCCCCCGTCTTGATACTTGGAGTGTTCCGTGAACACCGATGCGAGTTGTAGTCGGTCCTGCACCGGCTTGACTGCTGACTGAGGCATTCGCGCAGAGCCCCCAACGCTTCTGCCGCATCCCGGCCAGCAGGATGCGGCGTCTTTCCGGCCGTCTCGGCCCGATCTTCCCGCCACGAATTTTCCGAACGAACGACGCATGCGCCGCCATGCGCGCGTCGTGCACGCTCGTTCGCACGATGTACGGCCTGCGCCGTGCACGCGGGCGCATGCGCTCGCGCGCCGCCGCCGCGTGCGTGTGCGCGCCGATTTCGCATGCGCCCGCCGTGCGCAGTCCTCCTCCCGGACGCCGCCTCGCGTCCGGCCCACGATCGACAGGAGTCCAGATGGAAGCAGACGACAGTAGCCGATTACCGCTCGCCGGCGTCATGCCGCGCGACGCGCGCGTCGCGTCGGCTGCGCCGGCGAGCGATCCCGATTTCCCACTCACTCAGCCGAACGCGCGCGACGCGAGGCGGCGGGAGACGCTCGGCCCTCGATGACGCCGGCGCTCCCCGCCCGCCGCGCGCGGCACACGGAGCGACCGATGACACGACGCACTCCTTCAAAAAACAAGCAACGCGGATTCCTCCATTACGGCGCGCGGGGCGACGGCGACGATCGCCGCCCAATGCGCATCGAATACGAATCCGCTCGACCGCTCGCCGACACGCTCGCCAATCTGCGCACGAGCGAGCGCGGCCTCACGACCGCCGATGCCAAGGACCGCCTGCTGTGCGACGGCCCGAACGAAATCGCGCACGACAAGCCGCCGCACTGGACCCGGCAGCTGTTGAGCTCGTTCAACAATCCGTTCGTCTACGTGCTGCTCGTGCTCGCCGCGATCAGCTTCCTCACCGACGTCTACTTCGCCGAGCCGGACGATCGCGACTACGTCAAGATCACGATCCTGCTGTCGATGATCACGATCAGCGTGCTGCTGCGCTTCGTGCAGGAATTCCGCTCGCTGCGCGCGGCCGAAAAACTGAAGGCGATGGTCCGCACCACCGCGACCGTGCAGCGCCGCACCGACGATGCGAATGGGCCGATCAAGCACGACGTGCCGATGCGCGACGTCGTCGTCGGCGACATCGTGCATCTTTCCGCCGGCGACATGATCCCCGCCGACGTGCGGCTCATCTCGTCTCGCGACCTCTTCATCAGCCAGGCCGTGCTGACGGGCGAATCGCTGCCCGTCGAGAAATACGACACCCTCGGCGCCGTCGCGCAGAAATCCGCCGAACCGGCGAGCGGCCCCGGCGGCGGCGCGTCCCGCGCCGAGCACGCCGCACACGACGGCTCGCTGCTCGATCTCGCGAACGTGTGCTTCATGGGCACCAACGTCGTGAGCGGCACCGCGACCGCGGTCGTCGTCGCGACGGGCGCCGATACGTATTTCGGCGCGCTCGCGAAGAACGTCGTCAGCCACAAGCGGATCGAGACGAGCTTCGATCGCGGCGTATCCAGCGTCAGCTGGCTGCTGATCCGCTTCATGCTCGTGATGGTGCCTGTCGTCTTCATGATCAACGGCTTCACGAAAGGCGACTGGCTGAGCGCGCTCACGTTCGCGCTCGCCGTCGCGGTGGGCTTGACGCCCGAGATGCTGCCGATGATCGTGAGCGCGAACCTCGCGCGCGGCGCGGTCGCGATGGCGCGGCGCAAGGTCGTCGTCAAGCGGCTGAACTCCGTCCAGAACTTCGGCGCGATGGACGTGCTCTGCACGGACAAGACGGGCACGCTCACGCAGGACAAGATCATCCTCGAGCATCACCTCGACGCATCCGGCCGCAAGAACGAGGACGTGCTGCGTCTCGGCTGGCTGAACAGCTTCCATCAGAGCGGCCAGAAGAACCTGATCGACATCGCGATCGTCAATCGCGCGAACCAGCTCGGCGACTGGATCAAGCCGCAGGGCTATCGCAAGATCGACGAGCTGCCGTTCGATTTCGTGCGGCGGCGCCTGTCCGTCGTCGTCGAAGATCCGCGCGGCACGCACCTGCTCGTCTGCAAGGGCGCGGTCGAGGAAATGCTCGCGGTGTCGACGCATGTTCAGGACGACCAAGGCGTGCGCCCGCTCGATTTCGTCGAACGCAAGCGGCTGCTCGCGCAGGCGAGCGCGTACAACGAAGACGGGTTCCGCGTGCTGATCGTCGCGACCCGCGCGATTGCGCGCGGCGACGAACGCGAGCAATACCGGACGGCCGACGAGCGCGACCTCGTCGTGCGCGGCTTCCTGACCTTCCTCGATCCGCCGAAGGAATCGGCGGCGCCTGCGCTCGCCGCGCTGCGCGAGAACGGCGTCGCCGTGAAGGTGCTGACGGGCGACAACCCGACCGTCACGCTGAACGTGTGCCGGCAAGTCGGCCTCGAGCCCGGCAAGCCGCTCGTCGGCGCCGAAATCGAGGCGCTCGACGACGCGGCGCTCGAAAAGGCGGTCGAGCGCACGACAGTGTTCGCGAAGCTCACGCCGCTGCAGAAGGCGCGCATCGTGAAGGCGCTGCAGGCGAACGGCCACACGGTCGGCTTCCTCGGCGACGGGATCAACGACGCGCCCGCGCTGCGCGACGCCGACGTCGGCATCTCGGTCGACAGCGGCGCGGACATCGCGAAGGAAACCGCCGACATCATCCTGCTCGAGAAGAGCCTGATGGTGCTCGAGGAAGGCGTGATCAAGGGCCGCGAGACGTTCGGCAACATCCTCAAGTACCTGAACATGACCGCGAGCTCGAACTTCGGCAACGTGTTCTCGGTGCTCGTCGCGAGCGCGTTTCTGCCGTGGGAGCCGATGCTCGCCGTGCAGATGCTCGTGCTGAACCTCATCTACGACACGTCGCAGATGCTGCTGCCGTGGGACAAGATGGACCCCGAGTTCCTGAAGAAGCCGCGCAAGTGGGAAGCGAAGAACATCGGCCGCTTCATGCTGTGGGTCGGACCGACGTCCTCCGTGTTCGACATCACGACGTACGTGCTGATGTGGACCGTGTTCGGCGCGGGCGCGCTCTACCACGCGCAAGGCGGCGCCGCCGGCCAGCTCGTGATGAACTCTGGCTGGTTCGTCGAGAGCCTCGTGTCGCAAACGCTCGTCGTCCATCTGCTGCGCACGCAGAAGATTCCTTTCCTGCAGAGCACCGCATCGCTGCCCGTGCTGCTGTCGACGACGACCGCGATCGCGATCGGCTGCTGGCTGCCGTTCTCGTCGTTCGGGCAAGCGCTTGGCTTCATCCGCCTGCCCGGCGACTACTGGCTGTGGCTCGTCGCGACGATGGCCGGTTACATCGCGCTCGCGCAGATCGTGAAGACGCTCTACGTCCGTCGCTACAAGCAGTGGTTCTGACGCGACGCCTCCACGCTGCATCCGGCCGCGCGCCGCGCGCGCCGGCCGCTCGTTTCATCGAAGGTGACGATATGAAAAGAATGCTTCCGCTCGCGGCCGCGGGCGCCCTCTTCACGCCCGCCGGCGCGCACGCCGACCACCCGTTCACGTCCGACGACACGAACACGCAGGGCGACGGCAACTGGCAGTACGAACTGAACGTCGAGCGCACGTCGAAGCAGCCCGACATCGGCCGCCAGCAGCTATGGAACACGACGCTCACGCGCGGCTTCGGCGAGCGCGTCGACCTGTACGTGCAGGCGCCGTACACGCACGTGCAGACGCGCTCCGACGAGCAGGGCTCCGGCTTCGGCGACGTCGAGATCGGCGCGAAGTGGCGCGTGCTCGAACATGGGCCGTTCAGCATCGCGGTGAAACCTCGCTTCACGATGCCGGCCGGCCACGACGCGCGCGGACTCGGCAACGGCCGCGTCAACGCCGGCGCGACGCTGCTCGCGCAGTACGACATCGCGCGCGTGCAGTTGCTCGCCAACGCGGGCCTCATGTACCAGTCGAATCGGCAGGACAACCTCACGTCGATCTGGCAGGCGTCCGGCGCGATCATCTATCGCGCGACGGACAAGCTGCGGCTCGGCATCGACATCGGCATCTCGCGCAATTCCGAACGCGGCGCCAGCGCGAATCCGGCGTACGTGATCGCGGGCGCGATCTACACGCCGCGCGACTGGCTCGATCTCGACGTCGGCTATCGGCGCGGGCTCAACGATCAGATCTACGATCATTCGTTGATGGCGGGGATCACCGTGCGGTGGTGAGCCGCGTAGCCGCGGCAGCGTGACGGCGGGGCGGGCTGTCGGCCGCCCCGCTCTCTTTTGTATCGCCGGGCTTGTATCACTGGCCTTGTATCACTGGCCTTGTATCGCCGGCCTTGTATCACTGGCCTTATATCGCCGGCCCCGCTTCGCCGGTCTCGTTTCATCGCGCGAACCGCATCGCGCGTGCGTCGGCGCTTCGTGACGGCCGCGCGCCCTCCTGCGCTCATGCGAGCCACCCACGGCCGCGTCAGCCGTCGCCGCGCGCCGCCGTGCCGCCGCCGAAAAGCGCATCGCACAACTCGCGCCCCTGCGCGGTCAGCGCCGCGCGCCCCGTGCCGTCGTCGCGCATTGTCGTCTCGGTGAGGCCTGACGCATCGAGCTGCGTCAACGTGCGTCGCAGCACGCTCATCGGCACGCGTGCGCGCTTGCCGAGCTTCGCGAGCGACCACGGCGCGCCGCGCGCGTCGTCGGCCGCTTCGCGCAATTGCAGCAGCACCGCGACGATCGCCGGATCAAGGCCGTCGTCGCCGTTCGGCGACGTCGAGCGTTCATCGCCTGCCGGACGTTCGCCCCGCTTACCGCTCTCGCCGTATTCACCGCATTCAACGCATTCAACGCATTCAACGAGTTCACCGCGTTCGTCGCGCACGTCGCGTTCGTCGCCCATCGCATCCGTCATCGCCGCCTCGGCCGTCATCGCTTCGCACACACCGCGGCCAGCCTGCCGAGCGTCTTCACGGCCGCCTCGATCTGCGGCGACCACGGATAGCTGTAGTTCAACCGGATGCAATGCCGGTACGCGAGCGTCGTCGAGAACATGTGCCCCGGCCCGAGCGTGATCTTCTGCGCGAGCGCGAGCCGGTACAGCTCCATCGCATCGACGTCGTGCGGCAGCTCGACCCACAGCACGTAGCCGCCGCGCGGCTGCGACAGCCGCGTGCCGTCCGGAAAGAAGCGCCGCACCATCGCCGCCATCATGCTCGCCTGCTGCGCATAGAGCTTGCGAATCCGCCGCAGATGATGATCGTAGCCATCGTGCTTCAGATATTCGGCGATCGCGAGCTGGTCGATCGCGGGCGTCGCGAGCGTGTTCAGGAACTTGAGCTTCTCGACGCGATCGCGGTAGCGCCCCGGCATCGCCCAGCCGATCCGGTACGCAGGCGACAGGCTCTTCGAGAACGACGCGCAATGCAGCACGAGCCCGCGCGAATCGAACGCCTTCAGCGTGCTCGGCCGCGCGGCGCCGTAATACAGCTCGTGATAGACATCGTTCTCGATCGCCGGCACGTCGTGCCGCGCGAGCAGCTCGACGAGCGCGCGCTTGCGCTCGTCCGGCATCAGGAAGCCGAGCGGATTCTGGAAATTCGGCATCACCATGCACGCGGCGACGCGCTCGCGCGCGAGAATCCGCGCGAGCGCGTCGAGGTCGATGCCCTCGCCCGGATGCGTCGCGACCTCGATCGCGCGCATCCCGAGCCGCTCGATCGCGTGCAGCATCGCGTAGAACGTCGGCGATTCGACCGCGATCGTGTCGCCCGGCTTCGCGACCGCCTGCAGGCACAGATTGATCGCCTCGGTCGCGCCGATCGTCACGACGATCTCGTCCGGATCGACCGCGACGCCGCCTTCCAGGTAGCGGCGCGCGATCTGCCGGATCAGCTCCGGATTGCCGGGCGGCAAATCGTCGATCACGCCCCAGCGCGTACGCCGCCGCGCGATCGCGTGCGCGTGCCGCGCGATGCGCTGCGCGGGAAACGGCGTCGCGTCCGGGTACGGCGAGCCGAGCGGCACCGCGTCGTCGCGCGCGATCGAGCGCAACGTCGACAGCACGAGCCGGCTCACGTCGACGGCCGACGGCACCGCGACGGGCGCCGACGCATGCAGCTCCAGCTCCGGCGCCTCCTGCCGCGCACGCACGAAGTAGCCGGACTGCGGCCGGCTTTCGATCGCGCCGCGGCTCTCGAGCACCAGATACGCGCGCACGACGGTCGTGACGCTCAGCCGGTGCTGGCGGCTCGCCTGCCGCACCGACGCAATCCGCTCGCCCGGCCGGTAGACGCCGCGCCGGATCATCGCGTCGATGTCGTCCGCCAGTTGTTCGTAGCGCTTCACCGCTCGCCCCGTTCATTCATTTGTCGATATGAAAGAGTACAGTTTATTGACGCAACGCACCAGAATTGCGAACTGTATTCTTTTTCTTTCCGGGGAGGTGTGCTCCCGGGCCGCGCCGCCGTGCGCGTACGCTTCGTTCCGTCGCCGTCCCCAACCGGCGCTCGGACTCTCGAAGACATGAAAATCAAGGAACCAGACGCGCGCATCGCGCCGTACGCCCACCCGGCGGGCGGCTGGGGCGCGCTCAAGTACGTCGCGATCAACCTGTTCAAGGAAAAGGTGCCGGGCGGCAACTACCGCGCGCTGCTGCGTCAGAACCAGCCGGACGGCTTCGACTGCCCCGGCTGCGCATGGCCCGACCGCGAGCATGCGTCGACGTTCGAGTTCTGCGAGAACGGCGTGAAGGCGGTGGCCGCGGAGGCGACCGCGAAGCGCGTGACGCCCGCGTTCTTCGCCGAGCACACGGTCACGTCGCTCCTCGATCAATCCGATTACGAACTCGAGCAGCACGGCCGCCTCACCGATCCGATGGTCTACGACGCCGCCAGCGACCGCTACGTGCCGATCGCATGGGACGCCGCGTTCGAGCTGATCGCGAAACGCCTGCGCGCGCTCGACGATCCGAACCGCGCGGCGTTCTACACGTCGGGACGCGCGAGCAACGAGGCCGCGTTCCTGTACCAGCTGCTCGTGCGCTACTACGGCACGAACAACTTCCCCGACTGCTCGAACATGTGCCACGAGGCGACGAGCCGCGGGCTGCCGGCCACGGTCGGCGTCGGCAAGGGCACCGTCACGCTCGACGATTTCGAGCTGGCCGACACGCTGCTGATCTTCGGCCAGAATCCGGCGACGAACCACCCTCGGATGATGGGCGAGCTGCGCGCGTGCGCGAAGCGCGGCGCGACGATCGTATCGGTCAACCCGCTGAAGGAGCGCGGGCTCGAGCGCTTCGCGAGCCCGCAGCATCCGGCCGAGATGCTGACGCTGTCGAGCACGCCGATCGCGTCGACGTTCGTGCAGCCGCAGGTCGGCGGCGACTTCGCGCTGCTCAAGGGCGTCGCCAAGCGCGTGCTCGAGCTCGACGACGCGGCCCGCGAGCACGGCGACGCGCGCGTGCTCGACGTCGCGTTCATCGCCGCGCACACGGCGGGCTTCGACGCGTTCGCGGCCGATCTGCGCGCGGAAAACTGGGCCGCGCTCGTCGCGCAAAGCGGCGTGCCGCGCGAGCAGATCGACGCGCTCGCGCAAATCTACGTGCGCGGCGAGCGCGTGATCGCGACGTGGGGCATGGGCATCACGCAGCACAAGCACTCGGTCGCGACCGTGCACATGCTGTCGAACCTGATGCTGATGCGCGGCAACATCGGCCGTCCGGGCGCGGGCCTTTGCCCCGTGCGCGGGCACTCGAACGTGCAGGGCAACCGCACGGTCGGCATCGAGGAGAAGCCGTCCGACGCGTTTCTCGACCGGCTCGGCCGCACGTTCGATTTCGCGCCGCCGCGCGGCCACGGCTACGACGTCGTCGAGACGATCGAGGCGATGCTCGACGGCCGCGTCAACGTGTTCATCGGCCTCGGCGGCAATTTCGCGATGGCCACGCCCGACACGCCGCGCACCTGGCAAGGCCTGCGCAATTGCGGCCTGACCGTCCACGTCACGACGAAACTCAACCGCAGTCACCTCGTGCACGGCCGCGAAGCGCTGATCCTGCCGACGCTCGGCCGCACCGAGATCGATCGGCAGAACGGCGTCGCGCAGGGCGTGAGCGTCGAGGATTCGATGTCCATGGTCCACGTGTCGTACGGGATGAATCAACCGGCGTCGCCGAACCTGCTGTCGGAGATCGCGATCGTCGCGCGGCTCGGGCACGCGCTCTTCGGCGGCGACAAGATCGACTGGCTCGGCTACATGAACGACTACGCGAAGATCCGCGACGCGATCGAGGCGAGCATCGAAGGCTTCGACGGCTACAACGCGCGGATCGCGCGGCCGGGCGGCTTCCATCTGCGGATCGCGTCGCGCGAGCGCGAATGGCTCACGCCGAGCGGCCGCGCGAACTTCATCGCCCACGCGCTGCCCGCCGACACGCCGATCCAGCGCGCCCGCGCGCGCCACGGCAAGCGGCTGATGACGCTGATGACGACGCGCTCGCACGATCAGTACAACACGACGATCTACGCGCTCGACGACCGCTATCGCGGCGTGTTCGGGCAGCGGCGCGTGGTGTTCGCGAACCCCGACGATCTCGCGATGCTCGGCTTCGAGGCGGGCGAGCGCGTCGATCTCGAGACGGTGTGGGACGACGGCATCGAGCGGCGCGTCGAAGGCTTCCTGCTCGTCGCGTACGACATTCCGCGCGGCTGTCTCGGCGCGTACTACCCGGAGACGAATCCGCTCGTGCCGCTCGACAGCGTCGGGGACGTCTGCAACACGCCGACGTCGAAGTCGATTCCGGTGCTGATGCACCGGTGCACGGCCGACGCGCCGCGGGCGGCGTAACGCGGGCTCCGCATGATCGTCAGGCCGCGCGAGCACTGGTTCCGGATGCTGTTCGTCTGGAACGGTTCGGTGCTCCCATCGATACTGCCGCAGCTCGCGCTGATGAGCGCCGTGAGCGTCGTCGCGCTGCTGACGGACGGGCGCATTCTCGGCGAGAAGGTGCCGCTCAATCCGACGCCGTTCACGCTCGCCGGCCTCGCGCTCGCGATCTTCGCCGCGTTCCGCAACAACGCGAGCTACGACCGCTACTGGGAGGCGCGCAAGCTGTGGGGCGGCGTGCTGACGGCGGCGCGCGCGCTGACGTCGCAGGCGATCGGCTACGACGCGACGGCCGACGGCGCCGCGTTCGCGCGCGCCGCCGTGGGCTTCGTATACGCGCTCAAGCATCAGTTGCGCGGCACCGATCCGGCGGACGACCTGCGCCGCCGCCTGCCCGCCGACTGGATCGCGCCGACGCTCGCCGCGCAGTTCCGCCCGAACGCGATCCTGCACGCGCTGCGCGGCCGGCTCGCCGACCGGCATCGTCGCGGCGCGCTGACCGACACGCAGCTGTGGATGCTTGACGCGCAACTCAACGAGCTCGGCGCGAAACTCGCGGGCTGCGAGCGAATCGCGTCCACGCCGATCCCGTTTCCGTATCACGTGCTGCTGCACCGGACCGTCTACGCGTACTGCGTGATGCTGCCGTTCGGGCTCGTCGATTCGATCGGCATCGCGACGCCGTTCGTCTCGGTATTCGTGTCGTACACGCTGATCGCGCTCGACGCGATCGCAGGCGAGATCGCCGATCCGTTCGGCGACGGGCCGAACCATCTCGCGCTCGATGCGCTGACGCGGCAGATCGAGCGCTCGCTGCTCGAATTGGCCGGCCTGCCGCTGCCGGACGAAATGCGCGCCGGGGAGAGCCACCGGCTGACGTGACGGCGGCGATGCGCCGCCCGGACGCGGTGCCGATCGAATCGGCGCCTGCCGATCACGGCGACGCTCGCGCGTTGCTCAACGAGCGTCGCGAGTCAGCTTGATCAGCTTCGTGCCCTTGAACCGGCCTGCCCGATCGAAATCGAACGCGACATGGGCGACATGCTGGGTGCCGCACGCGTGACAGCCGTCCACGAGCTCGTAGGCGAACACGAAACGCTGCCCGTGCCCGCGCGTATCGGCCGCCGAGACGAAGCGCGCGCCGGCGCCCCACATCTCGAGCGCGCGATACTTCTTCTTGAGTGCGCTGTAGCTCCGCGCACGACTGATATCGACCGAGTCGATCAACTCGGTCGTGACGAGCGGCGGCACGCCGTTCAGCAGCACGTACGCTTCGTTCGTGTTCGCCCGCCCCGGATAGGTGACCACGCCCAAATCGACACGCCCCATTTCCTTGAACGAACTCAGATATCCGCCGTCGTTGTCGGCCTCGAGAAATGCGATCGCCTGCCGGCTCGCGCCCGATTTCTTCAGATAGCCGATCAGGCAGGCCTGATTGCCGTTGCAGGTTCGCCAGCCCGAGAAATCGTCTCCCTTCGGGGGCGTCCATACGGTCGCGGGCGAGTATTCGTCCGCTTCACCGCCGATCGTCGCCGCCTGTGCGACCACGGAACTCAGCACGCCGAATAATGCGCATAGCAGAATCCGCTTTTTGAATTTTGTCATTGGGCCATCTTATAAATAAATAGAGTGAAATCGATGCATTGCCGAAGCCGCAGTTTCGGCCGCTTTTCGGCCGATTTCATCGATTCGGCGTCGATCGGACATCGGCGATCGATGATGCCATAGAATCAGAGCCGATCGCGCATACGACGCGTTTTATCCATGATTAGTCGATAAACAAGAATTCATCGATAACGATGCTTTGATCATTGGGACTACTGCGAGAAGCAATCGGGAGCCGACATCGGACATCGCGCCCGCGCCGATTGCCCCGATCGACACGCGATGCCGCGTCAATGGCACGCCGCCCAGATCAGATACACGTTCAGCGCGACGATCGTCGCGGCCGCCACGCTCGCCGCGACCCGCATCGGCATGCGCAGCGCGTAGTCGCCGAGCACCGCGCGCCGGCTCGACAGCAGCAGCAGCGCAACCATCGGCAGCGGCAGCACGAGGCTCAGCACGACCTGGCTCATCACCATCGCGCGCGTGACGTCGCAACCGAGCGCGACGATCGCGAACGCGGGCGCGATCGTCACGACGCGCCGCACCCAGATCGGCACCTGGCGTCGCAGGAAGCCCTGCATCACGACCTGCCCCGCGAGCGTGCCGACGACCGAGCTCGACACGCCGGACGCGAAGAGCGCGACGAGAAAGAGCGCGCCCGCCGCCGGCCCGAGCAGCGGAATCAGCGTGTGATACGCGTCGCCGATATCGGCCATGCCCGGCATCGTCTCGTGGAACGCCGACGACGCCATCATCACCATCGCGATGTTCACGAAGCCGGCCGCGCCGAGCGCGAGCGCCACCTCGCGGTTCGAGAAACGCAGCAGCAGCCGGCGCTCGCGATCGTCGCGCGGCGTCGTGCGCCGCTGCGTGAGGCTCGAGTGCAGATAGAGCGTGTGCGGCATGATCGTCGCGCCGATGATGCCGACCGCGAGCGTGAGCGCCGCGCCGTCCCGCAATTGCGGCGTGACGAGATGGTAGGCGGCCGCGTGCCAGTCCTGCGGCGCGATCAGCAGCTCGCCGAGATAGCTCGCGCCGATCACGCCGACCAGCGCCGCGATCGCGGCCTCGAGCGGCCTGAAGCCGCGCTTCTCGAGCGTGAGGATCGCGCAGGTCAGAACAGCCGTCGCGCCCATGCCGACGACGAGCGGCAGATGGAACAGCAGGCCGAACGCGAGCGCGCCGCCGAGGAATTCGGCGAGGTCGGTCGCCATCGCGGCGATTTCCGACGCCGCCCACATGCCCCAGACGACGGGCTGCGGAAACTGCTCGCGGCACAGCTCGGCGAGGTTGCGGCCCGTCACGATGCCGAGCTTCGCCGACATCGCCTGGAACAGCATCGCGATCACGTTCGCGGCCAGCACGACCCACAGCAGTTCGTAGCCGTATGCGGCGCCCGCCTGGATGTTCGTCGCGAAGTTGCCGGGGTCCATATAGCCAATCGACGCGATCACGGCCGGGCCGACGAACGGCAGCGCGGCCGCGACGCCCTTGCGGCGCCCTTCGAGCGCGTCGCGCGCCGCGCGGACGGTGCGCGAGCTCGCCTCGCCGGCCAGCGCGAATTCGCCTGCGGATTTGCTCATCGTGGTGGAGAAAAGCATGGTGTTTGTCCGTTCGAGTTCTGAAGCGTTCTGAAGCGTTCTGAAGCATTCCGAAGCGCTTGGAAGCGTTCGGAATGCGCGGCGCGGCGGGCCACGAGACCCGCCCGCCCCACGACCGCGCGGCGCGGCCGGCGCCGCGCTTACGCCGGCACCACGTCCGGCCGGTTGCGCGGAAAGCGCGCGATCACGTCGGGCGCGACGTTCAGATGCGCCTCGACGAGCTTCGGCGGCGTGTGCGCGAGCCAGTCGGACAACGACACTTCCGCGTAGCGGTCGGCCTTGAAGATCTCGAGGAACACGAGATCGGTCGCGCCCGTGTTCTGCACGTAGTGGCCGAGGCTCTTCTTCACATAGCCGACGTCGCCCGCGCGGAAATCGGCCGTCTGCGCCTTCGGGCCCGTGTCGAACACCGTCATCCGCGCCTCGCCCCGGATGTAGTACTGCCACTCGTCCGCGTTCGGATGCCAGTGCAACTCGCGCATGCCGCCCGGCTTCACCGTGACGAGCGCGGCGGCGATCGTCCTCGACACGTCGAAGTTCGCGCTGTCGACGATCCGCACCTCGCCGCCGCGCGTCTGCACGTTCGGCTTCATGTCGCCCATCGAGAAGATGAACGGATGCCTCGGCGCGCCGCGCGACGAAGCCGACGCCCGCTGCGCGTCGGCAAGCGGCCCCGGATCGTCGCCCTGGAAGATCCACAGGTCGTCGAGCGGAATGTTCGAGAACGCACCGGCGGGCACGCCGAAGTTCAGCGCGAGCACGTCGGGCGGCGTGTGGGCGATCCAGTCCGTCACCAGCAGCGTGTTGAATTCGGACGCGCGCCCGTTGTCGAACGCGAGCAGGAATTCGGCGCCGTCTACGCCGAGCCCCTGCAGCGAGTGCGGCAGCCCGGGCGGGAAATACCAGAGGTCGCCCGCCTTCACGTCCTGCACGGACGGTCGCCCTTCCTCGTCGAGCACGGTGATCCGGCAGCGGCCGTCGAGCATGAACGCCCATTCGGCCTGCTGGTGCCAGTGCATCTCGCGAATGCCGCCGCGCGTGAGCCGCATGTTGACGCCGGAGATCGTTTCGGAAATCGCGAAATCGTCCTGCGTGACTTCGCGCGCCCAGCCGCCGTTCTGAATTCGCTTGTGCGAATTATTGAATGACGCCCAGAAAATCGGCATTCCGTTGATATCGGTGGCCGGCGGATTCTGAATAGACGGAAATTCCTTCATCAGCGCCGGATTTTTCGGCCCGGGATCGGTCAGGCTCTGCGAATTGCGCGCATTCACCGCGCCCTCGGGCGGGCTGTCCGGATTGCCGAACGAAGCGGCCTTCGCGGAAACCGCGATGCCGGCTGCGGCGAGCGCGCCGGCCGTATTGGCGAGCATCTTGCGTCGGGACAGGTTCGTCATGTTCACCTCTTCGATCGTCTTAACAAAAAAATGAATGCCACGGAATATCGATTCGACTTTATTTAAATCGACATCCCGCCATGCAAGTTAAATACAAATAATAAAAAAAATTAAATGACTTGTTAACCTGAACCGATGAATTAATCTGATTCCCTTTAAGTTTGTAATATTCGGACGGCCGCGCGGCGGCGGTTGCCGCTCCGCGGCATCCCGGCCGCCGAGGTTTCTGAAACACGCCCGACAATGAGAGAATCGGGCTCGACACCCTTACCGACGGAGTCTCGATGAAGCACTTGCTGTCCAAGCTCGCGGCGAGCGCCGCGCTCGTCGCGCTGGCCCCCGCGTTCTGCGCGCACGCCGCCACCCCGCCCGGCATCTTCGTGATCGCGACGCAGCTCGGCGAGTTCACGACGCTCGATCCGAGCGAGATCTACGAGCTCGTGCCGTCCGAATACGTCGCGAATGCATATGAACGGCTCGTGCGCGTCGATCTGCGCGATCCGTCGAAGTTCGAAGGCAAGATCGCGCAGTCGTGGAGCGTCGGCG
Organism: Burkholderia sp. MSMB1498; assembly: GCF_001526245.1. NCBI lineage: Bacteria > Pseudomonadati > Pseudomonadota > Betaproteobacteria > Burkholderiales > Burkholderiaceae > Burkholderia > Burkholderia sp. MSMB1498. The sequence goes on from NZ_LOYJ01000033.1 coordinate 67,575, forward strand.
CCGACGGCACCACCTACACGTTCAAGCTGCGCGCCGGCCTGAAGTTCCACTCGGGCAATCCGGTGACGGCCGACGACGTCGCGTGGTCGCTGCAGCGCACGGTGCTGCTCGACAAGGGCCCGGCCGGCGTGCTCGCGGACCTCGGCCTCACGAAGGACAACGTCGCGCAGAAGGTGAAGAAGATCGACGACATGACCGTATCGATCCAGACCGAGCGCAAGTACGCGCCGAGCTTCGTGCTGAACGTGCTGAGCGCCGATCCGGCGTCGATCGTCGACAAGAAGCTGCTGCTCGCGCACGAGAAGAACGGCGACTTCGGCAATGCGTGGCTGAAGAACGCGGACGCGGGCTCGGGCCCGTACCGGCTCGTCAAGTGGACGCCGAACGAGAGCCTCGTGCTGCAACGCTTCGACGGCTATCGCACGCCTTATCCGATGAAGCGCATCGTGCTGCGGCACGTGCCCGAAGCGTCCGCGCAGCGCCTGCTGCTCGAGAACGGCGACGTCGACGCCGCGCGCAACCTGAGCCCCGACAGCCTCGACGCGCTGTCGAAGGCGGGCAAGATCAAGGTTGCGTCATGGCCCGTGTCCGCGCTGCTGTATCTGAGCCTGAACACGAGGAATCCGAATCTCGCGAAGCCCGAGGTGCAGGAGGCGATGAAGTGGCTCGTCGATTACGACGGCATCCAGCGCGGCATCGTCAGGACGACGTACAAGGTGCATCAGACCTTCCTGCCGGACGGCTTCCTCGGCGCGCTGAACGCGAATCCGTACAGGCAGAACGTCGCGAAGGCGAAGGCGCTGCTCGCGAAGGCCGGGCTGCCGAACGGCTTCGCGGTGTCGATGGACATGCCGAACGATTACCCGTACGTCGAGATCGCGCAGGCGCTGCAGGCGAATTTCGCGCAGGGCGGAATCAAGGTGAAGCTGATCCCGGGCGACGCGAAGCAGGCGATCGGCAAGTACCGCGCGCGCCAGCACGACATCTTCATCGGCGAATGGTCGCCGGATTACATGGACCCGAACAGCAACGCGCGCGGCTTCGCCTGGAATCCCGACAATTCGGACAACGCAACGCACAAGCTGCTCGCATGGCGCAACGGCTGGGACGTGCCGGAGCTGACCGCGAAGACCGACGCCGCGCTCGCCGAGCCGTCGACCGCGAAGCGCGCGCAGGAATATCAGGCGCTGCAGAAGGCGGTGCTCGCGAATTCGCCGTTCGTGATCATGTTCGAGAAGGTCGTGCAGGTCGCGACGCGGCCGGGCGTCACCGGGCCGGAGATCGGGCCGATCAACGATCTCGTGTCGTATCAGACGCTGAAGAAGTAGCGACGTCGGCGCGCGCGCATGCCCGTGCGGCCGTATGCCCGTATGCCCGCGTTGCCGCGCTCCGTCACGACGTCACGACGTCGCGATCGTCGCCGGTCTCGACATCCGGCATCGCATCGCCCCGCGTGTCAGTCCTGCCGGGAAACCGCGGCCCGCTCGCGGCGGCGCATGCGTTCGCCGCCGCGCCGCGAAACCCGCGCGCGCGCGTCACGTGCGCGGCGGCAGCCACTGCGTCTTGAACATCAGCGTGATGCGCATCGTCGGACATGCGCGCGACACGCCCCGCGCGACGTGATAGACGAAGCCCGGAAAGATCAGCAGCCGGTTCGGCTTCGGATACACGGCGCTCAGGATGTCGCTGCGGTCCTTGTTGAAGAGGACCGTCTCGCCGCCCCAATCGGGGTTCCAATGCTCGTGCGGATAATAGACCGCCGTGCACGCGCCTGCGGCGAGCGAATCCGCATGCACCGAACCGTCGGCGCCGTACGGCAGACCGTTCGCGTAGCAGCTCTGCAGCGCGTGCTGCTTCAGGTGCGTCTGCGCGAGCCGCCGCCAGCACGCGTGCAGCGGCGGCGCGGCGCGCGCCAGGTCGTCGGCGGCACCCGGCCCGACATGCGGCTGCGCGGGGTCCGTCGCACCCGCGAAATGCCTGTTCCAGAAAGGCTGCGCATCCGCGCCGCCGTGCGAGCGCCAGCCGTGACGCCACTCGCCCGTCGACAGAAACCGGTAGATCTCCGCGTGCTCGCGCGGCGGCAGCAGATCGTCGACGATCGTGATGTCCTGCCACGCGTGCGGCGCGCGCGGCGGAGTTGAAATGTCCATCGTGTCTCCGTGAATGTCGATGACGGCTCGATGCGACGCGCGCGCCGCCGAAGCTGCCGCGCACGCGCCACCTGATGCCTGATGCCTGATGCCTGATGCCTGATGCACGACGCGCGGAACACGGGCCGGCCGTCCCCCGCGCCGCGCGCGTCAGAACTTCCAGTGCAGGCTGCCTTGCACCGCATGCTCCGATTGACGGCTCGCGAGCGACCCGGCGTAACCGATGCGCAGCAGCCCGTTCTTGCCGAGCTCGAGCCCCGCGCCGAGGTTCAGCACCGCCGCATCCTTCGCGACCGGCACGCTCGACACGGAGAACGCGCTGCTTCCCGTCGCAAACGCGAGCGAGCCGACCGGCTGGCCGCCCGTCAGCGCGTGCTGCCATCCGGCACTGCCTTGCAGCGTCAGTTGCAGCCGCGGCGTCAGGCCGACGCGCGTCTCGCCGCGCACGCCGAGCGTCGAGAACGTCACGTCGTGATTGCCTTCCAGAACGCGCAGCGCCGCCGCGCCGCCGGTTTCGGTCGTCCCCTGATTCTTCAGATGCACGTACGCGAGGCCGAAGAAAGGCTCGATCGTCGCGGCGGCGCCGAGCGCGAATCGGTAGCCGGCTTCGCCGAACACTTGCGTCGACTCGGCGTTGAGCGTCGTCGTCTCGCTCTCGGCCGCCGCGCCGTATTGCACGGCGCGGTCGACGCCGCCGCGGTGCCACGCGTGCGCCGCGCCGACGCGCACGCCGAATGCGCCCGGCTGCCAGCCCGCATACGCGCCGACGTGGAAGCTGTCGAACGACGCGGACGACGGCTGATTCCTCAGGTTCACGCCGGTGTGACCGTAGCCGGCGAAGCCGCCCGCGCGCACGCCGTCGCGCAGCGCCGCGTCCGCGCCGGCGAGGAAGCCGCCCGTCGAGCTCGTATAGCCGTTGACGTCGCCGCTGCCGCTCGCGCTGCCCCACGAGCCGAGCAGGCGCGCCCACGCACCCGGGCGAGCCGGCGCGCCCCGCACCGTCCACAGCCGGTCGAGCGCCGCGTCGCGCACCTGTCGGCTCTCGTTGATGAGCGCCGCATAGGCGGCCGGGTAGATCTCGCCCGTCAGTTGCGCGAACGTCGCCTGCGGCGCTTGCGCCGACGCCGCGAGCAGCACGCTGTTGTAGACGGCGCTGCCCGGATTCACCGTCTCGAGCGCGGCGGCGACGCTGCGCTCGTTGGCGGTGCGCGCGACGCTCGCGAACGGCGTCGCATTGCGATCGATCGTGAGGCTTACGCTCGTCGGCCCATAAGCCAGCACCGGATCGACGAACAGATAGCGGCCCGGCGCGTCGAACCGGCCTTCGACGCCGCCCGCCGCGTTCAGGATCTCGAAGCGACGCCCGAGCACCGAGCGCGACTGCTCCGGCGTGAGCGCGGGCGGCGCGTTCTCGAGCGCGAGCGTCACCGCGCCGCCGTCGATCCGCGCGCGGCCGCCCGCGACGATCCGGTCGCTCGCGCCGCCCGGCGCCACCTCGACCGCATAGGTCGAGCCCGGCGCGAAGCGCGCGTCGCCCGACACCGTCAGCACACCGACCGAATGGCCGGGCGCGACAGTGCCGTTGGCCGCGGCCGTGAGCGTGCGCACCGTGCCGTTGCCGTTCACGATCCCGCCGTTGCCGACCGACACGTCGCCGCTCGCGCCGTCGAGCGACGCCCGGCCGCCGTCGACCGACACGTCGGCGGTGCGGCCCGTGATCGCCGCGACGCCGAGCGCGCCCACCGAGACATTGCCGCTCGTGCCGCCGAGCGACGCAAAGCCGCTCGCGACGCGCACGTCCGCCGTCGTGCCCGTCACGGCCGCCTGCCCCTGCCGATCCACCGACAGGTTCGCGCTCGTCCCCGCGATCGTCGCGACGCCGCCGTTGACCGCGATGTCGGCCGCGCGGCCGTTCACCGTGAGCCGGCCCGCCGGATTGACGACGGCGCCCGCCGCGATCGATCCGTCGATCCTCAATTCGCCGCCGTCGACGGTCGTGAGCCCGCGATAGGTGTTCGCGCCCGCGAGCGTCAGCGTGCCGCCGCCCGACTTCACGAGGCTGCCCTGATACTCACGCGCCCGATACGCCGCCTCGCGCGCGACCCCGAGCGCGTAGTCGATCCTCTCGCCATCGCTCGCGCCGGCGGGCAGCCCGCGCTCCCACCCCTTCGTCTTCAGCGTGTCGAGCCATGCCCGATGTTCGGCGTCGTCCTCCAGCTTGCGCGCGGCGAGCGCGACGTCGGAGATGTCGTTCGACCACACGTCCGCGACGCCCGACGGCAGCGCCGCATTGAACGTGCCGAGCAACTGGCCCGGCCCGTTCATCGCCTTCTTCAAGTCGACCAGCCCCCAGCCGCCGAACCCGTTCGGCACGTTCGACGCGCCCGGCTTCGCCGGATGCACGGTCGAGAACAGCCCGTTGTTCGTGTAGTCCGGCCGGCTCGGGTCCGGCTCCATGTTCTGCGCGGTCGTAAACAGCACGGACAGCGCCTGCTCGCCCGTCATGTACGGAAACCGCTCCATGATCAGCGCGAGCGCCGCCGACGCGTGCGGCGCGGCCGCCGACGTGCCGTTGAAGTTCGCATAGGTCGCGCCCGTCGGCGCCGCCGCGCCGCCCGTGTACGTCGTCGACGGCACGCCCGTCGGCGCCATCACGCACCACCATTTCGCTATCCCGCACTGGTTGTAGACCTGGCCGCTCAACTCGTCGTAGCCCGTCGTCGTCATCCAGCGCCCTTCGAGCTCCGGATGGAAGTACGCATACGCGCCGCGCAGGCTCGCGTTCCCGTAGCCGGTGTTGCCCGAGCTGAAGTTGTTGATCACGCCGTCGCGCGACACCTTCGCCGCCGCGTCGAGCCACGTTCCCTGGCCGGTGGCGGTGCGCACCGCCTCGTGCAGCTTGTATGCGTCGGTGACGTTCGCGAGCGTGCCGTAATTCTCGTCGACCGGCTGCGAGCCCCAGCTGTTGCTGATGATGCGCACGCCCTTCGCGGCGAGCGCGTCGTAGACGTCGGCGAAGTACTTCGCGTCCGACGCGGGGAACTTCGGATCGGACACGCCGAACCGGAAGCCGTCCGTCGCGTTCGTGTTGCCGACGTACACCGTCGCGTCCGGCGCGACGCCTTGCATGCCGACGCCGTCGCGCGCCCCGCCGACGACGCCGCTCACGAGCGTGCCGTGGCTGTTGTTGCTCGGGTTCAGCACGCCGGAGACGCCCGCCGCCGTCACGGGAACGAACCGGCTGCCGGGCAGCTCCGGATGCTGCGCGTAATAGCCGGAGTCCAGCACGCCGATCGAGACGTTCGCGCCGGTGTAGCCGGCCGCGTACGCGTACTCTGCGTGCATCGCGCCGAGCCCCCATTCCTTCGTGAATTCCGGCGTGCGCCAGCTCGCCGGATCGCCGCGCCGGCCCGGGTCCTCGTATGGCTCGGCCTGCGCCCAACCTGGGCGGGCAACGGCCGCGGCGGCCGCGACGACCACCGGGACCAGCAGCTTCGACCCGGCGCGCTTCATCGTTTTCGAATTTTTACGCCGGGCCATTCGGTTTCTCCTCGATTTTCAATTTATTCTTCCTGCCAATATGGATCATCGGTTTTCTCCTTTTTATTTATTGGCGGCGCAATTGCGCCGCCTCGCTCTCTTCGCACGCATGCCGGGCCATGCGACGACCGGCCTTGTCGCCGCAGCGGCCCAATCCGGCGCGGCGCGCGCCCATGGCCAATTGTTCACCGCGCCGAACCGGCATCGCCGCTCCGCTTATTCCTTCACGGAAAAACGATTAAACGGGCGATGATTTTAATTTCAATGTAATGTTCAGTAATGCAATAGAAATGAGACACGAACAAAATCATCTGCGCAATACTTCGCATGGCGATTCATCGCGTCGGATTCGGGTCGCCGATAATAGAGCACTATGAATATACGGATTCGATAGATTTTTTGATGTGGCGCGCGTTATTTTGTTTTTGTTAGATAAATGTCATGTCTATCAATTTCGACAGCTAATTAACAGCGCATCCATGCCCCCCGCCTTCGTCCAGACCGTCGAAGCACGTTTTGCCGAGCTCACGCCCACGGCGAAACGCATCGCGAGCTACATGCTCGCGAACCTCGAGCGGCTCGGCCTCGAAACCGCGGACCAGATCGCCCGCCAGGCCGGCACGAGCGGCATCTCGGTCGGACGCTTCCTGCGCAGCGTCGGCTACCGCAACCTCGACGACCTGAAGCGCGAGCTGCGCGGCACGGCCGAGCGCTCGTGGATGATCACCGACCGCCTCGACGAATACCGCCGCGTGACGGGCGCGTTCGCGCCGGCAAGCGCGCGCGCGGCGCCGGACGGCGCGCACGCCCCGCTCGACGACGCGCTCGCGCGCGAGCTCGACGCGATCCGCCATGCGTACCGGCTCGCGCGCACGCCGGCGTTCGCGCAGGTCGCCGATCGCGTCGCGCGGGCCGACGCGGTGTTCATCCTCGGCATCCAGTCGACGCGCGGGATCAGCAACGCCTTCCACAGCTATCTCGAATACCTGCGCCCGCGCGTGTTCTATTCGGACGGCATGTCGGGCTCGTACGTCGATTCGCTGAACTCCGAATTCGCCGATCGGTACTGCATCGTCACCGACACGCGCGCGTATTCGCGGATCGCGCGGCGCTATTGCGAGGCCGCCGCCGCGCGCGGCGTGCGCTTCGCGCTCGTCACCGACGTCTACTGCCCGTGGGCGCGCGAGCTGCCGTGCGATCTGCTTCAGGTGAAAACCGACGTCGGCCAGTTCTGGGATTCGCTCGCGCCGCTCACGTGCCTGTTCAACCTGCTGATCAGCGCGGTCGTCGACCGGCTCGGCGATGCAATCGACGCGCGCGTCGCGCGCAACCGCGAACTGCAGCGCGCGCTCGATCAATTCGAATCTTGAAGCCGCCGGAGACGCCGCCCGTGAAGACCTCCGCCCATCGCCTCGTCGAGATCACGCCGGACACGCACGGCGTCGACATCGATCTCGTCTACGCGACCTGCCGCAACCTCACCGGCAAGCCGATCTACCGGCGCTCGCACTGCCTGCTGCTCGAGCCGGCCGAAGCCGCGCTGCGCCGCGCGGTCGCGGTCGCCGCGCAGATCGGCCTGCGGCTGCGAATCTTCGACGCGTACCGGCCGCCGCGCGCGCAGCAGGTGCTGTGGGACTTCCTGCCCGATCCGAACTTCGTCGCCGATCGCGGCCGCGGCTCGAACCACAGCCGCGGCGCCGCGCTCGACCTGACGCTCGTCGACGCGAACGGCGCCGCGCTCGACATGGGCACGGGCTTCGACGAGATGGTCGCCGCGTCGAACCACTTTCACGACGGCCTGCCCGAGCCCGTGCAACGCAACCGGCTGCTGCTGCTCGGCGTGATGCACGCGGCGGGCTTCACGCACATCGCGAGCGAGTGGTGGCATGACGAGCTGCCGGGCTCGCGCGCGCTGCCGCTGATCCATGACGACGCGAGCGCGCCGTGGCGGTTGATGTGACGCCCGCCCGCGATACATGCGATACATGCGATACATGCGAAGCGCATGCGGCGCGCGACGCGGCCCGCCCCCGCGCCGGAGCCGCCGCCCTCACCTCGAATCCCTGCCCCATGGAGCGCGTATGAAACTCTCGATGCCCAAGCTCGCCGTGGCGCTCGCCGCTGCCTGCGCGTTCGCCGCCGTCCCGGCGCTCGACGCGCGCGCTGCGCCCCCGAAGGACATGTTCGTGATGGCCACGCTGCTCGACGAATTCATCTCGCTCGACCCGGGCGAAATCTACGAGCTGGTGCCGCAGGAATACGTCGCGAACACATACGACCGGCTCGTGCGGGTCGATCTCGCCGATCCGTCGAAGTTCAACGGCGACGCCGCCCAGTCGTGGACCGTGAGCCCGGACGGCCTCACGTTCACGTTCAAGCTGCGCGCCGGCCTCAAGTTCCACTCGGGCAATCCGGTGACGGCCGACGACGTCGCCTGGTCGATCCGGCGCGCGGTGCTGCTCGACAAGGGGCCGGCCGCGGTGCTCGCGGGCATCGGCCTCACGAAGGCGAACGCGCTCGCGAACGTGCAGAAGCTCGACGACGTGACGGTGTCCGTGACGACCGACCGCAAGTACGCGCCGACCTTCGTGCTGAACGTGCTCGGCTCGTGGCCCGCGTCGATCGTCGACAAGAAGCTGCTGCTCGCGCACCAGCAGGGCAGCGACTTCGGCAACGGCTGGCTGAAGACCCGCGAGGCCGGCTCGGGCGCGTACCGGCTCGTCAAGTGGACGGCGGGCGACAGCATCGTGCTGCAGCGCTACGACGGCTACCGGCTGCCGCTCGCGATGAAGCGGATCGTGCTGCGGCACGTGCCGGAGGCGGCGAGCCAGCGGCTCCTGCTCGAAAGCGGCGACGTCGACGCGGCACGCGACCTGAGCCCGGACGATCTCGCGGCCGTCGCGAAGAGCGGCAAGGCGAAGGTGACGCCGTCGCCGCAAGCGACGCTGCTGTACCTCGGCCTGAACACGAAGAACCCGACGCTCGCGAAACCCGACGTGCAGGAAGCGCTGAAATGGCTCGTCGACTACAGCGCAATCCAGAGCCACGTCGTGAAGACGACGTACAAAGTCCATCAGACGTTCATGCCGGAGGGCTTTCTCGGCACGCTGAACGCGAATCCGTACCGGCTCGACGTCGCGCAGGCGAAGGCGCTGCTCGCGAAGGCAGGCGTGCCGAACGGCTTCACTGTGACGATGGACGTGCGCAACGACTATCCGTACACCGAAATCGCGCAGGCCGTTCAGGCGAACTTCGCGCAGGCGGGCGTCAAGGTGCAGTTGATTCCGGGCGACAACAAGCAGACGCTCGCGAAGTACCGCGCGCGCCAGCACGATATCTACATCGGCGATTGGTCTGCGGATTACATCGATCCGCACAGCAACGCGCAAGGCTTCGCATGGAACCCGGACGATTCCGATCAGTCCAGCTACAAGATGCTCGCGTGGCGCAACGGCTGGAACATCCCGCGGCTCACCGCGCAAACCGACGCGGCGCTCGCGGAACCGTCCGCAGCGAAGCGCGCGCAGTCGTATCAGGCGATGCAGAAGGAGGTGCTCGCGAAATCGCCGTTCGTGATCCTGTTCGAGAAAGTCGCGCAGGTCGCGACGCGGCCCGGCGTGAGCGGCCTCGAAGTCGGCCCGATCAGCGACCTCGTGTCGTATCGTAATCTGAAGAAGCAGTGACGCCGCACCGGAACCACGACATGTCGACACCCGCCTCCTCCCTCGAAGCGCTCCGCACGCTGCCCGCGCGGCGGCCCGGCGTGCGCTGGGCGCTGCGCGTCCTGCGCTGGGCGCTCACGCTCGCCGTGACGTTCGCCGGGCTCCTCGCGCTCACGTTCGTGATCGGCCGCAAGGTGCCGATCGATCCGGTGCTCGCCGTGCTCGGCGACCGCGCGTCGGCGCAAGCCTACGCGGCCGAGCGCATCGCGCTCGGGCTCGACAAGCCGCTTGCCGCGCAGTTCATGATCTACGTGCGCGAGGTGCTGCACGGCAATCTCGGCATGTCGCTGCTGACCTCGAACCCGGTGCTCGACGACATCAAGCGCGTGTTTCCCGCGACGCTCGAGCTCGCGACGCTCGCGACGCTGATCGGCGTCGCGCTCGGCGTGCCGCTCGGCGTCGCGGCGGCCGTCAGGCACAACCGGCCGATCGATCATGTCGCGCGCTTCGTCGGGCTGATCGGCAGCTCGGTGCCGGTGTTCTGGCTCGGGCTGATGGGGCTGCTGCTGTTCTACGCGCGGCTGCACTGGGTCGCGGGGCCGGGACGGCTCGATCCCGTCTACGACGGCATGGTCGACACGCGCACGGGCAGCCTGCTGATCGATTCGGCGCTCGCCGGCGAATGGGACGTGTTCGGCAACGCGCTGTCGCACATCGCGCTGCCCGCGGCGATCCTCGGCTACTACTCGGTCGCCTACCTGAGCCGGATGACGCGCTCGTTCATGCTCGATCAACTGAGCCAGGAATACATCGTCACCGCGCGCGCGAAGGGGCTCGCCGAGCGCCGCGTGATCTGGCGGCACGCGTTCGGCAACATCGCGGTGCCGCTTCTGACCGTGATCGCGCTCACGTACAGCAACCTGCTCGAAGGCTCCGTGCTCACCGAGATCGTGTTCGCGTGGCCCGGCATCGGCTCGTCTCTGACGGGCGCGCTGCTGAACGCCGACATGAACGCGGTGCTCGGCTGCACGCTCGTGATCGGGATCATGTTCATCACGATCAATCTGCTGACGGACGCGCTCTACCGCGTGTTCGACCCGCGCGCCCGCTGACCCGCCGCGCGCATCCGACCGTTTCCGCCACGAACACGCACACATGAACGCTTCACCCCACCGCTCCACGCCGAATCCCGCCGCGCCGACGCTGCGCGCGTGGCTCCTGTCCGACGCGCCGGCGTCGCGCCGGCAGGCGACGCTCGGCCTCGCCTACCGCCGTTGGCGCCGCTTTGCCGGCAATCCGCTGAACCTCTTCGGGCTCGCGATCCTCGCCGCGCTCGTCGCGATCGCGATCGTCGCGCCGCTCGTCGCGCCGCACGATCCGCTACGCCAGGTGCTCGCCGACCGGCTGCTGCCGCCCGGCTCGCCGTCGCACTGGCTCGGCACCGATCAGCTCGGCCGCGACATCCTCTCGCGCCTCGTCGCCGGCTCGCGCGTCACGCTCGGCATCGCGATCCTCGTCGTCGCGATCGTCGTGCCGATCGGGCTCGCGATCGGCACGACCGCCGGCTACTGCGGCGGCTTCGTCGACAGCGCGCTGATGCGGATCACCGACATCGCGCTCGCGTTCCCGAAGATCGTGCTCGCGCTCGCGTTCGCGGCCGCGCTCGGGCCGAGCGTCGTCAACGCGGTCGTCGCGATCTCGATCACCGCGTGGCCCGCGTACGCGCGGCTCGCGCGCGCGGAGACGCTGCGCATCGCGAACGCGGACTTCATCCACGCGGCGCGCCTGCAAGGCGCATCCGATCTGCGCATCGTGCTGCGCTACGTGGCGCCCCTTTGCCTGTCGTCGGTGATCGTGCGCGCAACGCTCGACATGGCCGGCATCATCCTGACCGTCGCGGGCTTGGGCTTTCTCGGGCTGGGCGCGCAGCCGCCGAGCCCGGAATGGGGCTTCATGGTCGCGTCGGGCCGCAACGTGCTGCTCGACGCCTGGTGGGTCGCGACACTGCCGGGTGCGGCGATCCTCATCGTCAGCATCGCGTTCAACCTGCTCGGCGACGGTCTGCGCGACGTCTTCGATCCGCGCCATGGAGCCTGACATGTCCGCTCGCCCCGGTTCTCCGAACACACCGCCGCTCTGCGAAATCGAAGGTCTGCAGATCGGCTTTCGCACGCACGACGGCACGCTCGTCGAAGCCGTGCGCGACCTGTCGCTTTCGCTCGCGCCGGGCGAGCGGCTCGGCGTCGTCGGCGAATCCGGCTCCGGCAAGTCGCTGACGGGCCGCGCGCTGCTCGGCCTGCTGCCCGCCGCCGCGCAATGGCGCGCGAAGGCGCTGCGCTTCGACGGCCGCGACCTGCTCGCGCTCAACGCCCGCGAGCGGCGCAGGCTGTGCGGCGGCGCGATGGGCATGATCCTTCAAGATCCTAAATATTCGCTGAACCCCGTGATGACGGTCGGCAAGCAAATGGCCGAGGCGTTCCGGCTGCGCGAGCCCGGCCTGCGCGGCCGCGCGCTGCGCGAGCGGATCGTCGGCGCGCTCGCGTCGGTCGAGATTCGCGATCCGGCGCGCGTCGCCGACGCGTATCCGCACGAGCTGTCGGGCGGGATGGGCCAGCGCGTGATGATCGCGATGATGGTGTCGACGGGCCCGCGCCTGCTCGTCGCCGACGAGCCGACGTCCGCGCTCGACGTCGCGGTGTCGATGCAGGTGCTCGCGGTGCTCGACGACATGATCGCGCGCCATCGCACGGGCCTCGTGTTCATCAGCCACGACCTGCAGCTCGTCACGTCGTTCTGCGATCGCGTCGCGGTGATGTACGCGGGGCGCGTCGTCGAGACGTGCGCGGCGCGCGATCTCGCCCGCGCGTCGCATCCATATACGCGCGGCCTGCTCGCCGCGACGCCGCCGCTCGCGAATCCGCCCGACGAGTTGCCGGTGCTCGAGCGCGATCCCGCGTGGCTTGCGGAGGCGGCACGATGAGCGGCGCACCGATGATCGACATCCGCGACGCGTCGATCCGCTTTCCAACCCGCACCGGCCACGTGGACGCGGTGCGCGGCGCGAATCTCGCCGTCGCCGCGGGCGAGGCGTTCGGGCTCGTCGGCGAATCCGGCTCCGGCAAATCGACGCTGCTGCGCGCGCTGACGGGCCTCGTGCCGCTCGCGGGCGGCGCGCTGTCGATCGACGCGCGCCCGATCGAGGGCAAGCTCGACCGCGCATTCCGCCGCGACGTGCAGATGGTGTTTCAGGACCCCTACGCATCGCTGCATCCGCGCTTCACCGTCGACGAAACGCTGCGCGAACCGCTCGCGATCCACCGGATGCCGGATGCGGACGAGCGGATCGCGCGCGCGCTCGCCGAGGTCGGGCTCGGCCCCGCGTTCCGCTTTCGCTATCCGCATCAATTGTCGGGCGGCCAGCGGCAGCGCGTCGCGATCGCGCGCGCGCTGATCGTCGAGCCGCGCGTGCTGCTGCTCGACGAGCCGACGTCGGCGCTCGACGTATCGGTGCAGGCGGAGATCCTGAATCTGCTGAAGCGGCTGCATCGCGAACGCGGGCTGACGATGATGCTCGTCAGCCACAATCTCGCGGTCGTCGGGTTCCTGTGCAGCCGCGTCGCGGTGATGCGCGACGGCGCGCTCGTCGAGCAACTGGAAATCGAGGACGTGCGCGCGGCGCGCGTCGGTTCCGAGTACACGCGAACGTTGCTGCGCGCGACGCAAGGCTATCGGCGAGCGGGTTGACGGGCGAGCGGGTTGCGCCGACCCTCGGCGGCGCTCGTGCGCGGGCGGCACGCCGCGCATTGCTTCGCCGATTGTCTGCTTCAGGTGATTCGCCGTCGCCCGCACTCCGCCAGGCACGAGGATCTCGCGTTGTTCGGCACGTTGACGATGCTCGCTTGATGCGTTCGTGACTCGTGCGGCGCGGCACACGACGCTCGGCGCAACGTGCCGCCGTCACGCCCGATGCGGCAGCCGTGGTCCGTGGTCCGTGGTCCGTGGTCCGTGGTCCGTGATCCGTGATCCGTGATCCGTGATCCGATCGACCGGCATCGCGCGAAACCGTCTCCGTCACGAACGCGCACCCAATACGTCGCACCGCTAACGACGCGTCCGCATGCGTCCGTTCGACGCAGCGCGCCGACGCGCCATCGCGGCCCTCGCATCACCGATGCACCGACGCCCCCCGCGCCCGCCCGCACGCCGCCTTGCATTCGCGGCGCGACGCTTCTATCTTGAAAGCGTCGGCGTCGTTCGAGCGATGCCGAGCCGTTCGTTGTCGACGCAACCTTCTAATCCGTCCGCATCAAGTTTTCGCATGCACTGCCGTTTACGCAATTAGCTTCGCAGCGTATCCGCAGCACGCCGTTCGGAACGTTGCGCAGCGCCCATTCGCGTGGAGCACTCTATGCAACGTTCATCGCTCATTGCGTCCAGCCTGTTGGCCGTGTCGATGTTTGCGCTTTCCTCCGCAGCCCACGCCCAGCAGACCGGGATCATCCGCTTCAGCGGCATGATCGTCGAGCCGCCGTGCTCGTTCTCGATCACGAGCGGCGCCGGCGCGCAAGCACAACTGCAGCCCGCCTGCCCACGTCCGGCCAAAGGCGACGTCACGTTCGTCGATCCTCAAAGCGGCGCCGCGCTGCGCACGGTGAAGTTCACCGAGCAGTCGCGCGCGATTCCGCTGCCCGCGGGGCGGCCCGGCGAAACGTCGCGCATCGTCGCCGTCGTGTCGTATCTGTAGCGGCCCGCGCGAAACGAGTGTTCGCCGTTGCACGGATTGCGGCACGCGGCAGCATGCGGTGTTCGGTGTTCGGTGTTCGGTGTTCAGCACTCGGCGCACGACGTTCTCCATCGGTCAAACGACACGACCGCCATCGAACCCGACACCCTGTCTCGTCAGTCGCGATTCGCGTCAAGCCACGCGCTGAAACGCTGGATCTTCTGCTGTTGCGCGACGCTGTCCGGATAGACGAAGTAGTAGCGCGCGCCCGTCTTCTGCACGATGTCGAGCGGCATCGCGAGCCGCCGCGCGGCGAGATCCTCTTCGCTCAGCGTGAGGTCGCCCAGCGCGACGCCGAAGCCTTGCGTCGCGGCGCTCGTCGCGAGATCGAGCGAATCGAAGCTCGGCCCGCGGTCCGGGTCCACGCCGGTCACGCCCGCATAGTCCAGCCAGCGGCGCCAGTCTCGATGATCGCGCGTCGGATGCAGCAGCGTGTGGCCCGCGAGATCGTCGACGCCCGCGAGCGGCTTGTCCTTCAGCAGCTCCGGCGAGCATACGGGCGTGAGCCGCTCGTCGAAGAGCGGCACGGCCGTCACGTCCGGGCCGGGCGACATCCCATAGACGATCGCCGCGTCGAACGGCTCGCTCTTGAAATCGACGTCGTGCCGCCATGTCGTCGTCATCTGCACGTGCAAATCCGGATGCTCGCGCTGAAAGCGCATGATGCGCGGCAGCACCCAGCGCATCACGCAAGTCGGCACCTTCAGCGCGAGATCGGTGCGCTGCCGCGTGAGCCTCAACGAAATGTCCTCGATCCGCGCGAAGCTCTCGACGACGACGGGCAGCAGTTGCTCGCCCTCCGCCGTCAACGTGAGGCCGCGCGCGTGGCGCATGAAGAGCGGGAAGCCGTAATGCGCTTCGAGCGACTGGATCTGGCGGCTGATCGCCCCTTGCGTCACGCACAGCGCTTCGGCTGTACGCGTGAAGCTGCGATGGCGCGCGACCGTCGCGAAGATCTGCAGGGCATTCAAGGGCGGGAGGCGGCGCATGGCGGTCGACGGCTGGACTGAAGTAACTCGGCGATTCGGAGACGCGCGGGCGATTCGACGAGCGATGCCTGCGGGCGAGCCGTCACGATAAGCGAAATGCGGCTGTTGCGCGAGCATGGACGCCGCATGCCGTTGCGCGACGCGTCCGGCGAAACGGCTCGGTGCGCGCCGAGCCCGCCGAGGCGGCCATTGCGGCGAGCCTCATCGGAGCGATTCGCGCGTCGCCGACTCGCATATCGTTCGCGCCGAACTCACGTCGAAATCATGCGGAAATCGCGTCGACATCGCGCCGTTATGACAGACGATTATCGGCGTCAGCGTCATGAAGCGCGAGACGGGCGACAAGCATGCCGCGCTGTCCGCCCGAAGCGGCGAACGCGCTTCGCGCTTCGTATTGTCGATTCGATGTCGACGGCGAACCGGCGGCCGGTGCGCGGCGCGCCCGCATTCGACATGCGCCGATGCCGACACGCGCCGCCCGCAGCACACGCGCAGCATCTACCACGCCTCTACCGGGCGGCCTCATGACGCGCGCAGTCCGGCGGACTGCATCGCTGCAGCGCCACGGCGCGCGGCCATCAACGCCGCGCCGATCCATGCATCGAGCGCCGAATTCGCCCGCACCCCGCACATTCGCCGGCGCATCGGCCCCGCGCCGCCCGGCGCAACCACCCAGCCGCATGCGCCGCGCAGGCCGCCGGGCGGTTCACGTCGAGCATGCCGAAACGGCTTGCTCCGCGACGCCGTCAGGCAAACGCCCGCGCGGCGATGCGCGCCGCCGAAGCGATCACGTCGCTGCGCGCCTGCGCGTTCTTCTCGCGCATCGTCGTGTAGACGACGAACACGATCGGCGCGCGGTTCGGCGGATATGCGACGCCGATGTCGTTGCCCGTTCCGTAGTCGCCCGTGCCGGTCTTGTCGGCGACGCGCCAGTCGGCCGGCACGCCCGCGCGAATCCGCGCGTCGCCCGTCTTGTTGCCGAGCATCCACGCATCGAGCTGCGCGCGCTGCGCGGCGCCGAGCGCGTCGCCGACGAGCAGCCGACGCACGCTCGCGGCCATCGCGGCGGGCGTCGTCGTGTCGCGCTCGTCGCCGGGAATCGCCGTGTTCAGCTCGGTCTCGCGGCGATCGAGGCGGAACGTCGTGTCGCCGATCGAGCGCGCGTACGCGGTGACGGCCTGCGGACCGCCGAGCAGCGCGATCAACAGGTTCGCCGCGGTGTTGTCGCTGTACTGGAGCGTCGCCGCGCACAGCTCGGCGATGGTCATGCCTTTGCCGACATGCTTCTCGGTGATCGGCGAATAGTTGACGAGGTCGCGCTTCGTATAACGGACCCGGCGCTGCAGCAACTCGGCGTCGCCCGCGCTGCGCGCGAGGATCGCGGCCGACAGCATCGTCTTGAACGTGCTGCAAAACGGGAAGCGCTCGTCGGCGCGATACGCGATGCGCGTACCCGTCGCGGTATCGAGCGCGACGAAGCCGAGGCGACCGTCGAACGTCGACTCGAGTTCGCGCAATTGCCGCTCGGCGGCGGTAACGCCGTTCGAATCGCCGCGCAGCGGCGCGCATGCGCCGACGAGCGGCACGGAGACGGCCGCGGCGAGCAGCGAACGGCGCAACGGAGAATGGTTCATAAGCGGATAGCGAGAAGATTGAACAGAAGCGGATCGGGCCGCACGGCACTCGCGCCCGCGATCTCGCGGCCCACGAGCGTATCAGTTCTCGTCGCACGAATCCGTGTGAAATTGTGGCCGTCCCGTGCTCGCCCACGCGTACGGCGACGCGCGCTCGCGGCCCGCTCGCCGCCCCACTTCCGTTCGCTTGCCCCCGGCGTGCCCGGCCGCTATCCCTGCTGCCGGCCCGGCAGATACTGCATCGGATTGACCGGCTTGCCGTCGCGCCGGACTTCAAACAGCATCCCCGCGCGCGCGCCGTCGCCCGTGCCCATTTCGGCGATCTGTTCGCCCTGCTGAACAACGTCGCCCGTCTTCACGAGCACCTTGCGGTTGTGCGCATATGCGGTCAGGAAATCCGCGTTGTGCTGGACGAGGATCAGCGTGCCGTAGCCGTTCAAGCCCGTGCCCGCGTACATCACGCGGCCGGACGCCGCCGCGCGCACGGGGTCGCCCGCATGTCCGGCAATCCGGATGCCGCGATTGCGGCCGGGCTGGAAGGTTTCGACGATCGCGCCCTTCGCCGGCCACGCGAGCGCGATCGACTTCGCGTGGCGCTTCGTTTCCTGGACCACGCGACGGTCCGCCGCGCGATCCGCGGCGCTTTCGGGCGCCGAAGCAGGCTGCGGCGCGCCGGCCGAGGTCGCGCCGCCGGCGGGCGCCGCGCCCGCGCTGCTCGCCGCATCGGCTGCGCGAGCGGCGTCGGCGGCATTGCCGGGCGCACGCGCGGCATCGGCACCGCTCGCCGCCTGCGAAGCGGCCGCGTTTTCCGCGCCGGGCGGCGCGATCCGCAGCGTTTGTCCAATGGCGATCCGGGTCCGGCGCCCCAGGCGATTCCAGGTTTGCAGATCGCGCACGGTGCACCCATTCGCTTGCGCGATCGCGGATAGCGTATCGCCGCGCTTCACGACGTAGCGTGTCACGACGGGCGCCGGCGCGGCGGCCGCGTCCTGATGCTGCGCCGCATCGCCGGGCTGCGGCGCGGACGCCGCCTGCGCGGCGCTCGCCGACGACGCGGCCGCGCCGGCGAGCGTATCGGTGGGCGCGACGGGCGACGTGGTCGCGCAGCCCGCGACCACGAGCGCTGCCGCCACGCCGGACAGCCACGCGACACTGCGGTCGATCTCGCTCTTGCTCATGCTCGAGACAACTCCGGTCATGGAATTTTTCGAGCATCTCAAAAATCACCGGAAGCGCGTGTAACCGGATGCAAGAATGATGACAAAATCGCAGCGAGCATTGCCGATGCTGGAATTGAATCGATCGAGTCTCACGGCGAACGAAATAATTCGCCGGCGCGGCGACACGAACCCTCTTTTGACGCCGAGCGAAAAATACATGTTCAGCGCGCAAAAACAGGCGATCCAAGCCCATTTCCGCCGATCGATCGCGTTTTCAGGCACGCCGCTCGACGGCTCGCACAACCGCGGCCCGGCGCGCCGCATGATGAATTCGCGCGCCGCGCCAGCCTCGGTCACGCGCATCACAGGTACTGCACGCTCAGCGTCGAAAACGCGAAAGCGATGCCGCAACAGAGAAAGAAGATGTGCAATGCGATCTTGAACGCCAACAGCCAAGACGGGTTGCTACCCATGCGCGCCTCCGGGCCGACGAACGAGTGGACATGATGCGCGGCAATTCGTCGCACGAAAATGCGGAACCGGCGAAGCGGGCCTCAGGCACCGCCTGAACGCGGCGCCCCGCAATCCTGTTACCGTATCGGCCATTACAACGACAACGCAAGCAAGCTCCATGCGATTCGACTTGACCGATCTGCGACTTTTCCTGCACGTCTGCGAGGCCGGCAGCATCACGGGCGGCGCCGAGCGCGCGCACATGACGCTGCAATCCGCGAGCGAGCGCATTCGCGGCATGGAGGAAGAGCTCGGCGTGCCGCTTTTGCAGCGCGCGAAGCGCGGTACGCGCGCGACCGAAGCCGGCCGCGCGCTCGAGCACCATGCGCGCGTCGTCCTGCAACAGATCGACCATATGCGCGGCGAACTGCAACAGTTCGGCGCCGGGCTGCGCGGCCACATCCGCCTCCTCAGCAACACCGCCGCGCTCAGCGAATATCTGCCCGACGCGCTCGCCGAATACCTGCCGCGTCACCCGAAGCTGTCGGTGAGCGTCGAGGAGCGGTCGAGCCAGGAGATCGTTCATGCGATCCGCGGCAAGACCGCGGATTTCGGGATCGTCGCCGATTCGGTCGGGCTCGACGGGCTCGAGCAGATGCCGTTTCGCGAGGACTGGCTGATCGCCGTCGCGGCGGTCGACCACCCGCTCGCCGCGCGCGAGCGGGTCGCGTTCGCCGAGCTCGTCGACGCGGACTTCATCGGCATGACGGACGGCAGCGCGCTGCAGGTCCACCTCTCCGAGCAGGCGAAGGCGCTTGGCAAACGGATCGACTACCGCGTCCAGTTGAAGAGCTTCGACGCGATCTGCCGGCTGATCGCGCGCGGCGTCGGGATCGGCATCGTGTCGCGCCACGCGGCGCTGCGCGCGCAGCAGACGATGCAGATCCGCCTGATCGAGCTCACCGATCCGTGGGCGCACCGCCGGCTGACGATCTGCGCGCGCAGCTTCGACGAATTGCCCAAGTACACGCGCGACTTCATCGCATTTCTCGCGCATGATCCGGGCAAGAACGAGTCGTGCGCGGCTTGAGCTCGGCGGCGGATAGGTGGATAGGTGGATAGGCGGATAGGCGGTTCGGCCGCGGTGCGTCGGTCGGCGGCCGCTCGTTCGAGTCGAACCAACAGATCGACCGCTGTGCGCAGCGAGTCGACGCGAGCATTTCAATTCCGATACGCACGATCCGAATTCGCAGGCGGACATGAACGGCGCATACGCGCTGCGATTGATCTGCGTCGCGCAGCAAACGCAAACCTGACGCGTCGGCCAAATCACTCGATTCTCGAATCGGCCTGCACTGGATCGGCAGTCGCTCGAGATGGACAAGGCAGGCCCCGACGGGCGGGTCGTATTACGGTCGTCGCACGCCGCTTCGAGCGTCAGCGAACAGCCGGATACACGGCGAGGCGACAGCCCGCCGACGCGCGTCCCGCATGGCGCACGCGCCTGCCGTCAATCAGGAGGAAATGGAGGAAAACGAAGTGAGGCTCGGCGGCCCCGAGCGTCGGCGATGTCGCGAAACATCGATTGAAACGCCCCCGCGACGGCACACATCGGGCCGTTTCGCGCCGGCCGCGCACGCAAAAGCAAAACCCACGCATCAGGCGATGCAGCCGTCCCCGCCTGATCGATAAAGCCGTTCAGCCGGCCCGAACGAGCCGGCTGAATGCAAAACTCCAATTTGAACCGGCCGGCGGCGGCACGTCGATCGATCGCGCGCCGCCCGCTCGGCCGGTGCGATCAGAACTTGTGGCGGATCGCCGCGCGGACCGCGAACTGGTTCGCCGACGCCGACGGGCCGTCCGTGCCGACGACATAGCCGCCGTCCGCGATGGTGCCCGTCTTGTCGCCCGCGACCTTCTGCCATGCGCCCTGCAGATAGACGTCGGTGCGCTTCGACAGGTTGTAGTCCGCCATCAGGCCGACGGTGTGGTACTTCGGCTTCGCGGTGCCCGCGGCCGCGTCGAACTTGCCGTCCGTATACACGTACTGCGCGCCGATGAAGAGCGCCGGCGTCAGCTGGTACTTGCCGTTGATTTCGAAGTTCTGGAACTTCGTCGCGGTCAGGCCGAGGCCCGTGAACGTCGACGACGGCAGATACACCGTCGAGACCGGATTCTTGATGTCCGCCTTCGTGTACACGAAGCCGACCGTCGCCGGGCCGAACGTGTAGTTGACGCCGCCGCCGAAGATACGCAGGCGATCGGCCGTGAAGTTCGCGTCGTTGTCCGCGATCGCGCCGCCCGCCGTCTTGCCCGGGTTGTTCGCCTGCAGATATGCGGCGGCGAGTTGCAGGCCGCCCAGCGTATAAGCGGCGCCGATGCTGTACTGACGGTTGTTCGAGAAGCCGGTCGCGTTGCTGAAGCTGTACGTGCCGCCGACTTGCAGGCCGTTCCAGTCCGGGCTCGCGTACTTGATCGTGTTGTTCACACGGAAGGAGTTGTCCGTGTTGTCGTTGTCGAACGGGTGCGAGAACAGCGTGCCGCCCCAGTTGCCGTTCGCGGTCAGCGGCGCGAGGTAGTCGACGACCGAATCGTACTGACGGCCGAGCGTCAGCGAGCCGAATTGCGTGTGCGACAGGCCGACGAACGCCTGGCGGCCGAACATCCGGCTGCCCTGGCCGAGCTTGCCGCTATTCAGGTCGAAGCCGTTTTCCAGCGTGAAGATCGCCTTCAGGCCGCCGCCCAGGTCTTCCGAGCCGCGCAGACCCCAGCGGCTGCCTTGCGCGAAGCCGCTCGCGAGCTGGTAGTTGCTCTTGCCGATGCCGTTGACGTTCACGTTGCTCGTGTAGTTGAAGCCCTCGTCGATCACGCCGTACAGCGTGACACTGCTTTGAGCGAAGGCCGGCGCGGCGAACGCGAGCAGTGCGGCGGCGGAAATGGCTTGCTTTTTCATTATCGATATCTCCAGACCTTGTGTTCGGCGGCCTCGCACATGCGAAGCCGCCACGACGCATGTGACGTTTCGGCGCCCCCTTTCGGGGCGTTTCATTTCGGGGGGCATCTCGGGCGCATCCCGCCTCGTACGGCCGACGCCTCGGGATTGCTGCACTGGGGGAAATACTGTCATGCAAAAAATGCAACGTCCATGTTGGTGCATCACTTTTTTACATTTCGTTGCGTATTGCCAACTGCCGTGTCGGGAATTCGTCAGACTCGTCCGTAACTTCGCGTAAACCCGTAACCCTCGCCATCGATGGCACAATGCGCGAGCATCGTTGTCTGAATCCGATCATGTAGCGTGCCGCCCCCCACCATGCGCCATTTGTCCGCCCCCGTTTTCGCCGTTCGAGCCACGCACCGCGTCCGCCGCGCGTCGCCGCGCGCCCGCGACGCCGCATGAACGCCGCGCCAGCCCAACGTTACGCCGAGCTCGACTTTTTTCGCGGTCTCGTGCTGCTCATCATCGTCGTCGACCATATCGGCGGCAGCATGCTGTCGCGCGTCACGCTGCACGCCTACGCGCTCTGCGACGCGGCCGAAGTGTTCGTGTTCCTCGGCGGCTTCGCGACCGCGATCGCGTACAACTCGCTCGCCGCGCGCCACACCGAGTCCGCCGCGCGCCAGCGTTTCATCAAGCGCGCGTTCGAAATCTATCGCGCGTTCCTGTTCACGGCCGGCCTGATGCTTTTCATCACCGCGATGCTCAACGCGTTCGCGATCGACGCGCCGAACATGCCGACCAACGATCTCGACGGGCTGATGCACGCGCCGCTCGCCGCGCTGCGCGACATCCTGCTGCTACGGCGCCAGCCGTATCTCGCGTCGGTGTTGCCGATGTACGCGTTCTTCGCGCTGCTCGTGCCGCTCGCGCTGCCCGTCGCGCGCAGCCGCTGGTGGTGGCTGCTCGTCGCCGCCAGCGCCGCGCTGTGGCTCGCGGCGCGCAAGATCGCCGGCTATCTGCCGACCGTCGACGGCGTGCCCTGGGACTTCAATCCGTTCGCATGGCAGTTCCTGTTCCTGCTCGGCATCGTCGCGCGCTGCCAGCCGATCTACCCGGTGCTCGCGCGGCGGCCCGTAGGCTGGTTCGCGACCGCAGCCGCGATCGTGGTGGTCGCGGCCGGCGCGTACTACCGGCTGCGCATCGAGCCGTTCCCGGCCGATCCGTCGATCAAGCAGAATCTCGGCGTGCTGCGGCTCGCGAATTTCATCGCGATCGCGTGGCTCGCCGCGAAGCTCGTCCACCTCGGCTGGATGCATCGGATCGCGCAGGCGATGCCGTGGATCGGCACGATCGGCCGCCAAGGCCTGCTCTGCTTCGTCGCGGGCACGGGCATCTCGCTGCTCGTCGATTCGCTGCTGTACGCGGCGACGGACGGTTATCTGAACGTGCCGCTCGGCCTCGTCGCCGACGCCGCCGCGGTCGGCCTGCTGTACGTCGTCGCGAAGCTGTACGCGCCGCTCGTCGCGCGGGCGTCCGAGTTCGTCAGGCAATGGCGGCTCCCGCAGCGGCCGCCCCGGCTGCCGCTGCGCCGCCCGCGGCGCTGAAAATCCGCATACGGCCGTCATTCGCTGCTGCTAGCATATCGGCGCCCATTCCCATTACGCCGTCATGCGCCGATTCGTCTTGCCTCTCGCCGCGCTGCTCGCCGCCGCGCTCCATCTCGCCGCGCACGCGGCGCCCGCCAGCAGCATCGTCACCCGCACGTTCCGCTCGCAAGCGCTGCACCGCGACTGGTCCTACACCGTCTACCTGCCCTCGGGCTACAACCCGGAAGGCGCGCGCTATCCGGTGCTGTATCTGCTGCACGGCAACGCCGGCAACGCGAACGACTGGATCACGCAGGGCCGCCTGCAACTCACCGCCGACGCGCTGATCGAGCGCCGGGACATTCCGCCCGTCGTGATCGTGATGCCGCAAGGCGGCACCGACTGGTACGTCGACCGCAAGGAAAAGATGCAGAGCGCGTTTCTCGACGATCTGATGCCCGACGTCGAAGCGCATTACGCGGTGTCGAACCAGCGCGCGGGACGCGCGATCGGCGGCGTGTCGATGGGCGGCTTCGGCGCGCTGCGTTTCGCGTTCCTCGAGCCGGAGCGCTTCTGCGGCGCGATGCTGCTGAGCCCGGCCGTCTACGCGAACGAGCCGCCCACGGGCTCGGCCGCGCGTTACGTCGGCGTGTTCGGCGACAAGCAGTTCGACCCGAAGGTCTGGCACGAGCTCAACTACCCGGCGCTGTGGCGCAGCTACTTCGCGCAGCCGCTGCGGCTGCGGATGTTCATCGCCGCCGGCGACGACGATCTGTCGATCCAGGCCGAGTCGAGCGTGCTCTACACGAGCCTGCGGCGCGCGCAGAATCCGGCCGCGCTGCGGATCGTCGACGGCGCGCACACGTGGGACGTGTGGCGCCGCCTGATCGCGCCTGCGCTCAAGTACACGCTCGAGTGCGTGAAATGAGCGCGACGCGGCACGCGGCGAGATCCCAGGCCGCGCAGCCGACGCTCTTGAAGAAGACCGGGGTGCCTTGCAACGGCTCGCTCGGTGTCGGTGTCGGTGTCGGTGTCGGTGTCGATTTCGAAGCTGATGCGGTCGCGGACGCGGTCGCGTACGTTTGCTCCTTTGCGCGCAGCGCGTCGGCAAGCGAGCGCACACGCGTCCAGTCGACGCCCGCGACGATCAGGTCGCCCGCTTCGTGGCGCGCGCCCGCCGGATCGTCGACGTAGAGCGCGCTGCCCGCGATCGTCCGCGCGCCGACCTCGGCCGCGTCGGGCGTGAACGCGCCGACGCC
The DNA here is from genome assembly GCF_001526245.1 of Burkholderia sp. MSMB1498. Lineage (NCBI taxonomy): Bacteria > Pseudomonadati > Pseudomonadota > Betaproteobacteria > Burkholderiales > Burkholderiaceae > Burkholderia > Burkholderia sp. MSMB1498. The sequence continues at coordinate 91,732 of NZ_LOYJ01000033.1, forward strand.
GACGACGAGCCTCCCCGCTCGCGCCGCCTCGTCGTAGACGGGCGTGGCGCTCGTCGTCGACGTGATGACTGCGTCGAGCGTGTCGGGCAACGTATCGCCGTCGAGCGGCTCGGACGGCTCGAACGGCTCGAGCGTCGGCAACACCGCTCGCAGACGCGCGCAGAACGCCGCGGCCTGCGCGGCCGTTCGCGCCTTCACGCGCACGCGCAAGCCGGGAAACAGCGCGGCGAGCGCGTCGACGTGGTGCGCGGCCTGCGTGCCGGTGCCGATGAGCAGCACGTCGCGCGGCGCGGCGCGCAGGAACGTGCGGATCGCGAGCAGCGTGACCGCGGCCGTGCGGCGGCCCGTGACGGTCGGGCCGTCGAGCGCGAAGAGCGGCTCGCCCGTCGTCGGCTCGAAGACGCTCACCTGCCCCTGGATCGTCGGCAAATCGCCGCCGCGATTGCGCGGACACACGGTCACGAGCTTGTGGATCGCGAGATCGCTCGCCGACGCGGGCATCGACAGCATCGCGCCGCCTTCGTTGAGCGGCACGACGAGCCGCGCGGGGCTCGCGATCCGGCCGTCGGCCGCGTCGAGCGCCGCGGTGCGCAATGCGTCGACCAGCTCGGCGAACGGCGTGAGGCGCGCCGTCTGCACCGCGTCGAAAACCGCTGTCGTCATCGTTTGTCCTCTCGAAGGGGCTTCGGAGTCGGAGGCTTTGCTTCTTCGGTTCTTCGGTTCTTCGGTTCTTCGGTTCTTCGGTTCTTCGGTTCTTCGGGGCTTCGGGGCTTCGGGGCTTCGGGGCTTCGGGGCTTCGGGGCTTCGGGGCTTCGCGCACTTCGAGTTCCCATGTGCGTTTCGGTGCTGCTATCCGACTTCGCGTTTCGTGTCGTCGACGTCGGCGTTCCCGGCTTCGTCGATGCGTCGGCGTCGGTTCAATGATTCGGCGATTCGCCTCGGCGCCTCGCCCCCCTAGCCCCTGAATCTCCGAGCTCCAAACTCCAAACCCGGAATCACGCATCTCCGAATCGACAAATCGCCGAACGCCCAACCCCGAAACATCAGCATTGACGACGAACGTCGATCGGCGCGCGTTCGGCCTCGACCGCAGCGATCGCGCCCGGCCGGCGCCGCCTCGCCGCACCGCCCGGCCTCGGACCCGGCTCGCACGCGGCCAACACACCGCCCGACGCCATCACACGCCATCGTCGGGCACGTCGAGCCCGAGCGCGTCGATCACCTCGCGCGCGTTGCGAAACGCCTCGACGGCCGCCGGCGCGCCCGCGTACAGCGCGCTGTGCAGCAGCACCTCGCGAATCTCGACGAGGCTCGCGCCATTGTTCAACGCACCGCGAATATGCCCCTTGAGCTCGTGCCCGCGGCCGAGCGCCGCGAGCATCGCGCACGTGCAAAGGCTGCGCGTCTTCAGGTCGATGCCGCCGCGCTGCCACGTGCTGCCCCACGCGTGCTCGTTCAGCCATTCCTGCAACGGCCGCGAAAAGCCGTCCAGATCGCTCATCGCGCGCTCGACGAACGCGTCGCCCATCACCTGCGTGCGGCGCGCCTTGCCCCGCTCGCGGTCTGCTTCGCTCATGCCGCTCTCCTGTCCTGAATGGGATGATCGTAGTGGAATCCGGTTCGGCTCAGATGCTACACGGCTTCAATCCCGTCGCCCGCCCTTCGCGCTCGAGGTCTTTCCCCAATTGCGGCGACGTCGTCGCTCGCGTGCGTTGCGCACGCCGCCACGCGCCCCCCGCAAGCGAATTCCGGATCGTCAATGAATCACATCACGAATATCGAATAGGCAAACCGGCAATCGCCGTCTAGACTTTCTGCAACTCGTGCGTCGGCGACGCACACCTGCGCCGACCGCCGGGCGCACGATGACGGCAGCCGCACGCGAGCACGCCGGCTGGCGGCTGACGGCCGACGGCCGACGGCCGACGCTTCGAGCGCGTCGCGAGCGCCGCTCGCGTGTGGAAGACAAGATACCGAAGTCAAAATTCAGGAGATCCGACCTTGGATGATGCACGCCGCGTGACTTCGTTCAGTCACGACGAATTGACTTTCGACGTCGTCGATACGGGCCCGATCGACGGCGAGATCATCGTGCTGCTGCACGGCTGGCCGCAGACGGCGAAATGCTGGGCGCGCGTCGCCGCCGCGCTCAACGCCGACGGCTACCGCACCGTCGCGCCGAACCAGCGCGGCTATTCGCCGGGCGCCCGCCCGCGCCGGGTCGGCGCATACCGGATGCAGCATCTCGTCGGCGACGTGGTCGCGCTGATCGAGCGGCTCGGCGGCGGCCCGGTTCACGTCGTCGGGCACGACTGGGGCGCGGCCGTCGCGTGGGCGCTGGCGGGCCGGCATCCGGCCGCCGTGCGCACGCTCACGACCGTGTCGGTGCCGCACTCGGGCGCGTTCATGCGCTCGATGCTCAGCAGCGACCAGTTGTTCCGCTCGTACTACATGGGCCTGTTCCAGTTGCCGAAGCTGCCGGAACTGTTCGTCACGCGCTGTCGCGGGCTGTTCGGAAAAATGCTGGCGAGCACCGGGATGACGCGCGACGAAGTGGACACCGTCTATGCCGACATCGTCGATACGGGCGCGCTGACGACGTCGCTCAACTGGTATCGCGCAATGGCGCTGACGCCGCCCGGCTACCTGACCCGCAAGGTGCCCGTGCCCGTCATGCATATCTGGGGCGCGCGGGATGCGGCGCTGTCGCGGCGCGGCGCCGAGCTCGCGCGCGATTTCGTGAGCGGGCCGTATCGGCTCGAGGTGCTGCCGCACGCGACGCACTGGATTCCCGAGCACGACGCGGACAAGCTCGCCGCGCTCGTGCGCGAATCGATCGCGGTGCGGCCGGGCCCGGCGCCCGGCCCGCTCGCGCCCGCGCCGGCGAGCTGATCGGCGGTTCGCCGGGCGCGCGGCGCGGCGTGCCGCAGCGCCGGGCTCAGTCCGTCGGGGCGATGCCCGCGCGCTCCATCGCGCGCGTCGACTGGATCACGACGAGCGTATCGCCCGCCTCGATCCGGCACGGCGAATCTTCGTAGAACGACAGGATCTTGCCCGCGCGGTCGAGCCCGACGACGAGCGCGCCCGTCACCTCGTTCGACATGCAGCCGATCTCGTGCGCGGCGGCCGGCCGCTCGACGAGCGTCGCGCGGCCGCGTGTCGACAGCATGTCGTTGACGAACGGCACGATGTAGCGGCTCGCGACCGCATCGGCGAGCAACAGCGCGCCGATCTTCGTCGACGACACGATCACGTCGGCGCCCGCCTGCCGCAATTGCCGCTGATACAGGTTCTCCTGAATCCGCACGACGATCTTCGTATCGGGCGCGATGCTGCGCACGGACAGCGTGAGCAGGATCGCGGTCGGATCGTCGGTGACCGAGATGATGACCGCCTTCGCGCTGCGCACCTGCGCCTGCTGCAGCAGGTCCTCGTGCGCGGGGTCGCCGCAAAGCCCCGTCACGCCGAGCGCGGCGGCCGCCTCGAGCGCCTGCTCCTGCGAATCGATGACGATCAGCGTCGCCGGATCGACACCGCTTTCGAGCAGCTCGCGCACGGCGATCGAGCCGCTCAGCCCGTAGCCGCAAATCACGATGTGATCGCGCAGATTTTTTTGCAGGCGCTTCATGCGGAACTCCTCGATGACCCGTTGAATCACGAATTGATAAGCCGTGCCGAGAAAAATGAACCAGATGCCGATGCGGATCGGCACGATGAAGAACGCGTCGATGAGCCGCGCGCGCGCGGTGACGGGCACGATGTCGCCGTAGCCGACCGTCGCGACCGTGACCATCGTGAAATAGACGAGATCCGCGATGCTCATCGGCACGCTCTTCGTCGAGTCGCGCAGGCCGTCGCGATCGAGATACAGCACGAGGAACGCGAGCGTGCACAGGCCGACGACGAGCGCGAGGCGAAACGTCAGCGTGCGCAGCGGCGACGCGGCGGGCCGCGTGAACAGCGTGCGCGCACGCGGCGCCGTCCACGGCGCGCGCGCGCGGCGCAGCCGAAAGCGCAGCGACTTGCGATGATCGGATGGCGACGGCAAGTATCTTCTCCAGAACGGGGCGTCGCGATTTTACGCCGCGAAACGCCGCCGCGCGCGGCGCAAACCGTCGTCGCGCGGCGTGCGCCGCGTGCGAACGCCCAAGGTTTGACGATCTTTGACGTGCGCCGCGCCGACGGCGACGCCGCCGTTATCATGATGGCCGTCGCGCGCGCTCCTCTCGCCGACGCTACAGCATGCTCGTCGGCCGCCGCATCGTGCCGTCGACGAAGCGCGCCGCGCGAAACGCGGACAGATCGAGCGACGTCGCGCCGGTGTCGACCCACTCGGCGAGCAGGCGGCCGACGATCGGCCCCATCGCGAAGCCGTGCCCGCAGAACCCGGTCGCGACCGCGAGCCCGTCCGGCGTGCGCGGCGCGTCGATCACCGGAATGCCGTCGGGCAGCACGTCGATCAGGCCGGCCCACGCCTCGACGATCTGCGCGTCGCGCAGCGCCGGAAAGATCGCCTTCAGCTTCGCGAGCGCGCGCGGCGCATGAGCCGGATTCGGCTGCGGATTCGGATCGCGCGGCTCGATCGCCGATGCGCGGCCCGCGACGCGCGTCGTCAGATCGCGCCACGCCGCGCCGTTCAGATGGAAGCGGAATTTCTCGCGCTGCGCCCACAGCTCGGGCAGGAACAGGCTCAGCCCGCGCAGATGGCCGAGCGTCACGTCGACGTCGACCTGCATGTCGTCCGCGAGATTGATCGCGCCGTTCGCGCGCTGCCGGATGCCGAGGCCGTGCCCCCAGATCGTCGACACGGACACGGCGGGCAGCGCGTTCGTACGCATGCAGGTGCCGCGCACCGCCTGCTGCGGCAGCCGGATGCCGACGCCGTCCAGCAGGTGAAAGCTCGTCGCGCCCGCTGCGCAGATCACGCGCCGCGCCTTCACGACGCCGCGCTCGGTGACGACGCCCGTCACCGAGCCGCCCGACGTATCGATCGCGGTCACGCCGCAGCCTTCGAAGAAGCGCGCGCCGGCTTCGGCCGCCCGCGCGGCGAACGCGGCGGCGACGCGGCGCGGCTCCGCCTGGCCGTCGCTCGCCGTGTAGAGGCCGCCGAGCGCGGGCGCGGCGAGGCCGCTCACGCGCGAGTCGATCTCGGCGCGCGCGAGCGTGCGCGTGTCGAGCCCGTGCGTGCGCGCGATGTCCGTCCATTGCTGGAACGACGCCCAATCGTCGTCGTTGCCGGCGATATAGAGACAGCCGCCCTGCCGCCATTCGAGATCGGCGTCGAGTTCGCGCTCGAGGCCTTCCCATAGGCGCATGCCGGCCATCATCAGCGGCACTTCGGCGGCTTCGCGGCCCTGCTGGCGCACGAAGCCCCACGCGCGCGTCGACTGCTGTCCCGCAATGCGGGATTTGTCGAACACGACCGCCTTTATCCCGCGCAAACCGAGATAATAGGCGGCCGCGCAGCCCATGATGCCGGCGCCCGCGATCGCGACGTCGGCTTGCGACGGAAACGGCTCGTCGGCGCGAGCGAGCGTGTTGTAAAGCGGATAGGTCGTGGTCATGTCGGTAGTTCTGACGAAAGCGCCATCGGCGAAAACCCGTCACAGTAACTTGAGGAAACACCTTTCACAGAAAAACGCACACTAGTGCGCAGGACGAACTTTGTTTTGCGGTAAAGTTATCTTTCTACGCGTGGCCGGTCGGCTCGCCTCATCCGACGGCATCGAACGATGCCGTACCGTGCGCCATCCGGCGCTCCGTTCTGAATTATTCGAACCGATCCGTTCCCGCAGTATGGCCAACGAAGCAATCACCACGGATTCCCTTGCGGTCGCCGAGCGCGTGCGCGAGCTGATGACCCGACACGGCATCGGCAAGCGTCAGCAGACGACCGAGCTCTGTCGCATTCTCGACCTGAGTTTCTCGCAAGGGCATCGCAAACTGCGCGGCAGCAGTCCCTGGACGCTCGCGCAAATCAAGAAAGTCGCCGAAGCCTACGGCGAGCCCGCCGCGCAGCTGTTCGGCGCGCAGGCGCTCGACCCCGGCATGGTCGGCGCATGCGCGCGCGACGCGGTGCTGTATGCGGGCATCGCCGAGATTCCGTGCACTGCATGGATCGGCGGCCTGCTCGACTCCGGCGCGCGCCCCGAGTTCGTCGCGTACGAGCAGCAAGGCCGCTGGCGCGTGCTGCGCCACACGGGCGTGCTCTACCAGAACGCGTACGACGTTCACAAGATCGAAATCTATCCGCGCCGCGCGGAAAGCGACAGGCTGCTCGTCGCCGTGATCGACGCCGACAGCGTGAGCGCCGACGAAGTCTGCCGCTATCTCGACGAGCAAGGCTTCGTGACGGCCCGCTTCGGCAGTGTCGGCACGTTCGTCGACGCGCTGCAGGGCCAGGCGTTCGACGCCGTCGTCACCGAGTGGATGTTCGACGGCCGCAGCGCCGCCGACGCGATCCAGGCCGTGCGCGCGTCCGACAATCCGGGCGCGCCGATCTTCGTGCTGACGGGCGATCTGCTGACGGGCCGCGCGAGCGAGACCGAAATCAGCGAAGTGATCCGCGTCTACGACGTCGTCTGCTACGAGAAGCCCGCCCGCATGGCGATCCTGAGCGCCGATCTCGCGAAGCGTCTGTCGCGCGCGTGACGACGAAAGCGCGCGGCATGCGCGCCGGCCCGCGGATGTCGGGCATGCCGCGGCGGCCGTCGCCGCGACGAATTTTGAGATTGCGCCCCTTTCCGTGAAATCGCGACGTTCGTCGCCAACTCATCGCACCTCACTTCGCATTCGCGCCCGCACGGCTTGCGTCGCCGTTCCACGTCGTTCGATTCCCGTCCCGCTTGCGGCTGGTCGCGTCGATCGGCGCGCGCGCCCCGCGCCGCGCCGGCAGCGCCCGCGCGTCGAAACGCCCACATCGACGATATGTCGCGCACATGACATACCCGCTTCGATCGACACGATTATTCGTCCGTCGACATGCGGCCGTCGCCGCATCGAATTCGATCCGCCGCGTGTGCCGCTGCGCGCCCCGCCGCGAGCGTGTGCGTGACGCCTGCGCGCCGACTTCATCGCCGGCACCCGGGCGCGCCGCCGCGAACGCGCGCCCGACGAACGCGCATCGGCACATGCGCGCGTCGCGCATGCAAGCCGATTCATGTCGAACGCGCTCGCCCGCCCGTCGCGGGCCCGACCCGCCGCGCATACTGCGAACCGAACCGCCGTGCGCCCGCTGCGCACGCGCCTGCGTACAATAGCCGGCGATCCTTGCCCATCGCACGCACTGCCAGGACCCGACATGGCCCGCATCATTCCCGAAGACTGGAAGAATCTCGCCGCCACGGGCGCGGCGCAACGCGAGCGCGAAACGCTCGCGACGCTGGAGCGGACGCTGCCCGACGCATACACCGTCTACCACGGCGTGCACTGGACGCGCGCCGACCAGAATTTCTCGGTATTCGGCGAAGCGGACTTCGTGATCGTGAGCCCGGCCGGGCGCGTGCTCGTGATCGAGCAGAAGGCGGGCTTCCTGCGCGAGACGCCGAAAGGGCTCGTCAAGGTCTATCTGCAGACCGAACGCAACGTGTCGATCCAGCTCGCACGCACGCTCGAAAACCTGCATCGGCGGCTCACCGCCGCGCTCGGCGCGGGCGCGTACGGCGTCGAGGAACTGCTGTATTGCCCGGACTACACGGTGAGGAATCCGGCGATCGCGGGCGTCGCGCCCGCGCGAATCGTCGACGCGACGCGCAAGCACGAACTCGCCGCGCGCATCGTCGACGCGCTGCCCGCCGACGAGCCGCCCTTTCCGAGCGCGGCGAAAATCCACCATTTCCTCGCCGACGAGCTGTCTCTGACGCCGGACACGAGCGCGCTCGTCGGCCAGGCGGACACGCTCGTCACGCGGCTGTCGGGCGGCCTCGCGGCCTGGGCGCGCCGGCTCGAGTTCGCGCCGTTCCGGCTGCGCGTGATCGCGACCGCCGGCTCCGGCAAGACGCAGCTCGCCGTGCAGGCGATGCGCGACGCGATCGCGGCGGGCAAGCGCGTGCTGTACGTGTGCTTCAACCGGCCGCTCGCGGATCACGTCGCACGAATCGCACCCGGGGGCGCGAAGATCGCGAACTATCACCAGCTCTGCGACTGGGTCGCGCGCGACGGCGGCCACGTCCCCGATTTCGGCGCGCGCGACGCATTCGGGCAACTCGAGACGCGCTTCGCGCAGACGCCGATCGCCGAGCGCTGGCAGTTCGATACGCTGATCGTCGACGAAGGCCAGGACTTCCAGCCGCCGTGGGCGGACGCGCTCGAGCGGCTCGTCGCGCCGGGCGGCGCATGGTGGTGGCTCGAGGACCCGCTGCAGAATCTCTACATGCGCGACAGCGTGCCGCTGCCCGGCTGGGTGACGCTCAAGGAAACGACGAACTACCGCAGCCCGCGCGATATTCTCGATTACGTGCGCGACGTCGTCGGCGGCGTCGAGCCGCTCGCCGCCGAACTCACGTCGGGCAGCCCGTTCGGCGGATCGGAGATCGCGATCTCCGCGTACGACGCGACGGACGCGGAATCGGCCGCGCAAGCGTGCATCGACGCGACGAAGCGCGCGATCACGCAGGCGCTCGCGCTAGGCTTTCGCAAGCAGGACATCGCGGTGCTCTCGTTCAGGGGGCGGGAGGGCTCGGCGTTCACGGCGCTCGACCAGCTCGGCCCGCACCGCGTGAAAAGCTTCACCGGCAAGTACGACCTGTTCGGGAATCCGGAATATCGGGAAGGCGACGTGCTGCTCGATTCGATCTATCGCTTCAAGGGGCAGGCGGCGCCGTGCGTGATCCTGACCGAAGTCGACTTCGACGCGTTCGACGCGCGAGCGGCGCGCAAGCTGTTCGTCGGCGCGACGCGCGCGACGATGAAGCTGATCGTCGTCGCGGCGCAGCGCGCGGCGCAACGGATCGCGCCGTCCGCGCCGTCCGCTTGACGGCGTCGACGCCGCATTCGCGCCGGACGCGGCCGAATCGCTTCGGCTGAGCGACGCGCGTGGATCGGCCGCCCATGCGGGCCGCATGGGCCCGCGGATCGGCCGACGCGGGCCGACGCGGGCCGACACTAAAACGTCAGACGACGACGCGAAACACGCCGACCGTGCGGCGCAGCCCGTCGGCCTGCTCTTCGAGCGACGCGGCGGCCGCCGCCGCCTGCTCGACGAGCGCCGCATTCTGCTGCGACACCTGATCCATCTGCGACACCGCGCGGTTCACCTGCTCGATGCCGTCGCGCTGCTCGTTCGACGCGGCCGAGATCTCGGTCATGATGCCCGTCACGCGCGCGATCGCGCGCTGGATCTCCTGCATCGTGTCGCCCGCCGAGCCGACGAGACGCGAGCCCGTCGCGACCCGCTCGACCGATTCGCCGATCAGCGCCTTGATCTCCTTCGCCGCCGACGCCGAGCGCTGCGCGAGCGTGCGCACTTCGCCCGCGACGACCGCGAAGCCGCGGCCCTGCTCGCCCGCGCGCGCCGCCTCGACGGCCGCATTGAGCGCGAGGATGTTGGTCTGGAACGCGATCCCTTCGATCGTGCCGATGATGTCGGCCACCTTCTGCGAGCTCTGGTCGATCTCGGCCATCGTGCCGACCACTTCGCCGACGACGGTCGCGCCCTTCGTCGCGATGTTGGTCGCGCTGTCCGCGCAGTTCTGCGCCTCGCGCGCGTTGTCGGCGTTCTGCTTCACCGTCACGGTCAGCTGCTCCATGCTCGCCGCCGTCTGCTGCAGCGCGGCCGCCTGCTCCTCGGTGCGCTGCGACAGGTCAGTGTTGCCGGCCGCGATCTGGCGCGTCGCGGTCGCGATCGATTCGGAGCCGTCCGTCACCTTGCGCACCGTGTCCGACAGGCTGCGCTGCATCGTCGTCAAGCCGCTCACGAGCTCGGCCATTTCGTCGTGCGACGTCCAGTGCAGCTCGCTCGTCAGATCGCCGTCCGACAGGCGGCGCAGGTGCCCGAGAATCCGCACGAGCGGCTGCGTGATCGCGAAGTGCAGGCCGATCGCGCAGCCGAGACACGCGACGAGACCGAACACGATCAGGCCGCCGAGCGTCAGCCGCAGCCAGCCGTACATCTGCTCCGCGTCGTCGTACGCCGCCTTGCCGTACGCGGCGCGCGCGTCGGCGAGCGCGGTCGTCGCCTTCGTCCACGCGACCGACAGCGGCGGCGCGGCCGTCATCATCAGGCGATCGGCGTCGTCGTGGCGGCCCGCCTTCAGCGCGTCGATCATCGGCTTGATCGCCTCGTCGACGAGCGCGCGGCGCGCCGCGTTCGCCTGCGCGGCGAGCGCCTTTTCGTCGTCGCTGCGGGGCAGCGCGTCATAATCGCCCCAGCCGCGGTCCGACGCGGCCAGGTATTGCTCCGCCTTCGCGATCGTGTTCGCGGCGTCGGGCGCCTCCGGATGCAGGATCACGCGGTCGAGCGTCGTGCGCGCGATCGCGAGATTGAGGCTCGCCGACGCGAGCGCCGTCTTCGCCGCGAGCTGGCGCGTATAAGCGTCGTCGAGCGCGGCGTTCGAGTTCTGCATGCTGAAGAAACCGATCACGCCCGTGATCGTGAGCAGCGCGGCGACGAGCCCGAGCGTCGAGAAGATCCGGGTGCGAATCGAAAAACGGGAGAAAAAAGCGTTCATGACCAGGGAGAGTCGCAAATGGTAGCCGCCGGTTTGGGGGACAGTCGCCGGTATTACGGCCCGGCTTCCGAAAACTTGAGACGCCTCGCGGGGTGCGGCGACATGCCGCCCCGCCCGAACGCAGCCGTTACGACTCGTAACCGATGGAAATCTTTGTGACGAAGCAGATATTGACTAGTCAATCGATTATTTCTACATTCCGACTCGCTCCCAACGACAATGCGACTCCCCATGCATACCGACTCCTCCGCGCCGCCCGACCACGCCGATGCCGGGGGCCAGCGCGCATCCGTGCGGCTCACGGTCGCCGCGCTGCTGCTCGTGCTGCTGCTGTCGGCGCTCGATCAGACGATCGTGTCGACCGCGCTGCCGACGATCGTCGGCGAGCTCGGCGGCCTCGAGAAGCTGTCGTGGGTCGTCACGGCTTACCTGCTGTCGTCGACCGTCGTGCTGCCGCTCTACGGCAAGCTCGGCGACCTGTACGGGCGCAAGATCGTGCTGCAAGCGGCCATCGTGCTGTTCGTCGTCGGCTCGGCGCTTTGCGGACTCGCGCAGGACATGACGCAGCTGATCCTGCTGCGCGCGCTGCAAGGGCTCGGCGGCGGCGGGCTGATGGTCGTCACGATGGCCGCGATCGCCGACCTGATTCCGCCCGACGAACGCGGCCGCTATCAGGGGATGTTCGGCGGCGTGTACGGCATCGCGACGGTGATCGGGCCGTTGCTCGGCGGATTTCTCGTCCAGCACCTGTCGTGGCGCTGGATCTTCTACATCAACCTGCCGCTCGGCGCACTCGCGTTCGCGGTGATCGGCGCGGCGTTCAGGCCGCACACCGCGCACGTGCGGCACCGGATCGATTACGCGGGCGCCGCGTTCCTCGCGACCGCGCTCACCTGCGTCGTGCTGTTCACGAGCCAGGGCGGCACGATCCTGCCGTGGTCGTCGCCGCAGTTGTGGTTCACGCTCGCGTTCGGCATCGTCGCGACCGCGGGCTTCGTCTACGAGGAACGTCTCGCCGCCGAGCCGATCATGCCGCTCGAGCTGTTCCGCCATCGGACTTTCGTGCTGTGCAGCCTGATCGGCTTCGTCGTCGGCCTCTCGCTGTTCGGCTCGGTCACGTTCCTGCCGCTCTATCTGCAGGTCGTCAAAGGGTCCACGCCGTCGGAAGCCGGCATGCAACTGCTGCCGCTGATGGGCGGCATGCTCGTGACGTCGATCGCGAGCGGGCGCCTCATCACGAAGCTCGGCAAGTACCGCCTGTTCCCGATCGCGGGCACCTTCGTCGCGGGCGCGGCGATGCTGCTTCTCGCGACGCTGTCGCTCGACACGCCGCTGCGCGCGATGTATCTGTACATGGCGCTCCTCGGCGGCGGGCTCGGGATGGTGATGCCCGTCATCGTGCTCGCGGTGCAGAACACCGTCGAGTTCCGGCACCTCGGCGTCGCGACGTCCGGCGCGACGCTGTTTCGCTCGATCGGCGGCTCGCTCGGCGTCGCCGCGTTCGGCGCATTGTTCTCGAACGGGCTGCATGCGCGGCTCGCGGCCGCGCTGCCGCCCGACACGGAGCTGCCGCCGTCGCTCGGGCCGTCGGCGGTCCGCCAGTTGCCCGACGCCGTGCGCGGCGCGTATCTGCACGCGTTCGCGAGCTCGCTGCATTCCGTGTATCTGTGGGCGGCGGCGGTGATCGCGATCGCGTTCGCGCTCGCGTGGTTCGTCGAGGACGTGCCGTTCAGGAAGCGCGCGTGATTCGAGCCGACGGCGCGCGCGTCGGCCCGATCGATCACTTCGCGCCCTTCTTGCACGGCTGCGGGAAGAATTTCAGCTCGGCGCCGACGCGCAGCGCGTACACGATGTTGTCGTCGTCGAGGAACGCGACCCGCGCGCCGGCCGGCACGTCGCACGGCGCCTTCTCGTACATTTCGAGCTGATAGATCGACTGCTCGGCGGTCTGCGTCATGAAGCGGTCGTAGTCGACGAGCTTCTGCTTCGCGAAAAAGATCACGACGCCGACAAAGACGAAAAAGCCGACGAATCTGAGAATCCCGGTGATCACCGGATACGCGCTTTCGTCCTGTTTAATCAGGCCGGCGGAAAAGAACGCCTTGGCCTTCGCGTCCATCGCGAAGAAAAAGAAGCCGTAGACCGGCAGAAACAGCACGGACGCCGCATACAGCGTCATCAGGATCAACAGCCCGATGAACGGGATCGACAGAATCGCGACGAAGATTTCCGTATGAGGAAACTTCGACGGATCGACGCCGGCGATGCCGTTGATCCGCAGATTCGCGAGCGCGATCGACAGATTCGTGAGGCCCGTGAACGCGAGCAGCAGCAGGCCCTTGCCGATGTGCGTCGCGTAGATCCGCTTGTAGAGCGTCAGCGCGTCGTAGACCATCCCCGCGAACCAGAAGACGATTGCGAGCATCAGCAAGCCGACGAAGTTCCACCAGCGATGCAGCGGAAACGTCACGAAGTACAGCAGCACCGCGAGCGCGCAATTCAGGTAGAGCCTTTGCCCCGTGTCGAGCTTCTGATAAGTGCCTTGCAGCCACGTGATCGCGCGATACAGGCGGGGCATCCGCACGCCGGCCCGTGCGGCCGGTCGGCCGGGCGTGGACGAAAGCTCGGGCGATGCGGCCGGAGCGGCCGGAGCGGCCTCTTCCGTCGAGCCACGCATGTCGGTCGAGCGGGTGGAATCGGTCGAGTCGATCGGCGCGGAAGCCGGCGCAGCCGCCTCGGTTGCCGCGGGTGCCGTGGTTTTCGTGGGCGCAGCGGTTGCAATCGCGGGCCTCGGTTGCGACTCCAACGATCGCGCGGGTTGCGCCCGCAGCTCCGGCACCACATTCGTCGCAACCTCTGCGGTTGCGACATCTTCATGCGCGTGCCGCACGCTATGTTTCGATTCAACCGATCGCGAAACGGACTTCGCTTCTCGCGCGCCGGACGTGCGGCGCGCGTCGGTCTTCTTCTGGAAATCGGCGGGCCTCGTATTTCGCTTGTTCATCGTGTCTTGATTATTCGGCTCGCCCAAATCGTCGCGAGCATTTTTTCATTACGCACTCGTATCGAGCGACGGCGTCCGCTTTCGTCACTTTCGTCGCTACGCTATGCGCCTCGGAACGGCTGCGGATTATAAGATCGCCGGCGGCTTCGGACGCAACCGTCGAGGATCGCCGATCGAATGCGTTTCTCGGCGGCCGCGATCATCGCGATGCGCATCGTCATACATCGCACGCATCGTCCGCAATTCCGGCGCGCTGCGATCGAAGCGCTCGCTTTGCGGACATTTTTGAATGCGAGCATAGTAACGATTCCGCCATTCCCGCCCCGTTTTGCAATGAAGACATCCGGCGCTCCCGCCCTTTCCGCCGCGATCGTTCGCGACGCCACCGAGCAGGACCTCGCAGCGATCCAGGCGATCTACGCGCATCACGTGCTGACGGGCGTCGCGTCGTTCGAGGAGACGCCGCCGTCCGTCGACGATCTGCGCGCGCGGCGCGAAGCGGTGCGGCGACACGGCCTGCCGTATCTCGTCGCGGAGCTCGACGGCATGGTCGCGGGCTACGCGTACGCGACGCCGTACCGGCCGCGCAGCGCGTATCGCTATGCGATCGAGGATTCGATCTACGTGAACGACGCGTGCCGCGGCTGCGGCATCGGCCGCGTGCTGCTCGCCGCGCTGATCGAGCGCTGCGAAGCCGGCCCCTGGCGGCAGATGATCGCGGTCATCGCGGACGGCGGACGCGGCGGCTCGACGTCGCTGCATCGCGCGCTTGGCTTCGAGCCCGTCGGCACGCTGCGCGGCGTGGGCTTCAAGCACGGCCGATGGATCGACACCGCACTGATGCAACGCGTGCTCGGAGACGGCGCGCGCAAGCCGCCCTCCGACGACGACGCCTCGCACTGAAGCGCGCGGTCGCGCTAAAATCGTCGCATGCCGAAATCGAACTCAACCACCCCCGCCGACGCCGCTCCGGACGCGTCGACGTTGAACGAATACACGGTCGACGAGCTCGCGCGCGTGTCGGACACGACGGTGCGCAACGTGCGCGCCTATCAGGATCGCGGCCTGCTCGCGCCGCCGCGCAAGCGCGGCCGCGTCGGCATCTACGACGATACGCACGTCGCCCGCCTGAAGGTCATCAATCACCTGCTCGCGCGCGGCTACACGCTGTCGAACATCCAGGATCTCATCAAGGCGATCGACGACGGCCACGACCTTCGCTCGATCCTCGGGCTCGAAAACGCGATCGGCGGCCGCTGGTCCAACGAGCGCCCGCAATCCTTCTCGCTCGCGCAGCTGATCCAGATGTTCGGCCCGCAGACGCCCGCGTCGCTCGGGCGCGTCGCCGAGCTCGGCCTGCTCGAGCGGCGCGGCATGTCGTTCGTCTCGAAAAGTCCGGCGCTTCTCGAAGCCGCGGCCGCGATGGTGCGCGAAGGCATTCCCGCGCGCGAACTGCTCGACGCGATCAGCATCACGCGGCCGTATTTCGATGCGATCGCGCGCGTGCTCGTCGAGCTCGTCGTGCGTCGCCTCGACCGCTACGACGAAGGCTCGCTGCCGCCGCCGACCGACGTGCCGGCGCTCGTCGACGCGATCTGGCGGCTGCGCCCGCTGTCGTCGGTGTTCGTCGAGGGCGAGATGAACCGGGCGCTCGAAGCGGCGTCGAGCGCGTACCTGGGCGGCCGCGTCGCGACGATCCTCGACAAGAAGCTGAGCTCGCAGGCCGCGCGCGACCGCGAATCCAAGCTCGAGCGAGCGGCGGCGAAGGACACGCCCAAGAAACGTTAGGCGCGCACGCGTCATATTGATATCGGCAATGCTTGGTTCGCGCGGGCGGCTGCCCGTGCGACGATTTCCCGACCCGAGCGGCGTGCGCGCCGCTCGCTTCTTTTCAACGTCGTGGAGATTGCCGATGATTCGCCCTGCCCGCTGGATTCCCCGAACCGTAGCCGCCGCGCTCGCGTCGCTCGTCGCCGTCGCCGCGTTCGCGCAGGACGACGCGGGCGGCAAAGTGTTGCGCGTCGGCTACCAGAAGGCGGGGCTGCTCGCGGTCGTCAAGGCGCAGGGCTCGCTCGAGGCGCGCGTGAAGCCGCTCGGCTATGCGGTCAAATGGTTCGAGTTCCCGGCCGGCCCGCAGTTGCTCGAGGCGCTGAACGCGGACAGCATCGACATCGGCTACACGGGCGCGCCGCCCGCCGTGTTCGCGCAGGCGAGCGGCGTGCGCTTCGTCTACGTCGGCGCGGAGCCGCCGTCGCCGCACAACGAGGCGATCGTCGTGAAGGCCGATTCGCCGCTGAAGACCGTGGCCGACCTCAGGGGCAAGAAAATCGCGCTGCAGAAAGGCTCGAGCGCGAACTACCTGCTGCTCAAGGCGCTGCAGAAGGCCGGCGTGCGCTACGACGAAATCCGCCCGATCTATCTGCCGCCCGCCGATGCGCGCGCCGCGTTCGAAAGCGGCACCGTCGACGCGTGGGTCGTCTGGGACCCTTACTACGCAGCCGCGCAGCAGGCGCTGAAGGCGCGCACGCTCGCCGATTACACGGGCCTGCCCGCCGCTTATAACTTCTACGAGGCGACGCGCGAATTCGCGACCCGTCACCCGGACGTGGTCGGCGCGGTATTGCAGCAACTGCGCGAAACCGGCCGGTGGGTCAACGCGCATCCCGCCGAGACCGCCTCATTGATCGCGCCGAAGATCGGGCTCGATCGGGCGCTCGTCGAAACCTGGGTGAAGCGCGTGCCGTACGGCACGACGCCGCTCGACGAGAAGATCGTCGCGTCGCAACAGGGCGTCGCCGACGCGTTTCACGCCGCGAAGCTGATTCCGCAGAAGCTGACCGTCGGCGACAACGTCTGGACCGAGCGCGACGCCGCCGCCGCGCTCGCGGCGAAGTAGGCGCGACGCCTCGCCCGCAGCCCGGTTAGAAGGATTCGTCCGTCCCCGATAACGCCTTCTTGCCGATAATGGACGGCCGCGCGGACGTCGAGCGTCGCCCGAGACGCCGCACCGCGCACCCGACGACACGCTGCGTGCGAGGAGACCGTCCGACCATGTTGTCCAACCTGCCCGCGCGCACGCGCGGCTTCTGGCTCGCCGCCGCGCTTGCCGCATTGCTGTACGGGCTGTCGCTCGGCCATGCTCCCTATCCCGGCCAGCCCGCCGCCAAGGCAGCGCTCGGCGTCCTGCTGTTCGCCGCGGCGTTGCGGCATTCGCCTGCGCGCGAGCGCGCGTGGCTCGGCGCCGCGCTCGCCGCGTCGGTGCTCGGCGACGTGCTGCTCGCGCATCCCCAATGGCCGCCGTCGTTTATCGCCGGCCTCGGCGCATTCCTGCTCGCCCATCTCGCCTACTGCGCGCTGTTCGCGCCGTGGCGCGCCACGCCGCGCGGGCCGCGCGCGATCGCGCTCGTCGCGCTGTGGATCGCCGCCGCCGCGCTCTATGCCGCGTTCCTTCCCCATCTCGCCGCGCTCGCGGCGCCCGTGGCCGTCTACGTCGCCGTGCTCGGCGCGATGGCGAGCCTCGCGCTTAGCGCACGCACGCCCGGCCCGCAGATCGCGGCGGGCGCGCTGGTGTTCGTCGCATCCGATGCGCTGATCGGCATCGATCGTTTTCTCGGCGCGTTCAGCGGCGTCGATTATTTCATCTGGTTTTTTATGCGGTCGCGCAATTGACCATTGCGTTCGGCGTGTTGCGACGCAAAACGAACTAATCGAATTCGCGTCGCAATCCTTAATTTATTAGGGACTGCGAGCAATTCTGCAACGCAACATCAGAATTCCGCGCGGCGCCGCGCTTTTTCTCGCACAAGCCCATCCGGCGGGCTTCGGCATCCGTTGAATCCCGCGCTTAGAGGGCTATGTCTACCCGGCTTGCGGTTTCGGTTTTCACGAACTATTGTTACATCCATCAATGTAACAGTAAAAAATGAGCCCAAATGGAGACGCTTGGATGAACGCGCGCAATATGTCCTTCGGTCCACTCGACAGCACAAATCACGAAGAAACCATCGATATCGCCATCATCGGCACCGGCTTTTCCGGGCTCGGCATGGCGATTCGCCTCCGGCAGACCGGCAACCAGGACTTCGCGGTGTTCGAAAAAGCCAGCTCGGTCGGCGGTACCTGGCGCGACAACCACTACCCCGGCTGCGCGTGCGACGTCCAATCGCATGTCTATTCGTTCTCGTTCGCGCCGAATCCGCGCTGGACGCGGATGTTCGCGCCGCAGCCGGAAATCCGCGCGTACATGGAAGACTGCGTGCAGCGCTTCAACGTCGGCTCGCACCTGCGTTTCAATCATGAACTCGTCAACGCGACCTACGACGAAACCGCGCATCGCTGGCGCCTGACGTTCGAGAACGGCAAGCGCGTATGCGCGCGCGTGCTCGTGTCGGGCATGGGCGGGCTGTCGCGCGCGGCGTACCCGAACATCCCCGGCATCGAGACGTTCAAGGGCGAAGCGTTCCACTCGCAGCACTGGAAGCACGACTATCCGCTCGAAGGCAAGCGCGTCGCCGTGATCGGCACGGGCGCGAGCGCGATTCAGTTCGTCCCGCAGATCGCCCCGCGCGTCGCGAATCTCGCGCTCTTCCAGCGCACCCCGCCGTGGATCATGCCGAAGCCGGACCGCTCGGTCAGCGGCTTCGAGCAGTGGCTCTTCCGCAATCTGCCGTTCACGCAGAAGCTGATGCGCGGCGGCATCTATTGGATGCTCGAATCGCGCGTGCTCGGCTTCGCCGTGCATCCGTCGACGATGAAGCTCGTGCAGAAGCTCGCGCTGCGCCACATCAGCCGGCAAATCTCCGAGCCGGAACTGCGCGCCGCGGTGACGCCCGACTACACGATCGGCTGCAAGCGAATCCTGATGTCGAACGACTACTATCCGGCGCTCACGCGCAAGAACGTCGACGTGATCACGACGGGCATCGAGCGCATCGAGGAAAACGCGGTCGTCACGACGGACGGCAAGCGCCATGAAGTCGACTGCCTGATCTACGGCACGGGCTTCCAGATCAACAATCCGTTCCCGCGCGGCACGATCGTCGGCCGCGGCGGCGTCGACGTCGTCGACGCATGGCGCGACGGCCTGCACGCGTATCTCGGCGCGACGGTCCCCGGCTATCCGAACTGGTTCATCCTGATGGGCCCGAACACCGGCCTCGGCCACAACTCGATGGTGTACATGATCGAATCGCAGATCGAGTACGTGCTCGGCGCGCTGAAGGCGATGCGCACCGAGCGCGCCGAGGCGATCGAAGTGCGTCCGCTCGTCGAGCTCGAATACAACAACCGCATCCAGAACAAGCTGAAGGGCACGGTCTGGTCGACGGGCGGCTGCAGCAGCTGGTATCTCGACCCCCGCACCGGCAAGAACACGACGCTCTGGCCGACCTTCACGTGGCGCTTCCGGCAGGAAACGGCGTTCTTCTCGATGGCCGACTATCACGCGTACTACGCGAACCCGCGCCAGAACGGGCAGCCGGCCCCCGCGCTGCCGAACCCGGCTGTCGCGCAGACAGCCGCCGAGACGACCGCCTGAGCCCCGAACCCACACGAGCCTACGACATGAAATCCTTCTCCAACAAAGTCGCTGCGATCACGGGCGCGGGCTCCGGCATGGGCCGCTCGCTCGCGGTGCAGCTCGCGCAACAGCAATGCCACGTCGCGCTCGCGGACAGGAACGCGGCCGGCCTCGCCGAGACCGAGCGGATCGTCCGCGCGCTCGCGCCGTCGGTGCGCGTGACGACCTGCGTGCTCGATGTCGGCGACCGCGCCGCGATGCACGCATGGGCCGACGAGACGGCCGCCGCGCACGGCCGCGTGAACCTCGTCTTCAACAATGCGGGCGTCGCGCTGTCGAGCACGATCGACGGCATGGAATACAGCGATCTCGAGTGGATCGTGAACATCAACTTCTGGGGCGTCGTGCATGGGACGAAGGCGTTCCTGCCGTATCTGAAGGCGTCGGGCGACGGGCACATCGTCAACACGTCGAGCATTTTCGGGATCTTCGCGCAGCCCGGCATGAGCGGCTACAACGCGACGAAATACGCTGTACGCGGCTTCACCGAATCGCTGCGCCAGGAGCTCGACTTGATGAAGAGCGGCGTGTCGGCCACCTGCGTGCATCCGGGCGGCATCCGCACGAACATCGCGCAATCGGCGCGGCTCGCGCAGAACATGGTCGGCTTCATGGTCGAGAGCGAGCAGCAGGGCAAGGAGGATTTCGAGAAGTTCTTCATCACGACGGCCGACGAAGCGGCGCGCGTGATCTTGCAGGGCGTGCGCAAGAACAAGCGCCGCGTGCTGATCGGCCGCGACGCGCGCGGCGCCGACTGGCTCGCGCGCACGCTGCCCGCCGCGTACCAGCCGCTCGTCGTGCTCGCGACCAAGCTTCAGAGCGCGCGAGCGCGCCGCCGTGCGGGCCGTGCAACGCCGGCGCCCGCGCAGGCAACCTACAACACCGCTGGCAACCAGGGAGGAGAGCAATCATGACGACACCGCATATGATGCCGGTCCGGCGCGACATCCGCTTCGCGCTGCCCCCCGAGCGCGTCTACGACTGGCACGTCCAGGGCGCGCCCGTCACGCACTTCATGAACGCGCTGTCGCTGCTGTTTCCGGCGGGCGAGCGCTTCTTCATGGATTCGGTGCGCAACTACCGCGACCAGATCCACGACCCCGAGCTGAAGAAGCAGGTCGCGGGCTTCATCGGCCAGGAAGCGATGCACACGCGCGAGCACATCGAGTACAACGATCTGCTGCAATCGGCCGGCCTGCCCGCGCACAAGCTCGACAAGCGCCTGTGGGCGCTCCTCGGCTGGGGCAAGAAAGTGCTGCCGCATTCGATGCAGCTCGCGATCACGATCGCGCTCGAACACTACACGGCGATTCTCGCGAACCAGCTGCTGTCGGGCCACGAACACCGGATCGACGGCTCGGTCGAAGGCTACAAGCAGATGTGGATGTGGCACGCGATGGAAGAAACCGAGCACAAGGCGGTTTCGTACGACGTGTGGACGGCCGTGATGAAGCCCGGCGTGAAGACCTACCTGCTGCGCACGGGCACGATGCTGCTGACGACGCTGATCTTCTGGACCGTCGTGTTCGATTTCCACGTGCGCCTGATGTTCGCGCACCGGATGCGCCACGGCAAGCTCAAGGGAATGTGGCGGCTCGTCAAGTATCTGTACAGCCCGAAGAACGGCGTGTTCGCGAGCATCGCGCTCGAATGGCTCGACTACTTCCGGCCGGGCTTCCATCCGTGGGACCACGACAATCGCGTGTACCTGCAAGACCTCGACGCGCTGCTCGCGAACATCGACGCCGCGAACGAGCGCTACGCCGACCAGGTCGCGCCGCGCCGCGTGCCGCTGCACTCGTCGCCCGCGCATCAGCACGCGTAAGCGAACGAGCGATGGCGTCCGTTCGCGACACGCTGACGGTCCGCTCGGGCGACGTGCGCCTTGCCGTCTACCTGAGCGGGCCGCGCAACGCTCCGCCCGTGATTCTCGTGCACGGTTATCCGGATTCGGCGCGCGTGTGGGAACGCGTGCGCGAGCATCTCGACAAGCGCTTTCGCGTGATCGCGTACGACGTGCGCGGCGCGGGCGCATCGGATGCGCCGAAGCGCCGCGCCGACTACAAGCTGAGCCTGCTCGCGCAGGATCTGCTCGCCGTCGCCGACGTGACGTGCGGCGATCGCCCGTTTCACCTCGTCGGCCACGACTGGGGATCGATTCAATGCTGGGAAGCGGCGACCGATCCCGCGATCAACGGCCGGCTCGCGTCGTACACGTCGATCTCGGGGCCGTGCCTCGACCACGTGTTTCGCGCGCCGCTCAATCTGAAGCAGACGCTGAAGTCGTGGTACATCGCGTTCTTTCATCTGCCGCTCGTGCCCGAGCTCGTGTGGCGGCTGGGCGGCGCGAAGCTGTGGCCGCTGTGGCTGCGCAAGACCGAGCGCATCGCCGTCGACGCCGATCCGGATCAACTGCGCAACGGCCTGAACGGCCTCAAGCTCTACCGCGCGAATTTCATCGAGCGCGCCCGTCGGCCGCGCGAGCGCTACGCGCAGGCGCCGGTGCAGATCATCGTGCCGCGTTACGACCGGTATGTGACGCCCGCCCTCACCCGCCATCTCGATCGCTGGCTCGGCGCGCATCGCCGCGACGAAATCGCCGCATCGCACTGGACGGTGATTCGCGACGCGGCGCTGATCGCCGCGCGAATCGGCCGGTTCGCGACCGCGCACGAGCCGAAGCGGCATGCGGCCGCCGCCGCGAAATCCGGCGGCCAGCAGCGGGCGAATCAGCGCGCGTCGGCCGGCAAGCGCCTGAAAAGCGCTTCGTAGTCGAGCACGAGCCCGTCGCGATCGATTTCCAGTTGCGCGGTGAAGCCGCTCGCGACGCTTTCGTAGCGATAGACACGATCCGGCTCGATGCATCGGTACGCCTGTCGCATGCGGCCGACCGTCAGATCGGGGATCGAAATATAGACGACATCGATCGGCCGCCGCTCGTCGCGCGCGAGCCTCAGACGGCGGATCGGCAGCGTGTTCGTATACGGCGTCGCGGCGATGTCGACGTCGATGCTCCCGTCAAGCATCGCGAGCGGCTCGTCCGCCCCGTTGCGCCAGCGGCCCTCCCCGTCGCCGCGCAGCTCGAGCGCGCCGCCGCCCATCACCGTCACGATCACGTGTTTCGCCCGCCAGCCCTCGTCGCAGACGACGCGATAGGCGACACCATACGCACGCCCTTCGTCGCGCCCGACGACCACGCTCTCCGCGATGCTGCCGAATGCGTGTCGCTCGAACGCCAGATGCTCGATCCCGTCGTGCTCGAGCGACGCCCAACGCACTTCGCGCATCGGATTTCTCCTCGATTGTCTCTGTTTTGCCTCTAACCTTCGATCGCTTGCGCCGATGCGCGCGGGCGAACATGGATACGTTCGTCGTCGCGCGAGTGCCGTGCGTCGCTTTGCGTCGGCGGCCTCATGCGCTTCGTGACGCCAAACGGCGCAGCGGCCTTCATCGGCATTCGCAGCACACGCGAGCCCATTCACTGAGTCGGTCCGCGCCTTCGGCAAATAGCATCGCGCCCCAACTTACCTGCGTCCGGCCGGCAACGCCGATTCAAGTCGTCTCGTCGCTCTCGCGCTCGTCGGCGGCGCGCGCGACCGCCCGCGCGTAGAGCGCCGCCACATCGAATCCGCTCAGGTCGAGGCCGAAGCGCTCGCGCACGCACGCCGCCCATGCGTCGACATCCGGCAGCCGGGTCGTTTGCGCCGCGCCGTCCGTCGTCCGCAGCGTCACCGCATCGTTGAAAAGCAGCGCGCGCGCATCGGGCAGGATTCGGCACACGACGAGGTCGTGCGTGAAGAACGAATCGGGATGACGCGACGTGTACCAGTTCGCGACCTCGTAATCGACCCACTCGACCGGCTTCAGCGAAAAGCGATACAGCGGCTGCCAGCCGGCCGGCGTCTCGCACTCGATTTCGAGCTCGCCCGCGACAGGCGCGTCGACGACGCGAAACGTCCCGTGCGGCGTGGATTGCGCGACGTTCGGATCGAAGCGCAGCGGCGCCGTCAGCGTCGTCGAGCCGAAGCCGACATCGGCGAACCACGTCGCGCCGTCCAGATCGACGCGCAGCAGCATGTGCGTCTGCGGCGTCGACACGTCGGGCGGACGCTGCCAGCGCACGCGCGCGATCAGCGGCGTCACGCGAAAGCCGAGCTGCACGAGCACCGTGTAGAAGAGCTTGTTCTGCTCGAAGCAGTACCCGCCGCGACGCCGCTCGATCAGCTTGTCGACGACCGATTCGAGGTCGAGCGCGACGCGCGCGCCCGTGTACGGATTGAGGTTCTCGAACGGAATCGACTGCGGATGCAGCAGTTGCAGCTCGCGAAGGACGTCGAGCGTCGGCTGCGCAGGTCCGCGATAACCGATGCGGGCGAAATAACGGGAAAGATCGACTGCGTCGCGCATGTAGGCAATCCGAGGATGACGAATCGCGTCACCATAGCATTACGCGGATAACCCCATCCGACGCGGGGAAAAGCGCGCGCCGGCCGTCGCGGCGGCGCGCGCATCGACAACACGCGTTACGGCAGCAGCTTGAGCGCCGCGGATGCGACGGACGGCACAGAAATGCCGTGGCTCGCCGCGAACTGCACGGCCGCGCCGAGCGTGCCGCCGATCGCCTGCAACTGGTTCGGCGCATTCTGCGCGATGTACGACGCGGCTTGCAGGTTGTTCGGGTCCAGCCCGGCCTGCAGCAGCGACGCCGGGTTCGACGCGCCGAGATTCCCGAGCCCGGATTGAAGCTGCGAATACTGGGTGACGCCTTCGCCGAGCGACGTGAGGCCGCGGGTGAACGCCGCCTTGTCGACGCCCGCGCCCGGCGCGGCGCCGTTCGCGCCGCCCGATGCGAACGCTTGCGTCAGCGCCTGCGCGACCGACTGCTGCGCGCCGCCGACCTGCGACAGCGCGCCTGGCGTCAGCGCGTTCGCGCCGCCGTTGGTCAACAGGCCCGCAGCGTGCTGCGCCTGCCCGGCCGCGCCCGAGAGCCCCATCGCCGACGCGAGACTCGCTTGGCCGGCAAGCACCTGCTGATTTGCGCCGACGTACGACTGCAGCAGCTGCGACATGCCGGATGCGCCGGACGTGCTCGCCTGCTGCGTCGCACCGCCGCCGCCGAGCAGCGATGCGCCGAGGCTTTGCAGATCGACCTGTGCGAACGCAGCGCCGCTCGCGAACGCGCCGCTTGCGCAGCAGACGAGCGCCGCGCGCTTCGCGAAGCGATTGATTGATTTCATCGAATCTCCCTGTGAATCCTGCCAGCAGAATTGTCGAGGCGAGCATGCGGCGAATGCAATCACGGATACATATCGAAACGTATTGACGGGCCATGTTGCGGGGACATGCATGCGGCGGCGCCGCCGGATCTGTTGCACGGCACACGCGCGGCGAATCGACGTTCGCCGGCTCGCGCAGTTGAACCGCGATTGAACGGATGTGGCGTGATCGATGACCTGCGGTCCGCGGTCGGCGGTCGGCGGTCGGCGGCCGAAACCGATGCCGTGCTTGCGGTGACGGCAACTGTTCCATGCGCACGGCATCGCGCGCTCCCGCAGCAAAATTCAACATCTGATTTCTTTCGAATGCCTTATTGAATTCGACACCGCCCCATTTTAAAAAATCGATTAATCGAGCACTCAAAAAAAACATCGGCCGACGAATTGACCAATCGCCAAAAATTACCTAGGTTAACCACATCGATTACTTGAAAACTTCATTATGGATACCTCAACAATCGACGCGGAAATCATCGCTGCAAAGCTCGTCAGAGAGATATCGCCACACCCGCCTCAATGGATCGTCGATCTGTACGCAGCGACGCTCGTGCCGAAGATCGGCTTCGCCAAAACGGGAGAGGAAATCAAGCGAGTGCAAAAAGACTTCATCGAATCGAGAAACGCGATCATCGCGGCACTGTCGACGTACCAGTCCCATTCCAATTGACTGGAATGGAAACCGGAGCCGATCGATAAAAATCGATCGACTCCGATCAATGGCGCGCCGCCATCCGTCGAAGCCAAATTCCGGCATTCTTCGGATATCGCGCGACGTTATCGACGAACGCAAACGAGCCCGGCGCGTCGATCGCTCAGGATCACTGACGACGCCGATTCATCCCCCACACACTCGCCGCAGGCGCGTCAGCCGCCCGCCGCGAGGCCGGACCGGCGAAACGCGTTGTCGAGATCGGCGATCAGATCCTCTTCGTGCTCGAGCCCGATCGACACGCGAATCAACCCTTCCGACACACCCGCTGCCTTGCGCGCCACCTCCGGAACGCCCGAATGCGTTGTCGACGCCGGATGGCAGATCAGCGACTCGGTGCCGCCGAGACTCACCGCCGACTTGAACAGATGCAGCGCGTTGATGAACCGGAACGCTTCGGCGCGGCCGCCGTTCAGCACGAAGGCGAACGTCGAGCCGGCGCCCTCGCATTGCCGCTTGTACACAACCTGATAAGCATCGTCGACGATCAGCTCCGGATGATAGACGTCGACCTTCTGATACGGATTCGTCGCGAGCCACTTCGCAACCGCCGACGCCGTGCGCGCCGCCTGCTTCATCCGCAGCACGACCGTTTCCATCGAACGGATCAGCATCCACGACGAGTGAGGATCGAGTTGCGAGCCGAACGCGCTGCGCACCGCTCGAACCTTCGCGACGAGATCCCGGCGTCCCGTCACGCCGCCCGCGACGAGATCGCTATGGCCGCCGACGTACTTCGTCAGCGAATACACCGACATGTCGACGCCGTGCTCGCTCGGCTTCTGGAAGATCGGCCCGAGCAACGTGTTGTCGCACACCGAAATCGGGCGATAGCCGTGACGCGCTTCGAACGCGTCGAGCTCGCGACGCATGCCGTCGAGATCGATCAGCGCGTTGGTCGGGTTCGCCGGCGTCTCGACGTAGCAAAGCCGCACGGGGCCCTGCTGCGCGGCGGCCTCGAGCGCCGCGCCGATCGACTGCGGCGACAGGCCGTCCTGGATCGGGTGCGCAGCGACGCCCCATTCGCGAAAGTACTTCGCGATCAGCGTTTCCGTGCCGCCGTACAGCGGCACCGACTGAACCAGTTGATCGCCCGGGCGCAGGAACGCGAGAAAAATCGAGCTGATCGCCGACATCCCGCTCGACGTGACGACGGCCGCCTCGGAGCCGTCGAGCAGCGCGAGGCGATCCTCGACGATCTCTAGGTTCGGGTGATTGAAGCGGCTGTAGACGAGGCCCGCCGCCTCGCCCTGCGGCAGCGGCTTGCGGCCGGACACGACGTCGAAGAAATCGGCGCCGTCCTCCGCCGAGCGGAACGCGAACGTCGACGTCAGAAACACCGGCGGCTTCACCGCACCTTCGGACAAAAACGGGTCGAATCCGTACGACATCATCTGCGTTTCCGGATGCAACGGACGACCGTCGATGTCCTTCTTGTGATAGCTCGAATACGTCATGCGGTGGCTCCTTTTTACGATGAATGCGAAGCGGGTTGCCGGCAGGCGGCAGGCCGCGCGCGGCGCCGATCGCCAATCGAATTAGTGTAAAAAAGCTAGCAGGAAATATGCTTTCCATTTCATTCCCGCTCACCCCTATAATCAAAAGAATCTTTCTTCTTTCATTTTCCTCATAAAAAAATGGCGATCGGCATGAAGCTGGACGAGACAGATCTGAAGATCCTGAAGATCCTGCAGGAGAACGGACGCCTCAGCAACGCGGAGCTGGCCGATCGCGTCGCGCTGTCGGCGGCGCCGTGCTGGAAGCGCTTGCGTCGGCTCGAAGCCGACGGCTTCATCTCGGGCTATCAGGCGATCCTCGATCGGCGCGCACTCGGCTACGAGATCGTCGCGTTCGTCAACATTTCGCTCGACAGCCACACCGAAAAAACCTGCCGCGCGTTCGAGGCGGGCGTGATGGCGATGCCGGAAGTCGTCGCGTGCCACAACACGACCGGCCAGCACGACTATCTCGTGCAGATCGTGGCGAAGAATTTCGATACGTTCTCGAGTTTCGTGTTGAATCGGCTCCGGTCGTTGCCGGGCGTCAAGGAACTGCTCAGCACCATTTCGATGCGCGAATTGAAATCGACGAGCCGGCTGCCGGCGAACGAATTGAGGATGACGAAGTGAATCGGTTTAATTGGCGCGGCCTAACCGCCCCAAACAATTCAGCATGACAAAATAACTTCGGGTATCGTTCCGCGCCCGTCACCAACAGCCGTCAGTCGGGACAGTCATCACCCGGCTGCGGCCAGAATAGATCTCGCCACTTGCGCTGAGCGACTCTGCGTGCCGCCCGTCGACCGCATCGGGCGAGCGGCTGCGCCGCATTCTTTTGATTCAAGCGCCGGATAACACGGGCCGGCGCGCATTCACCCAATCACGCTCCTTTTCGTATGCGCGCGCGAGCTGAAGCACCGCGAAATCGCCGCGGGGCCGGCCGATCAGTTGCATGCCCATCGGCAATCCCGCCGCGTTGAATCCGACCGGCACGCTGATCGCCGGGCAGCCTGCGAGGGTCCACGGCACGACCGTCTCCATCCAGCGGTGATAGGTATCCATCGAGCGGCCGGCGATCGTCCGCGGCCAGCGCAGATCCACGTCGAACGGAAAGACCTGCGCGGTCGGCGCGGCGATGTAGTCATACCGTTCGAAGAACGTCATCAGCGCCTGATACCATGCGCTGCGCGCGGCGCTCGCGTCGTATACGTCGGACGCGCCAAGCTCGAACAGGCCTTCCACTTCGTAGATCGCCTCCTGCTTCAGCAGCGCCCGCCGCGACGGCTCGCGGTAATGCGTCAGCAGATTCCCGCCCGACAGCAGATGCCTGTGCACGAGCCACGTCTGCCAGATCCGCTGCGGCGAGAACGACGGCAGCGCCGCGTCGACGTCGCAGCCGATCGCGCGCAGCGCGTCGAAGCTCGCCTCGCACAGTTCGAGCACGCCCGGCTCCGTTGCGAGATAGCCGTTCCAGTCGCCGACCCATGCGATCCGCTTGCCGCGCAAGTCGGCATCGAGCGCTTGCGCGAAGCGCCGCGGCTCCTCGGCGAGCGACAGCGGATCGCGCCGATCGTAACCCGCCTGGATCGCAAGCAGCTGCGCGACGTCGACGACCGTGCGCCCCATCGGCCCTTCCGTGCCGAGCTGCTGGATGAATACGTCGACGCTCGGCCAGCGCGGCACGCGCCCTTGCGACGGGCGAAAGCCGTACACGTTGCAGAACGCGGCCGGATTGCGCAGCGAGCCGCCGAAGTCGCTGCCGTCGGCGACGGGCAGCATCCGCGCGGCGAGCGCGGCCGCCGCGCCGCCGCTGCTGCCGCCCGCGCTCTTCGACAGATCGTACGGATTGCGCGTCGCACCATAAACCTCGTTGAACGTGTGCGAGCCCAGCCCGAACTCCGGCGTGTTCGTCTTGCCGATGAACACGGCGCCCGCCGCGCGCATCCGCTCGACGACGATCGCGTCGGCCGACGGCTTCATCGCGCGGAAGATCGGCGAGCCGAGCGTCGTCACGATGTCCTTCGTCATCGCGAGATCTTTCGGCGCCTGCGGCATGCCGTGCAACCAGCCCGCGTATTCGCCGCGCGCAAGCGCCGCATCTTTTTGCGCGGCCTCGGCAAGCAGCACGTCGGGCTCGCGCAGCGCGACGATCGCATTGACGTCGCCGTTCACGCGCTCGATGTGGGCGAGATACGCGCGCATCGTCTCGACGCACGAAACGTCCTTGCGCCGGATCGCTGCGGCAAGCGCATGAGCGGGCATTTCGACGAGCGGATCGAACGGCGCGGGAGATGCGGCGGGAGACGGGGGAATGCCTGCTGACATGCGGAACTCCGTGCGGGTCGATGGGGCGATCGGCGGCAACGCGGGCGACCATGCTCGGCGGCGTCGCGTCGAACGATTGCAGACGATTATATAAACGCATGGGATCGCACTGCGCTACGGCCGTGAACCGCGCATAGCCCGCTGCACCGCAACATCCCCTGAGACGTCCGACAGACGATTCGGATTACGATCCAATCGACGCATCGAACCCGCAGCGCCTTGCGGCGGCGCACAAGCGCGTTGCCCATGGTCACGCGCTAACGTTGCCGCACTCACCGCGCAACGGCGCGCCTCGATGCGCGCCGGGCGCAGAAGATCCGAATCCGTCACCGGCTGAACCCGCCCCTTTATGCGCATAAACTTATTTTTCTTATATTTTTTATTAAGCGAATGCGCACCGGGCGTTTACGACATTTTTACGCCGTCCCCAAAATTCTTTAGGCCATGCCGACGAGGACAGGACTAGCCTATCGTCATCGCATCACCGAACAGGTTTTCTCATGCTCAAACTCCTGGTTCCCGTCGGTCACTCGCAGCGTTCGCTGCAGGCCGTACGGCACGCCGCGTTTCTGTATCACGAGCGATGTGCGTCCGAAGTCGTGCTGGTCAACGTGCAGCCCCCTCTCGAATCCACCCGCCTCGAAGCCTTCCACTCGCTCGCGAAGCTCCGCCAGATCGAGCATGATTTCTCCGAGGGCGAACTCGCCCAAGCCATCGGCATCCTCAAGGACGCCAACGTCAAATATTCGGTTGCGATGAAAGTCGGCCCGATCGCCGACACGATCGCCGCGTGCGCAACGGAAAACGGCTGTGACGAAATCGTCGTCGTCGCCCCGCGCCGCGATCCGCTCCACGCGATCACCCACTTCTTCCACCAAAGCATCCTCGACCGCCTCGTGCGCATCGCGAGCGTGCCCGTCACCGCCGTGCGCTGAGTCGCGCGCCGGGTCGAGGCGATGCTTGCGATAATTCGCGCTTGATCCGCCTTCAGCGACTGCCGGACGTCGCGCCTGCGCACGGCCGAACCACCGCACCATCGAACCACCGCACCATCGCATAGACGCGCAAACGCGGCATGCGCCGGCGCCGTCATGGCCGCCGATGCATGCCGACGCAAGCGATTCGCCGCGAAACTAGCGCAGCTCTCCGGCGACGTCGATCCTCACGCGCCGATCCGGCGCGAGACAGGCGATCGCCTCGGCCGAACGTCCGGCAGGACAGCCGGCGCTCACCGGATCGGCCTTGCCGAAACCTTGCGCGACGATCAGATCGCCCGGCAGCCCGCGCGTCGTCAGGTACGAGCGAATCGTTTCGGCCCGCGCATGCGACAACTGGCGGTTGTATTCGTCCGTGCCGAGCCGATCGGTATAGCCCGTGACCCGTACCGAACGGATGTGCTGGTATTGCTGCTGCAGCGTGGTCGCGATCCGGTCCAGTTCCGCGCGCCCGCTCGGCAGCAGATCGCGCAGCGCCGATTTGTCGAACGGAAACAGCAGGTGGTAATCGAGCGTGAATTGCTTCACTTCATCGCTCGGCGCCGTCTGCGCCACCGGCGGCGGCTTCGGGCCGTCGGCCAGCGCCTTGCATGCCGGGTCCTTCCAGTACGTCGCTTTCACGCGATAGTGATCGTCATACTGGATCTGGTACTGACAGGTCACGACGTCCCCCGGCCCTTGACCCGTGCGGAAATTGAACACGTAGTTCCACACGTGCACGCCGACGATGCCTTCGCTGAAATGCGGCTCGCCGATCAGCGCATAAACCTGGTTCTTGTCGAGGCCGGGCCCGATCTGCCGCAGATTCTCGGCGTTCACGAACGTACCTTCCTTCAGCCACGCGCTGTTGCGCGCCGGGAACCCGACCGAGCCGTCCGGCGCGGTGGTCGGCGCCATTCCGCATCCCGCCAGCAGCGCCCCGCAAAACCCGGCAGCCGCCACATATTTCGATATCCTGTTCATTTTCATATTGGATTCCTTATCGTTTGGACAGCCGGCGCGAAACCGGCCGTCATGCGCGACTCACCTCACCCCATCACCACTGATAGCCTGCCCCGAGCACCGCGCCCGTGCCGCCGCGCGTGCTGGTCGTGAGCGACCCCTTGTACAACCACTTGCCGTTCTCGGAAATCGTCGACACGCCGAGCGCGAAACCTTGCTGGCCCTGCCACGTCGAGCCCGCGACCGCCACCATGCTCTTGCCCGGCGCGGTCGGCTGCGGCAATCCGGCCACGGCCATCGCCGCCGCCACGCCGCCGTTCATCTCGCGCCGCAGGTGGTCGACCTTCTGATCCGTGTACTGATTGGCCTGCCCCACTGCATTGCCGATGCCGCTGTTCAACTGGTTCACGTTCACCGCATCGGTGCCGTTGACGCCCGGCGCGAGATTCGAGATCGTCCGCTCGTTGCCGGCCGAGCCGACCGACACCGTGTTCGGCGCAGTCGCGACCGAATGCGCGCCGAGCGCGACCGAGTTGTTGCCGGAAGCCGTCGCGCCGTCGCCGATCGCCACGCTGTTCGCGCCGGATGCGACGCTGCTGCTGCCCGCGGCTGTCGAGCCGACACCGCTCGCCACCGGCGGCGTATAGGTCGACGGATTGCCGGTGATCCACTGGCCCGACACGGTCTGCCCGGTGTTATTGCCGTTGTTCCCGTTGTTGCCCGAGTTCGACCCGTTCGTGATGTTCTGGATCGTTTGATTGAGCTGCGCAATCGCGCCTTGCAGCTGCCCGACGTTCACCGCGTCCGTCGCCTGCGTGCCTGCCGCGACGTTGGTGATCTGCCGCAGCGAACCTTCGAGGCCGACCGACACCGCGCCGAACGCCGTCGTGAAGCTGCTGCCCGTGATCGGATCGGTGTACGTGCCGGCCGCGCGATTCGCGACCGAACCCGCGCCGAGCGCGACGCCGCCCGCCGTGTTGACGGTCGCGTTCGCGCCGAGCGCGAGCGAGCGTCCGCCCGTGGCCTGTGCGCCGCTGCCGAACGCGACGTCGCCCGCAATCGCGGGATTGCCGCTCACGCCCGCCGTCGCGTTGTTGCCCTCGGCGATCGAGTCCTGGCCGTACGCGACGGCAGCAGGCCCGATCGCGACGCTGTCCGTGCCCGCCGCCGTCGAATCCGGCGCGGTCGAATTCGCGTGGAAATACTTGATCCCGCCGCCGTTCACCGCGTTGTCGATGGTGCTCGCGACCGCATACAGCTGGCTGCCGTTGACGGCGTCCGTCGACGTCGCCGTGATGCGTCCCGCCGCGACGTTCGTGATCTGGCGCTCGGCGCCGGGCGCGCCGACGCTCACGACGCTCGTCGGATTCGCGCCGGCGAAACCGGATAGCGTCAGCTGGCCGCCGGACGTCGTCGTGATCGTCGCGCTGCTGGTCGGGTTGGCCGCCGCCACCGTCGTGCCGTTGCCGAGCGCGACGGAGCCGTCGAGCCCCGAGCCGATCGTCACGTTGTTGCCGAGCACGAACGCGTTGTTCGAGTTGATCGTGTTGTTGTTGCCGAACGAGTACGAGCCCGTGCCCGTGACCGTCGACGGATCGCCGAACGCGCCGGCGTTCGCCCCCGACACGACGTTGCCCGTGCCGATGCTGATCGACTGGCTGCCCGTCGCCTGCGCGCCGGAACCGATCGCGATCGCATTGACGCCGCTCGCGCTAGCAAAGCCGGACAGTGCGGTCGCGTTGTTGACGCCGGTCGCGCCGCCGATCGCGACCGCGCCTTGAGCCGTCGCTTGCGCGCCGCCGCCGACCGCGACCGCGCCGGCGCCCGACGCCTTCGAATACGAGCCGAGCGCGTTCGCGTAATAGGCGGTCGACGCGGCGCCCTCGCCGAGCGCCACCGCGCCGCTCGCCGTCGCAGTGGTGTAGCCGCCGAACGCATTCGGCGCGGCGACGTGCAGCGGATCGCTGTTGTCGCCCTGCGCGAGCGCGCCCGCGCCGATCGCGATGGTGCCGATGTCTTCGCGGCCCGGAATCGATTGCCCCGTGTCCTTCAGCGCCTGCGCGTTCGCGCCGATCGCGAGGCTGAAGTCCGGCAGCGCCCGTGCGCTGGCGCCGATCGCGGTGCCGCCGTCGCCGGCCGCTTCCGAATAGACGCCGATCGCGGTGCCGATGCGCCCCGTCGCCGTCGCGTGATCGCCGTAGGCCGAGCTGCCTTCGCCGTTCGCGTGCGCGTAATTGCCGACCGCCGTGCCGTACAGCAGCGCGCCCGGGCTGAAGGCCGGGTTGTAGAACGCCCACGGGCCCGTATTGCTGCCGGGGCCGGCGTAGGCGTTATAGCCCGCCGCATAGCTGACCTGCGCGGCGGCGTCAGCGGCCATCCAACCCATCGCCGCGCTCACCGACAGCGACATCAGCCCGAGCTTCGCCCACGACAGACGCGACGCCCGCGAGGCCGCGGCACTTGCGCCGATGCGAGGCGCCGCCGTGACGACGCGCGTCGTCGATCCCTTGCTTCCATTCGACCCGGCAAATTCAGAAACCGCAATCAACTGGCCTCGCACCCGACTCCAGACAACATTGTAGATTTTGTTCACTCAATATCCCCTGTGAATTTAATTCGCACGGGTCGTCAGCAGGGTTGAATTCCGAGCGCGCGGTTCGCACGACGTTGCCGCCGAATACGAAATCACGCATTGCGATTAAAATGTAAAAACCATATATATGATTTCCCGCATATCAATCGCGAACCCCGATCACGCCTCGCAGGCAGGGATATTAATAACTTTCCACCCGACCAAACTTCAAATAATCAAAAACAGTAATCCATCGAACACTAGCGAAAGAATGTGAGAAATGTAATCCACCTAACATTTCCATAAATCCCACGTCGTCAAATTTATATTCACTAATAAATGTTTTAAACTCGCCATTAATAAATCCCTGGAATGTCACTTATCGAATGCGCGCAGCGGTCCGCCCTTGGCCGGTCCGCGCGGAATCGCCGGATGCGCCGATCGCCGCAATCGATGCATCCCTTTTGCCGCTTTCGAGCCGATGCGCGCCAAAGAAAAACGGCCCGGAATGTCCGGGCCGTTTATGTTGCATTGCCAAACGTCGCGAAAATGCCGCGCTATGCCTCGAGTTTCTCGAGCACCTGCCCTTTCGTTTCGATGCCGACGAAATGCACGGTCAGCGCGGCGACGAGCGGCACCGCCGCGAGCAGGTAGAACGCCGGGCTCAGATCGCCTCCGACGATGGCGCGCGGCACCACCATCGGCGCGACGAACGACGCAATCTTCAGCCACGCGCTGCCGAGCCCGCAACCGGCCGCTCGGATGCTCGTCGGATACTGCTCGGGCGTGTATACGTAGGACGTGATGAAGCCCGATGCCATCAGCCCGAGCGCGAGCGAGCAGAACGTCGCGACGACGTACACCGACGACGCGTGATAGATCCCCGCGAACGCGAGCGACAGCGCGCACAGCACGAACGACCAGACGATCACCGGCTTGCGGCCGACCACGTCGACGGCGAGCGCCGACACGAGCGAGCCGACCACGCCCATCACCGAGCCGATCACCGCCAGGTTCAGCGCGAGCTGCAGCGGCGCGTGGTAGAAGTTCTTGTAGATCGTCGGCAGCCACGTCGACAGCCCGTATTGGATGAAGCCGCACGTCGCCCACAGCGTCGCGATCGCGAGCGTGCGCTTCAGGTAGGCCGGCCCGAACAGATCGACCATCCGGCGCTTCGGATGACTGCGCACGAGCGCGTCGAACTCGCTCGCATGCGCGACGGGCGGCAGCGGCCCTTTCACCGCCGATTCGAACACGTGCAGCGCGCGCCCCGCCTCGTCGAGCCGCCCCCGCGACGCGAGCCAGCGCGGCGACTCCGGCACGAGCCGCGTCAGCACGAACGCGAGCGCAAGCGGCATTCCTCCGATGAAATACATCACTTCCCAGCCGAAGCGCGGCACGAGCCACGCGCCGAGCGCCATCGACGCGAGCAGGCCGATCGGAAACACGATCTCGTACAGCAGCACGAAGCGGCCGCGGCCGTGCGCGCGCGTGATCTCGTTGATGTAGGTCGCGGCGACCGGCAGCTCTCCGCCCAGGCCGAGGCCCTGCAGGATGCGCAGCAGTACGAATGCTTCGAATGTCGAAGCGAATCCGCAGGCGATGCTCGTCACGCCGATCACGGCCGAACTCCACGCGATCGCGCGCACGCGGCCGTGCTTCTCCGCGAGCGCCGGAAACAGGAACGCACCGAGCAACTGGCCGATCGCGCCGGACGCGATCAGCATCCCGACCTGATTCGGCGACAGCCCCCATTTGTGGATCAGCAGCGGCAGCGTCGCGGCGATCGTGATCACGTCGAAGCCGTCGAAGAAGGTGGCGGTGCCGATCAACACGCGCGCGCGGATCTGCATCGCGTTCGCGGGCAACCGCTCGAGGCGGGCGATGATCGCGCCCGGGGTCGCGGCGGTCGCCGCCTGCGCCGCGGCCCCGCCCGCGACGACGCTTTCCAGTGTGCTCATGCGTGTGTTCTCCTCCATGTCGTCGTTCTCGTCGGTCAGGCAAGCGCCTTTGTCGTGTCCGCCAGCGCGGCGACGTCGATCGCGCGCCCCTGGTTCATCCATTTGCGCGCGAGCTTCAGCTCGCGCGCCGAGTTGATCGCGATCACGCCGCGCAGCGCGCCGTCCGTCAGGAAGAACAGCGTCGCGCGCTTTGCGGCGACGTCGCCGCGCACGACGAGCTGCGCATCGGCCGGCAGGTCGCCGAGAATCTGCAGGTTCACGTCATATTGATCGGACCAGAACCACGGAATCTCCGCATACGGCGCGCGCACGCCAAGCACCGCCTTCGCGGCCGCGATCGCCTGGTTCTGCGCGTTCGCCCACGATTCGAGCCGCACGCGGCGCTTGAGCCACGCGTTCGGATGATTCGCGACGTCGCCGCACGCGAAGATCGCCGGATCGCTCGTCGTTCCGTATTCGTCGACGACGATGCCGTCTTCGACGTGCAGGCCCGCCTCGGCCGCGAGCGACGTGTTGAGCGCGAGGCCGATTCCCGCGACCGCGAAATCCGCATCAACGGTCGTGCCGTCGGCGAGCGCCGCGCGCACGCGGCCGGCGTCGTCCGGATGCGCGCCGAGCGACGCGAGCGACGCGTTCAACCGCACGTCGGCGCCGTTCGCACGATGCAATTCGAGGAGAAAGTCGGACACGGCGTCCGGCACGGAGCGCGCGCAAAGGCGCGGCGCGCCTTCGACGACGACCGCGTCGACGCCTAGCTTGCGCGCGGTCGCCGCGACCTCGAGCCCGATCCAGCCGCCCCCGATCACGAGCACGCGACGGCTCGCGCGCAGCTTCTCGCCGAGCGCCACGGCCTCGTCGAGCGTGCGTAGATAATGAAGGTTAGGCGTCTTGACAATCGATTCCGGCAGACGGCGCGGCGCGCCGCCCGTCGCGATCACGAGCCGATCGTATTCGACCTCGCGGCCCGACGCCGCGCGCACGACGCGCCGCACGCGATCGATCGACGCCGCGCGCTCAGGCTGCCATGCTTCGACGCCGAGCGCGCCGAATTCGTCGGGCTGCACGACGCGCACGGTCGAGAGGTCCGCATCGCCCGCCAGCACCGCCTTCGACAGCGGCGGCCGCTCGTAAGGCAGATGCGTTTCGTCGGCGATCATCACGATGCGGCCGGCGAAACCTTCGCCGCGCAGCGTCTTCACCACCCAGCCCGCCGCCTGCCCGCCGCCGATCACGACGACGGTACGCGGCGCGGCGAGCGCTTCGGCATTCGCTTGCTCAGTCATCCTTACGCTCCGTCATGAACTTGCCCTCCGGCGCCTTCGCGTTCTTCTGCCGGCGCGTGTTGCCGTCGAGGCCGCCGTCGATCGCCCACTCTGCGAACACGGTCGGGCCCGGCTCGAACTCGCGCGGCTGCCACGCGGGCGTCAGCATGTCCTCGTCCGCGTAGTATTCGATGAGACCGCCCGCCGGATTGCGGAAGTACCAGAAATACGCGGACGACACCGGATGCCGCCCCGGCCCGAGCTGCGTCTCCCAGCCGCAGCGGCTCACGTGCATGCCGCCGCCGAACACTTCGTGAATGTCGCGCACCGTGAACGCGACGTGATTCAGGCCGCGCTTGGCCGTAGGCAGCGCAAGCAGGAACAGGTCGTGGTGGCCGCCGTGCGGCGCGCAGCGCATGAACGCGCCGCGGCCCGGATAGCGGTCCGACGTCTCGAAGCCGAGCAGCTCGTGATAGAACGCCTCCTGCTCCGCGAGCCGGTTCGTGAAGAACACGACGTGCCCGACTTCGATCGGCTCCGCACGCTCGTAGATCGCGGCCGGCTGATCGACGCGCAGCGTCTCGCCCCACACGTTCGGCAGCGAGCCCTTCACGTCGATCGCGCGCTTGCGCGTCACCTCGATGCGGATCGCCATGCCGTTCGGATCGATGCAGCCGATCGCGTCGTCGGTCTCGTAGTGGCCCGGCTGGCCCGCGAGCCTGCCGCGCAATGCGTCGAGCTCCGCCCGCGTGCCGACGCCCCACGTCACCTCGCGCAGCGTCGGGCCGGCTTCGAACGCGGGCGGCAGCGACGGCTCCCGCGCGTCGACGGCGAGCACCGTGCAGCCGTTCATCGTTTCGAAGCGCGCGTGCGCGTCGTCGCACGCAATCTCCTTCAACCCCCAGTCCGCGAAGAAGCGGCGGCACGTCGCGAGATCGGTCACGCCGTAGGTAATCTGTTCGATGCCGAGAATGCTCATTCGATGATCCTTTGCGTCAGTTCGCCCACGGCAGCGGCGATTCGTTCAAGCCCCAGTAGAGGCTCTTTTGCTGCATGTACTCGCGAATCCCGAGGCTGCCCTTCTCGCGGCCCATTCCGCTTTCCTTCCAGCCGGAAAACGGCGTCGAGATCGAGAACTGCTTGTACGTGTTGATCCACACGGTGCCCGCGTCGAGCGCGCGCGCGATGCGCCATGCGCGCTTGTAGTCGCGCGTCCAGATGCCGGCCGCGAGGCCGAACACGCTGTCGTTCGCTTCGGCGACGAGCGACGCCTCGTCGTCGAACGGCAGTGCGACGAGCACCGGCCCGAAAATCTCTTCCTGGCAGATTCGCGCGTGGTTCGACAAGCCGTCGAGGATCGTCGGCAGATAGAAGAAGCCCGCGTCGCGGCCTTCGCCCGTCGGCCGCTCGCCGCCGCACAGCACGCGGCCGCCTTCGTCGCGGCCGAGCGCGACGTAACGCTCGATCGTGTCGCGATGCTGCGCGGTGACGAGCGGCCCCATCTGCGTGCGCTCGCTCGCCGGATCGCCGACGCGCAGCTTGCGCGCCGCGTCGACGAGCCGTGCGACGAACGCGTCGTAGATCGCGCGCTGCACGAACAGGCGCGAGCCCGCGATGCACGATTCGCCCGACGAGCTGAAGATCCCGAACAGCACGCCGTTCACCGCGTGATCGAGATCGGCGTCGTCGAACACGATCGTCGGCGACTTGCCGCCCAGCTCGAGCGACAGCGGCATCAGCTTCTCGGCCGCGAGCCGTGCGATCCCTCGGCCGACTTCGGTGCCGCCCGTAAACGACACCTTCTTCACGAGCGGATGGCGCACGAGCGCGTCGCCGATCACCGAGCCCTTGCCAGGCAGCACCGAGATCACGCCGGGCGGCACGCCCGCCTGCCCGCAGAGACGCGCGAGCGCGAGCGACG
This sequence comes from Burkholderia sp. MSMB1498, assembly GCF_001526245.1. Lineage (NCBI taxonomy): Bacteria > Pseudomonadati > Pseudomonadota > Betaproteobacteria > Burkholderiales > Burkholderiaceae > Burkholderia > Burkholderia sp. MSMB1498. The sequence goes on from NZ_LOYJ01000033.1 coordinate 130,443, forward strand.
CAAGCGGCGTCACCTCGGCCGGCTTCAGCACGACCGCGTTGCCCGCCGCGAGTGCCGGGCCGAGCTTCTGCGCGTCGGAGGCGATCGGCGAATTCCACGGCGTGATCGCCGCGACGACGCCGAGCGGCTCGTGCACGCTCATCGACAGATAGTCACCGCGCGACGGCGTGAGCGCCTCGTCGAGCGTCTCGGCGGATGCGGCGAAGTAGCGAAACGTGTTCGCCGCGCTCGCGACGAGCGCGCGCGTCTCGCTGATCGGCTTGCCGTTGTCGCGCCGCTGCAGTTGCGCGAGCGCCTCGTGATTCGCGTGGATCAGATCGGCGATCCGGTACAGCACGCCGGCGCGCTGATGCGGCTTCAGGCCCGACCAGTTCGCGCGGCGCCATGCGGCGTCGGCGGCCTCGACCGCTTCGTGCGCGTCGGCCGCGCCGGCCATGTGGATCTCGGTGTTGAGCGAGCCGTCGGCCGGATAGAAATTCGGCGTCGTCGCGCCGCGGCCTCGGCGCCATTCGCCGCCGATCAGGATCTCGCCCGTCGGCACGAGGGAAGAGTCGAATGCAGTCATGATGATGGGTGTCCTAACCGTTCAGATCACGCAGTGCGACGCGCGGTTGCGCAGCGCGCGAATCGCGCTGAACGCCGTCAGCGCGGACGTCTTCGGGTTGTCCGGCAGCGGCTTGCCGCTCATCTCGATCGACATCTCGCCGAACGCGCCGCGCGCGACGATCCTGTGCACGTTGCGCGTGAGCGCCGGATCGGCGATCAGGCGCACCTTCGTCGCGTCTAGCCCGACGCCCGCGAGCGCGACCGTCGCCGCGACGTTCGCGTTTTTCGGATAGAGCCGCGCCGCGTCGCGTGCGCTGCCTTCGAAGATCGTCTGCTCGGACGTCATCGCGCGCAGGTCGCAGAGCGCCTCGGCCGGCGTGCCGAGCCAGCCGAGCGGCGGCTTGCGGCCGATGTACAGCACTTCGTCGAGGCCGCCCTGCTTCGCGGACGCGAGCGCGTCGACGCCGCCGATCGCGCCCGACAGCAGCGTGAGCGTCGCGCCGCCTTCATCGGCCGCCTCCGACAGCGCGTCGAGCAGCGCGAGATCGGACAGCGCGCCGATCGACGCGACCGCGCAATCGGTGCCCGCCTTCAAGAGCGGCACGACGTGGTCGACGAGCGCGCCGTGCCCCGCGCATTCGAGCGCGAACTGCGGACGGTACGCGAGGGCTTCGACCGACGACACGACGTCGACGCGCTCGCCGAGCGCGCCGCGCACCGCGTCGCATTGATGCTCGGGCACGATCACGTGCGCGACGCGCAGCCCGGCGTCGTGCTCCACCGCGCGATAGACGGCCGCGCCGATCGCGCCGAAGCCGATCATCGCGACGTCGACGGGAGCGTGCGCGTTACGCATATTGGCGCTCCGCGGGCGTGTCCTTCTTCACGGGCGGGCCCGCGAACGCGGTCGCGAACGAGCCGATCGACAGCATGTCGACTTCGACGAGCACCGGGCCTTCGTGCGCGAGCCCTTCGCGAACGATGCGCTCCGCGTCGTCGAGCGACGTGATCCGGTGATGCGCGAGGTTCAGGCTCGCGCAGAACTGCGCGAAATCCGGCTGATGCAGATCGACGTAGCAGCGGCGGCCGCCGTACTGCGCGTCCTGGATGTTGCGGATCACGCCGTAGCACTGGTCGTTCATCAACACGATCATCACGTTCGCGTTTTCCTGCACGGCGGTCGCGAGCTCGCCGACGTTCACCATCAAGCCGCCGTCGCCGACGAGGCACACGGTCTTCGCCGCCGCGCCCGAGAGCGCCGCGCCGATCGCCATCTGCATGCCCTGGCCGATGCCGCCGCCCAACGCGTGCACGCCCGCGCGCGGCTCGAAGATCTGCAACAGGCGGTTGCCCCACGTGCTGTTCGAGATCGTCACGTCGCGCACCCAGTTGTAGTCGCGGCCGACCGCCTGCTGCAGCGTGTCGACGAGACGCTTGTACGGGCCGAGCCCCTTGCCCACGTCGGCCGCCGCCGCCTCGCGCGCGGCCGCGAGATCGTCGACGAAGCGCGGATCGACGGCGAGCTTGCCTTCGAGCCGGTCGGCGAGCTCGGCGAGCACGCGCTTCGCGTCGCCGTGCACGAACAGATCGTTGCGATAGCCGCGGTTGTCGGCGAGCGCATCGGCATCCACGCGGAAGAGCGGACGCGGCAGCGCGAGCTTGTACTTTAGCGTCTCGTTGCCGCGCAGCCGCGAGCCGACGACGACGATCGCGTCGCAGGTCCTGTAGAAGCTCTCGACGGCCGCGTGCACGTTGAACGCGCCGAGCGTCGCCGGATGGTCTTCGGGCAGCACGCCGCGCCCCTGCACGCTCGTGACGACGCCGAAGCCGAGCGCGACGAGCCGCTCGACCTCCGCGCGCGCATGCCGCGCGCCGCCGCCGAGCCACAGAAGCGGCCGGCGCTTGTTCGCAAGCGCGTCGGCGAGCTTCGCGACGCGCGCGCTGTCGTGCTCGCGCACCGCGACGTGCGGCGGCGCGAGATCGTCCGGCCATTCGATCTCGGCCGCCTGAATGTCGATCGGAATCTCGACCGACACGGGGCCGCTCGGCGCGGTCATCGCGACGCGCACGGCTTCGCGGATCGTCGGCAGCACGGTCTCGACCGTGCGCACGCGATACGCGGCCTTCGAGATCGCGTTGAGCATCGACAATTGATCCGGCGCTTCGTGGATGTACGCGAGATCCTGATCGAGGTAAGGCGTCTCGATCTGCCCGGTGATATGCAAGAGCGCGGTGCCCGCCGTCAGCGCTTCGACCATCGCGCCCGCCGCGTTGCCGGCGGCGGTGCCCGTGCTCGTGAACGCGACGCCGAGGCCGCCCGACACGCGCGCGAGGCCGTCCGCCATGTTGACGGCGCCGGCTTCGCCGCGCGCGCCGACGTAGCGGATCTTGCCGCGCGTATGGATCGCGTCGAGGATCGGCATGTTGTGAATCGAGATCACGCCGAAGGCGGTCTTCACGCCGCATTGTTCGAGGAAGGCGGCGATCAGCTCGCCCACCGTGGTCGTGGTTTTGTTAGACATGGCGTGCAAAGCCTCCTGATACGTCGATATGGCTGCCCGTCGTGTACGACGACAGATTCGTTGCGAGATAAAAGAGCGCCCAGGCGGCCTCGTCGGGCCGGCCGAAACGCGCAAGCGGAATGTTCTTCTTCGCGGCGAGCGCGGCCGTCCACGCTTCCCACGATTCGCCCGGCCGCGCCTGCGCCTCGTGGCGCCGCCGCCACTGCCCCGATTCGACGATGCCGATCAGGATCGAGTTGACGCGGATGCGCTCGGGCGCGAGTTCGGTCGCGAGCGACTTCACGAGGCTCAGCACGCCCGCGCGCGCCGACGACGTCGCGACCATATGCGGCTCCGGCTGCAGCGCGAGCAGCGAATTCACGCAGGTGATCGTCGGCGCGGCCGATGCGCGCAGCAGCGGCAGGAACGCGCGCGTCGGGCGGATGATGCTGAAGTACTTCAGTTCGAGCTCGTCGCGCCATGCGTCGTCCGTCGTGTCCGCGAACGTCGACACGCGGCCCTGGCCCGCGTTGTTGACGAGCATGTCGGCGCCGCCGAAGCGCTCGGCGACGGCCTGCTCGAATGCGTTCACGTCGGCCTCGTCGAGCACGTCGCAGCGCGCGGCGAGCACGCGCTCGCGCGGGAATTGCTGCACGAGCCGCGCATGCGCGCTCGCGAGCCGCTCGTCGCTGCGGCCGCATATCGCGACCGACGCGCCCGCGCGCAGAAACAGCTCGGCGCTCGCGTAGCCGATGCCGGACGAGCCGCCCGTCACCACCGCCACCTGCCCGCTCAAATCGATCTGGATCATCGCAATCCCAAAGCCTTCAAATAGGTGTTTTCGTCGTCGGAACGGTAGTTGAGCCGCCGCGACAACTCCGCCGCCGCGCGCAGCACCTTGTCGATCAGCCCGTCGGCGACGAGCGATGCGTCGATCTCGGGCCTCGGCACCGTCACCGTGACGACCGCGACGATCTTCCTCGCGTCGTTGCGCACGGGCGCGGTGACGACCGAGATGTCGCGCTCGAACGCCGAATTGCCGATCCCGTAGCCGCGGCGCGCGTCGTCGCGAATCACGTCGAAGAGCGCGTCGAGGGTTTCCGGCGTCGCCTTCGTCACGCGCTCGAGCTCCCGTTCGGGGTACAGCGCGCGCAACTCGGCGAGCGACAGGTCGCCCATCAGCACGTGACCGTGCGTCGTCGCATGCGCGGGCAGGCGCGTGCCGACGTTCACCCGCACCGAGCCGAACGCATGCCCCGCGTTCTGCGCCTTCGCGACGAACACGACGTCGCGGCCGTCGCGGATCACGATGTGCGTCGTGAAGCCCGTCGCGTCGCGCAGCCCTTCGATCACCGGCAAGCCGAGATCGGTCAGCTCGAGCGAGCTCAGATACTCGAAGCCGAGGCGCAGCACCGCAACCCCGAGGCGATAGTTGCGATCCTTGTCCGCGCGCTCGAGAAAGCCGAGCGATTCGAGCGTCTGCAGCAAGCGGAACACCGTCGTGCGCGGGATGCCGAGCCGCTTCGACAGCTCGGGCGCACCGAGCACCGGCTCGCGCGGCGAGAATTCGGCGAGAATCCGCAGCCCGCGCTCGAGCCCAGGTACTACGTAGTTCGAATCATTCTTCGCGTCGTCGGCGTCTTTCAGCAGCGGCTCGCTCATGGCGCACCTCGCGATCCGTCGCATTGACGGCAAAATGCGTCGATCAACGCGCTGTACGCATCGGGCGCTTCGACATAGCCCGCGTGGCCCACGCGCGGAATCACCTGCAACCCGACGCCCGCCGCCTGTGCGATCCGCTCGCATGCGGCGGGCGGCGTGATCGCGTCGTTCGCGCCGGCCGCGACCGCGATGCGGCCGTGATAATGCGAAAGATCGGACGCGAGGTCCGCGTTCGCGAGCAGGTGCGTCGCCTGCGCATAGCCCGCGGGCACGATGCGCGCCATGTTCCAGCGCACCCACGCGCGCGCCGCGTCGCTCGCGTACGCGGACAGCATGTTCGCGCTGCGCTCGTCGGCGAGCCCTTGCGGGCCGAGCGCCGCGAGCAGCGCGAGCCGGCTGTCGCGCCGCTCGGCGCGCACGTCGGCGGGCGCGCTGCCGTAGCCGCCCGCGGGTGAAATCAGCAGCAATCCTGACAGACGCTCGCCCGCGCGCCGCGCGAACGCGCCCGCGACGATCGCGCCGAGCGAATGGCCGACAAGCACGCAGCGCCCGATCCGCAACGCATCGAGCCATGCGCCGAGCGCCGCCGCGTAATCGGCCGCGACGGGCGAATCGGCCGCGACGCGCGACGAAGCACCATAGCCGGGCGCATCCCACGCGAGCACGCGGCGCGTCGCGCCGAGCGCATCGAGTTGACGCACCCACGACGCCGCGCCCGATCCGATCCCGTGCAGCAACACGACGGGACAGCGCTCGCCGTGCGCGTCGCCCGCCTCGCGGTAGCCGATCGTGCCCGCGGCGCCCGCGTCCGCGCGGCGCTCGGCAAAGCAGCCGAGCAGCTCCGCGAACGGTTTCGCGCTGGCGTCGCCAGCCGGCCTGGAAATTGCGCTCATCGTCGTCGTCCGTGCCTCAGCGCTTGATCTTCGCAAGCGGCGAATCCGGCGGATACGTCGGCGTGATCGGCTTCGGCGAGCCGAGCATCACGCACATCAGCGCGTCCTCCTCGCCGACGTTGATTTCGGTCCGATAGACGCCCGGCGGCACCGAGATCAGATCGCGCTCGCCGAGCACGGCTTCCCAGATCTCGCCGTCGCGCTCGCAGATCACCTTCATCTTGCCGCGCAGCACGAAGAAAATTTCCTCGACGTCGACGTGGATGTGGCTCGGGCCGACGTTGCCGGCCGGAATCACCATCGTCGAAAACGTGAAGCCGCCCGCCGGCACCGTGTTCGTATCCTTCGCGACGCCCGTGCCGCCCGTGCCCACGTAACGCATCTGCGCGCGGCGGTACTTCGGATCGAAATCGGCCTGGAACTTCAGCGCGTCCCAGTCGTAGCGGCGCGTCGCGAAGCGCGCGACGCGCCCGTCCATCCACTCGGCGAAGCTCGCGCTCGCCGGCTGGTCCCACGATTTACGCTCGATATCGGCGTCCGCCATCGTCATCTCCTTCAAGAGTTCTAACAATCGGTCAATGCATCACAAAGCCGCCGTTCACGGGCAGCAGCTGGCCCGTCACGAAGCGCGCGGCGTCGGACAGAAGGAACAGCACCGGCCCCGTCACGTCGGCCGGCGCCTGCGCGCGCGGCAGCGCGCGGCCCTGCAGGTAATACTGGTGGCGCTCGGCGGGTACGTAGGCCGTCGCCTCGACTTCGGTCAGGCCCGGCGCGATCGCGTTGACCGTCACGCCGTGCTCGCCGAACTCCCGTGCGAGCGCATGCGTCATCGCGATCACCGCGCCCTTGCTCGCGACGTACGCAAGCAGTTTCGGCGCGCCCCACAACGCGGTATCGGACGCGAGATTCACGATCGCGCCGCGCCCCGAGCGCGCGAGATGCGGCAGCACCGCGTTGCACGCGAGCCAGACACCGCGCGCGTTGACATTCATCACCGCGTCCCACGTGTCGATCGAAAGCTCGGCCGCGAGCTTGCCGCCCGAGTTCGTGATCGCCGCGTTGTTGACGAGGCCGTCGACGCCGCCGAGCACGTGCGCGCCTTCGTCGACGAACGCGGCGACGCTCGCCGGGTCCGCCAGATCGAGCGCAATGAAGCGCGCGTCGTGGCCCGCGCCGCGCAAACGCTGCTCGAGCGCGCGCCCTTCCACGTCGAGCACGTCACCGAATGCGACCTTCGCGCCCGCCGCGACGAGCGCCTCGACGAACGCCGCGCCGAGCCCGCGCGCGCCGCCCGTGACGAGCACGCGGCGGCCGGCGAGCGCGACCGCTTGCACGGGCGCGCTCATGCGCGCTCCGCCGCTTCGGCCTGGGCCGCGCGATGCGCGTCGAGCGCCGCGAGATGCTCCTGCGCGCGCTGGCGCAGCATCCGCCGCGCGCGCGTGATGCCGACGTCGTGCTGATACAGGTATTCGTGATCGCGCGCGTTCGGCGCCATGCTCTCGAGCACGTAGCGGTCCTGTTCAAGCACCGCCCAGTGCAGCCCTTCGAGGCGATTGCGATACAGGAAGCGCCACACGTCGCGCTGCCAGCCATCGACCTTGCGGGTGCGCCAGAAATAGACCTGGCAGTGGTCGTCGTCGATCGGCGTCGCGAAGCCGACGATCCCGAAGCTGCCGCCCGGGCCGAACTTGCGCTGGTACGGAATCGCGAGGCGCAGCCAGATGCAGCCCGTCTCGCCGAGCTCGACCCAGTCGAAGTTCACGTCACGCTGGTTGACCTTCTCGAACATCAGGCCGGTCTCGGTCTTGCGCACGCGCATGTCGGCCTGCTTGTCGCCTTCAGCCATCGAATGCGACGTCGCGTGCAAGTACGCGCCGTGCATCGGGTCCATCACGTTGTCGATCGCGTACTGGTAATTGCAGGTCCAGTTCGACACGCACACGAACTGCGCATACTCGGGCCCGACGAGCTCGTCGGGCAGCACGAGCGGCGCGGGCTCGCGATGCGCGTCGTCGCCAAACCACAGGAAGATCGCGCCCGCGCGCTCCTCGACCGGATACGATTTCACGCATGCCTGCCCTTCGAGCGGACAGTTCGACACGGCCGGCACCTTCGTCACGGTGCCGCCGCCGTTCACTTCGACGCCGTGATACCAGCACGCGACGCGATCGCCGAGGTTCCAGCCGAGCGACAGCCTCGCGCCGCGGTGCGGGCAACGATCCTCGAGCGCCTGCACCTTGCCCTGCTGATCGCGCCACAGCACGATCTGTTCGGATAACCGAGTAATGCCGACGGGCGCGCTCGACACTTGCCAGCTCGGCGCGACGGGGTACCAGTAGTTACGGATGCCGCGGTCGAGATACTCGCGGATCGGATCGGCGCCGGCGTTCGTTTGGGCGGAAGACGTCATCTGTTTGCTCCGGAAGCGTTTGAGGGCGGCTGCGTCATTCGGCGAGCGCGGCGAGTTCCGCGCAGAAGCGCTCGGCGGTCCACTCGGCGCCGTCGGGCGCGCGAAAGCCGATGCGGTTCAGGCCCGCGACGACGTCCGCCAGCTCGGTCGCGCCGCCTTCGAACACGCGCTCGAGCGCGTCGCCCAGATCGTTCTCGTACTGCGTCGGCTCGGCCTTGCGCGTCTGCCACACGAGATTCGGCATTTGCCCGGGGGTCTCGATCTGCCCCTTGCCCGCGACGTTGTTCGGCTGCGGCGCGCGCCACGGCATGAGGAACGGGTTGAAGTTCACGGTCGTCTCGTTCATGTCATTCCACCTTGATCTGGATTTCTTCGCCGGCGAGCCGCACCGCGTATGTCTTCAGCGCGCGGCCGCCCGGCCCCTTCAGGCACTGGCCGGACTTGATGTCGAACACGGCCTCGTGCAGCGGGCACTCGACCGTGCCTTCGTCGACGAAGCCTTGCGTAAGAAGCGCATACGCGTGCGGGCAGACGTTCTCGAGCGCGTACACCTCGTCGCCGACGCGATAGATCCCGATCTCGACGCCGTCGGTGCGCTTGAACTCGATCGGCGAATCCTCGGACAACGCGCCGGCGTGTCCGGCGCAAACCCATTGTTCAGACATCTCACACCCTTCCTTCAAGTCGGCCTGTCCGTTTGTTCCACATGCGGAACATCAGTTTATGGATGGTGATTATAGGAGTGCGTCTCGAAGATCAAAATAAAAAGCTGCGGCTCCTAGGGAAAACACCGAGGTGTGGATTCCGTGCGATGCGCCGCAACCCAGGCCAGCCGGGCACGAGATGGGAATTTCGGGTTTTCCCTCGATTTTTCATGATGTTACGGGCGAGTCGTCGGACGAATCGCGCGCGCCGTTCCGATTCGAAAATTTATTTTGTTCCTGTCAATTTCCGCCCCTATACTCCATTCCACCAAAGGCACAAAGTTCCATATATGGAACACAAGAAGGCCAAATACTCAGCCGTGGGAACGCGCGTGGCCGACTCTTTCGCGCGCGGCCACCGCCCGCGTCATTCGAAGCGAAGGTCAGGAGATCAGATGGTCAAGCATGCGGTAGCAGCATTACTCGGGGCGGGCGTCGCCGCCGGCGCGTGGGCGCAGAGCAGCGTCACGCTGTATGGCAGCCTCGACGCCGGCGTCGCGTACGTGAACAACGCCGGCGGCGGCGCGAAGTGGTCGATGATTCAGGGCAACACGCAGCCCGACCGATGGGGCCTGAAAGGCGTCGAGGATCTGGGCGGCGGCCTGAAGGCGATTTTCCAGCTCGAAAACGGCTTCTATACGAACAGCGGCCAGATGGCGGCGGCGGGCACGATGTGGAACCGCCAGGCGTTCGTCGGCCTGAATTCGGACAAGCTCGGCACGCTGACGCTCGGCCATCAGACGCCGTTCAACTTCGACTGGCTCGACCCGCTGTCGACCGCGTTCCTCGCGCAGAGCTGGTACGCGTTCCATCCGGGCAACCTCGACCAGCTCGCGGACACGAGCACGGTGCCGTTCAACAACTCGGTCAAGTACCGGTCGCCCACCTACGCGGGCTTCACCGCGGGCGCGATGCTCGGCTTCGGCAACACGACGAACTTCTCGACCGGCCGGACAATGAGCTTCGGCGTCAACTACGCGAACGGCCCGTTCAAGGCGGCCGCAGTCTATTCGAACGAGCACGACCAGGCGTTCTCGATGGCGACCGTCGGCGGCATCGCCGGGCCGGGCGGCACGTTCCAGGGCATGCCCGTCGCGAATTACGTCGCAAAGAAGGCCGAGAACATGGGCGCGGGGCTGTCGTACCAGTTCGGGCCGCTGCTCGTGCACGGCCTCTACACGCGCGTGAAGCTGCAGGCGAACGGCCACTCGGACACGTTCCAGAGCTACGACACCGGCGCGAACTATCAGACGTCGCCGTTCAACGTGATTGCGGGCGGCGCGGCGACATCGACGCTCGCCGGCCGCCGCTGGACGCAGTTCGAGCTCGGCGATACGTATTCGCTGTCCAAGCGCACCCAGCTCTATGCGAACGTGCTCTACGAGCACGCGAGCGGCAATGCGAAGGCGGCGTTCTTCACGGCGGGCGTGTCGAGCACGGCGAACCAGGTGATCCTTCTGGCGGGGATTCATCACTCGTTCTGACGTTGCTCCGATCGCGGCGTGACGCCGCGCGGGCGCGCCGAGCACCCGTCGCGTGACGGGCGGGCGGCGCGCAACGCGGCTTCGCCGCGGCGGCCCAGCACGCCGCAGCGGCAGCGCGCGGATGCAAAAAAGCCCTCGCTTCGTGCGAGGGCTTTGTCTTTTGAAGCGTCGTCGAGAAGAACCTCAAAGACCGATCAGCCAGTTCGAACCGCCACCGCCGCAGCCCGATTCGCCTCGCGCCGCATCGTGCGCCGCCCGCGCTGCCCGCACATCCCACGCGCCCCGCGCCGCCCGAGACGAACGAAGCGATCAGAACAACGCGACCTTGTGCCGCGCGTGCGCGACGGTCGGATCGCTGTCGAGCGGCCGATAGTTCAGGCGCTGCGACAGATCGACGGCCGCGCCGCACACCACTTCGACGAGCCGCTCCTTTTCATCGGCCGAGCCGATCTCCGAGCGCGGCACCGTCGCCGTGATCGCGGCGACGATCGAGCCCGAGTGATCGCGCACGGGCGCCGTCACCGCCGAGATTCCGCTCTCGAACGCGCCCTCGCTTACCGCATAACCGAGGCGCGCGTAATGGCGCACGCGCTCGTAAAGCTCGTCGACGGTCGCGGGCGTATGCTCTGTGAACGCTTCGAGCCGCTTTTCCGGATAGAGCTGGCGCATCGCGTCGCGCGTCAGGTCGCCCATCAGCACATGGCCGTGCACGGTCGCGTGCGCGGGCAGCCGCGTGCCGACGTGCACCTTCACCGAGCCGAACATCGGCGCGTTGCTCTGCGCCTTCGCGACGAACACGACGTCGCGCCGGTCGCGGATCAGCAGATGCGCCGACAGGCCGGTCGCATCGCGCAGGCGCTCGAGCACCGGCGTGCCGAGGTCGGTCAGTTCGAGCGAGTTCAGATATTCGAAGCCGAGTCGCAGCACGCCGACGCCGAGCCGAAAATGACGGTCGCCGTTCGCGCGCTCGATGAAGCCGAGCGCCTCGAGCGTCTGCAGCAGACGGAACGTCGTCGTGCGCGGAATGCCGATTCGCTTCGACAGCTCCGGCGCGCTCAGCACCGGCTCGCGCGCGGAAAACTCGGCCAGGATGCGCAGCCCGCGTTCGAGCCCCGGAACGAGATAGGACGACGCGCCGCCCGCGGCTTCGTCGTCGGCCGCGTCAGGCGCTGCGGCCGCAGCGGCCGTGGCATGGCGCGGATTGCCCGTTGCGGCGTCGGCGGCACGCTTCGCCGCGGCTGTCGTGGTGGTTTTGGCCATGTCGGCTGCAGTGGACGGAAAGAAACCGAATCATAACGCGAAGGCTGCCCGGTTTTGACGCGCGGGCAGCGCCCGCCGTCATCCGCCCGCCAGCGGCCGGACGCGCCGCGCGGCGGCGGGCGGCGCGCTCACCCAGCGAAACGTCAGGTTGATCCGCTCGCCCTGCACGGCGGGCTCCTTCGGCACGCGGTGCCGCCATTCCTGCTGGGTACGCCCGCGCATCACGAGCAGGCTGCCGTTCGTCAGACGATATGCATGCGCGACGCCCGTCCCGTTGTGCCGCAAATCGAAAATGCGCGTCGCGCCGAGGCTCAGCGACGCGATCACCGGCTCGGCGCCGAGCTCCGGTTCGTCGTCCGCGTGCCAGCCCATGCTGTCGAAACCGTTGCGATAGCGGTTCAAAAGCACGCTGTTGAAGCGCGCGCGGCTCGCCGCCTCGACCATCCGCTTCAGCTCGAGCACGGCGGGCGTCCAGGGCGCCGGTTCGTTGCGGATGCCCGAGTACACGTAGATCGCCTGCGGTTCGCCCTGCCACGCGGTCAGGCGCGGCAGCGGCAGCAGGCCGCGCGGCGTGCGCATCGTGTCCTGCCGCCACGCGACCTCGTCGACGAGGCGCGCATGGAAACGGTCTGCGTCGGCGGGCGCGAGCCAGTCCGGATGCCAGTCCACATCGGGTTTCGGCAGGTCGTCGAACAAATCGAACATCGTCGGTCAAAATCTCCGCATCCGGCTATCATCGCGGAATGGCGCGCATCGCATCGTGCGGCGCCGCGCCGCCCTGTTCAAATTCTAGCCGCGCAAACGCAAAGCCGTTTGCGCGCTCATCCGGATCTCGACATGACTCTTTCCGATTCCGCCCTCGATCAAATTTTCCGCACCGCGCGCACGCACAACGCGTGGCAGCCGAGGCCCGTCGACGACGCGCTGCTCCACCAGTTGATCGACCTCGTCAAATACGGCCCGACGTCGGCGAACTCGAGCCCCGCGCGCTTCGTGTTCGTGAAGTCGCCGCAAGCGAAGGCGAAGCTCGAGCCCGCGCTGTCCGAGGGCAATCGCGCGAAGACGATGGCCGCGCCCGTCACGGTGATCGTCGGGATGGATCTCGCGTTCTACGATCATCTGCCGAAACTCTTTCCGCACGCGGACGCGCGCAGCTGGTTCGCGGGCAACGACGCGCTGATCGAAGCCACGGCGTTCCGCAATTCGTCGTTGCAAGGCGCGTACCTGATCGTCGCCGCGCGCGCGCTCGGCCTCGACGCGGGCCCGATGTCCGGCTTCGATCAGGCGGCCGTCGACGCCGCGTTCTTCGCCGGCACGTCGATCAAATCGAACTTCCTCGTGAACCTCGGCTACGGCGACCCCGCCGGCCTGTTCCCGCGCAGCCCCCGCTTCTCGTTCGACGAAATCGCGCGCATCGCATAATCGTGCAACGGGCGGCGCGTGCGCGCGCCGCCTTCTCCCCAGTTCCTCCCGTTCCCGCCCATGCGACGCGTTTCATCGTTTCTGCTGCGCCTCACGATCATCGGCGTGCTGCTGCACGTGTACGTCGGCTTTCGCCTCCTTCCCGACCTCGCGTCGCCCGCCGCCCGCTACGCGGGCGCGCTGTGGCTCGTCGCGTCGTGCTTCCTGATTCCGCTCGGGATGCTCTCGCGCGTGTTCGAGCGGCAGCCGCTCGGCGATCGCATCGCATGGGTCGGGCTCGTCGCGATGGGCTTCTTCTCGTCGCTGCTCGTGCTCACGCTTGCGCGAGACGTGCTGCTCGCGTCGCTCGTCACCATCGACGCGCTCGCGCCCGGCGCGGTGTCGCTCGCGCACTGGCGCACGCAGACGGCGGCAGGCGTGCCGCTCGCGGCGCTCGCGGTCAGCGTCGTCGGCTTCGTCAATGCGCGACGCCGCGCGCGCGTCGTCGACGTCGACGTGCCGATCGACGACCTGCCCGCCGCGCTCGACGGCTTCACGATCGTGCAGATCACCGACATCCACGTCGGCCCGACGATCAAGCGCGGCTACGTCGAGGCGATCGTCGACGCGGTCAACCGGCTCGAGCCGGACCTCGTCGCGGTGACGGGCGACGTCGTCGACGGCACGGTCGCGCAGCTCGCGGGCCACGCGGCGCCGCTCGGCGGGCTGCGCGCGCGGCACGGCGCGTACGTCGTGACGGGCAATCACGAGTACTACTCGGGCGCCGACGAATGGATCGCCGAGTTCCGTCGCATCGGCCTCGACGTGCTCCTCAACGAGCACCGCACGCTCGACCACGGCGACGGCAGGCTCGTGATCGCGGGCGTCACCGACTACTCGGCGGGCCACTTCGATCCCGCGCATCGCAGCGATCCGGACGCGGCGCTCGCGGGCGCGCCCGTCGACGTGCGCATCCGCGTGCTGCTCGCGCACCAGCCGCGCAGCGCGACCGCGGCGGCCGATGCGGGCTTCACGCTGCAATTGTCGGGCCACACGCACGGCGGCCAGTTCTTCCCGTGGAATTTCTTCGTGCGCCTCCAGCAGCCGTTTACCGCGGGGCTCGCGCGGCTCGGCGGGCTGTGGGTCTATACGAGCCGCGGCACCGGCTACTGGGGGCCGCCGAAGCGGCTCGGCGCGCCGTCGGAAATCACGCGATTGCGTCTCGTGCGCGACGACGGGAACTAAGCGTGCGCGCCGTCGATGCCGAATGCCGAATGCCGAATGCCGAATGCCGAATGCCGAATGCCGAATGCCGAATGCCGAATGCCGAAGGCCGAAGGCCGAAGGCCGAATGCCGAAGGCAGAACGCGATTCGACGGACCATAGAAGAGACGAATGTCGAGGCAAACGCCCACGCTCGCCGTCGCCTGCCGGATCGATTCATGCGGAATCCCGACGATATCCACTCCGCAACGTCTGCGCCCCGCCCGCGTTCGCGCATCGCCGCGGCCGTCACGGAATGTCGCCGGACGTCGCCCACCCGAGCGCCCGCGCAGCCGCTCTTGCGGGTTGACTCGCGCGACGGGTCCCGCCTAGAATGCCGGCCATCCATCCTTTCAGGAACCGTCGTGGACAGTAGCAGCGCAACGTCCGCACGCCGCTTCGCCTGAACGCCCGCCTGCCGGCCCAGTCGCCGCCGCGCGCGTTCATCGGAACGCGTGCGATTTCCCGATTCACACAAACGCATCGATTCGCGCGCTAAAGTGGCGTGCGGCGCACGATGCATGCGCGCCCGCTCGGGACGCTCGCGCCGCCGCGCTCCGTCGCGCGCCGCGCACTCGGCATGGCAGAACACCAATGACTTTCGAATTCGCACTTCGCCTCTTCACCGCATTCGCCTGCGGGGTCGCCATCGGCCTCGAGCGGCAAATCCGCCAGCGCACGGCCGGCCTGCGCACGATCACGCTCGTCGCGAGCGGCGCGTGCCTCTTCGTCACGCTCGGCGTGCTGACGGGCAACGGGATTCCCGGCGTCACGCAGATCGCCGCTTACGTCGTGTCCGGCGTCGGCTTTCTCGGCGGCGGCGTCATCATGCGCGACAAAGGCTCGATCCAGGGCATCAACACCGCGGCGACCCTCTGGTGCTCGGCCGCGGTCGGCGTGCTGTCCGGCGCCGGCCACTACATGCCCGCGCTCGCGGGCACGGGCGTCGTACTGCTGACGAACACGCTGCTGCGCGGCGTGAGCCAGGCGATCAACGCGACGCCCGTCTCGAACGCCGATCTCGTGCGCGAATATCAGATCATCGTGATCTGCCTCGCGTCGGACGAAGTGCACATCCGGACGCTGCTGTCGAATTCGATGTATGCGAAGCCGCTGTCGTTCCAGAGCCTGACGAGCGAGGACGTGCCGCGCGAGCCCGACGCGCCCGAGCGCATCAAGGTGACGGCGACGCTCAAGCTGCACCCGAAGGATCAGCAGAAGCTCGAGCAGATCGCGAGCCGCATGAGCATGGAAAAGAGCATCTCGAGCGTGAGCTGGACGGCGAAGGAGGCCGAGCCGATGATGGAGTGACGCGGGCGCGCCCGCGCCGCTCACGGCGCCTCGATGAGCCCCATCGCGATCGCCTTCACGACGGCCTGCACCTTGTTCGTCGCGCCGAGCTTGTCGAGGATGTTGTTCACGTGGAAGTTCACGGTGCGCTCGGAGATGTTGAGGATCTGGCCGATCTCGCACGCCGTCTTGCCCTCGCCCGTCCAGCACAGCACTTCGCGCTCGCGATGCGTGAGCGACACGCCCGATTCGGGCGCGAGCTTCGGCACGAGGAAGCGGCTCATCAGCGAGTGCGACATGTTCGCGAGCCAGTTCGCCTGCAGCGTCAACTGATTGATCTCGGCGGGCGTCAAGCGATCCGTGTGCCGCGCGATCGTCAGGAGCCCGAACACCCCGCGCGGCGCCCAGCTCGACTGCGCGACGCCGACGGCCAGCCCGTGATCGCGCGCGTCGCGCCATAGCGTCGTCTCGTCGACGCTGCTCGCCTCGGGCCAGACGATCATGTTCGAGCAGAGCGCGCCGTCGCGCACGGTCGGATCGACCTCCAGGTAGTTCATCTCCTGATAGCGCTCCATCCAGCCGTTCGGATAGGTGTCGAAGATCGCCACCGCCGGCTTCGAGATCGGCAGCGGCACGCGTATGCCATAGCAGCAATATTCGAAGCCGAGCCGCTTCGAGTACGCGGCGATCTGTTGAAAGAGCTGCTGCTCGTTTTCCGCGGCGCTAAATTGAAGATAGGCATCTTGCCAGCGCAGTTCCATTCGTTCTCCAGCAGCTTCACGCTGTCATACTTGCTAGGTTTCAGCACGCGCGCGGACTGATACATTCCGCGGCATGAATTCACCATTGCTCCACCGCTTTTGCGGCCCATCCACCGACGGCTACGTGCGCCTTCCCGTGCACGCGCTCGCGGAGCTGCAGCTCGTGCACGTGTCGTCCGGAATCGATTCCGGATTGCTCGTCGAGCTGCGCGCGAGCGAAATCGACGCCCGTCTCGCCGGCTACACCGAATGGGAGCGGCCGTCGAGCACGTGCGCCGCGCACGTCACCGTCGGCTGGGACTGGTACGTCGACGGCTCCACGGGCGCATTCGTCATAGCATGGGGCGACGTGCGCAGCAACGTGATGGGCGTGGACGGCAACGGTCTCGACATCGGGATGGACCCGACGTCGGCCGCGCTGTCACGCCGGCTCGCCCAGTTGAACTGGCCGTCCGCAGTCGCCGCCGCGATGTTTCGTCGCGGCGATTTTTCGCACGCGGGCCCCACTCTGCAATGATGCGCATTGGTGCAATTAGTGCATATTGTCCAATTTTCCTCGAACGTTGCGGATTGACAAGCAAATTATCCAATCTTTGCAACCCGGCACTGACGAAATCCGCCAAAGCTCCCCCACCCGCCTCGCCATCCCGACCCTGTAAGGGTTAACAGTTACTTGTCCTCGGAGCGCGCGATGTAATGCGCCCATTCCAAAGTACACGCACGAGGACGACACCATGCGAACTTTCGTTCATGGCGACGGGCGCCTGCCGAGCGACTTGGCGGCTGATCTGGGCCTTTATCGGCACCGCGTTTTCGTCGAGCAGCTCGGCTGGAAGCTACCGTCGGCAAGCGAAGGGTTCGAGCGGGACCAGTACGACCGTGACGACACCGTCTACGTGTTCGCCCGCGACGACGACGGCGAAATTTGCGGTTGCGCGCGGCTGCTGCCGACCACCCGCCCGTATCTTCTGCAGGAACTGTTCCCGAGCCTCGTCGCGAACGACATGCCGCTGCCGCAGGCCGCGGCCGTCTGGGAGCTGTCGCGCTTCGCCGCGAACGCGGAAGATCCGGCCGGAAGCGGCAATCCGGCGTGGGCAGTGCGGCCGATGCTCGCCGCCGTCGTCGAGTGCGCGGTGCGGCGCGGCGCGAAGCAGTTGATCGGCGTGACCTTCCTCAGCATGGAGCGGCTGTTTCGCCGGATCGGCGTGCACGCGCACCGGGCCGGGCCCGCGCAACAGATCGACGGGCGCATGGTGGTCGCGTGCTGGATCGATCTCGATGCACAGACGCTCGCCGCACTCGGCCTCGATCCGCTGCTGTGCGCGCCGCGCGCCGAAGCGGCCTGAGCGCGCGATTGTCGGCCCTCGGAACCGTGCCGTTCGCCATTCAAGGAGATATATACACCGTGGACCATTCATCGGTATTTCGCGCGATGCTGCCCACGTTCGATGCCGGCGAAACCCGCATCGCCGTCGCCTTCCCGTCGTTCGCCGGGCGCCTGCCGCTCGTGCGGCTCGGCAGGCAGGGGCTCGTCTTTCGCGCGCGCGGCGCGATGCCGCCCGTCTGCGGACTGCCCCGCTCCGCGACGCTGTATCTCGACGACGAGCCGCTCTGCACGCTGCGCCTCGTGATCCGCGAAGTCGACTCGTGCGACGACGGCGCGCACGACCTGACGATGCAGCCGTCGGCCGCGAACGGCGACGCGCTCCTCTGGCATGCGCTGCGCACGCGTTGCCGGCATGCGCGGGCGCCGCTCGCGCAACGCGCACCGGGCGGCCAAGCGCCGTCGGCGGCCAACGCGCCGGCGGCGTCGCGCCAGCGCGACGCGTCGACGCGCGACGAACCGTGCGGCTCGCAAGCGGCCGGGGCCGGCATGCGCGTGACGCGCAGCGCGGCGTTCCGGCTCGCGGACCGCGGCGACGCCCTCTTTTTCGCCGATTGGCTCGAATACCACTTCGACGAATTACGCGCGCTCGCGCAAGGCCTGTCGCCGCGGCTGCACCTGAACGAGCTCGAGCGGCACCTGACGGGCGACGAGGTCGACGTGCGCTTCGTCTACGACATCGACGGCCACGCGGACCGTAGAATGCTCACCGATTGCGCGCGGCAGGCATGCGAGTGGATCGCGGCCGAGATGCGCCGCCGCTTCGATCTACCGATTGCCGAGCAGCGCTTCGGCGCGCGCAAGCCGCGCCGCGCAACGCACTCTACTCGTTTTCGTCGAAATAATAGTGGCCGAACTTGAGCTGCTTCGTCCGGATATAGCGCTCGTTCTCCTCGCGCACCGGCACCGCGAGCGCGACACGCTCGCAGACCGGGATGCCGTGCCGCACGAGCGTGTCGAACTTCTTCGGGTTGTTGCTCATCAGTCGGACCGACGTGACCTTCAGTATCCGCAAGATCGCGGCGGCGGAATCATACTCGCGCGCATCGTCCGGCAGGCCGAGGTCGAGGTTCGCCTCGACGGTGTCGCGCCCCTGCTCCTGCAGCGCATACGCGCGGATCTTGTTGCTCAGGCCGATCCCGCGGCCTTCGTGTCCGCGTAGATACAGCAGCACGCCGCGCCCCTCGGCCGCGATGTAGCGCAAGGCGAGATCGAGTTGCTCGCCGCAATCGCATCGATACGAGCCGAACACGTCGCCCGTCAGGCATTCGGAATGAAGCCGCGTCAGCACCGACGGCTGCTCGGCGACATCGCCCATCACCAGCGCGAGGTGCTCGGCATCGCCGCCCGCGACGCGAAACGCATACGACGTGAAGGTGCCGTAGCGGGTGGGAAGCGTTGCCGTGGCGACGAGCGTCACGCACTCGGGCACGGCGCCGTCGTCGGGCTGCGGCGATTCAGGATGCGAAGACTTCATGGAATGCATCAAACGAAAGAATTAAGGAATGTTCTGGATGGCGAGTGGACGGAGTTTACCGCTAATCTGCGAACTGGACGCACCCGCCCGCGGACGCCGATCTATACTGGATTCTTCACCCGACGCGGCGGCCGCGCGCCGCCTTCCGTGAATCGCCCAGCCAAGGGAGACAGCGTATGAGCCTCACCGTCGCACAGATTCTCAGGTCCAAGCCTGATTCGGGACGCACGATTCACACGATCGAGAAGTCCGATTCCGTCTACAACGCGATCAAGCTGATGGCCGAAAAGAGCATCGGCGCGCTGCTCGTGATGGACGGCGCGGACATTGCCGGCATCGTGACGGAGCGCGACTACGCGCGCAAGGTGGTGCTCCTCGACCGTTCGTCGAAGGCGACGCGCGTCGAGGAAATCATGACGTCGAAGGTGCGCTACGTCGAACCGACGCAGACGAGCGACGAGTGCATGGCGCTGATGACGGAACACCGGATGCGCCACTTGCCCGTGCTCGACGACGGCAGGCTCATCGGGCTCGTGTCGATCGGCGACCTTGTGAAAAACGTGATCGCCGATCAGCAGTTTACGATCGATCAGCTGGAGCATTACATCCACGGAATTCCGGCTGCCGTGCACCCGCAGTAGACACGCGCCACGGCGCCTATCAAAAAATGCCCAAACGCATCGCGTCTGGGCAAAGCCGCCGAAGTGCGGCGACGGAGGTTCGGCTCTGCACTCGCGAGCCTCGCGCATCGCACGGGCTCGCGGTTTATGGAATCGACCTCTTCAGGGTTGCCGGCGGCGCTCGGCGCTGCCGGGTGCATTCAGTACGACGTGCCGATCCAGTCAGTTGCCGAAGTAGACCGAATGGCCAAACGAAGGCGAAGTCGGCGACATGCTCGCGCGGCTACCGGATTCCGATGCGCCGGCCGGCTGCACGCCATAGCCGCTCGTGTCGGCGTGCGTGAGCGTTTGCTGCGCGGGGCGCATGCGTTGCGAAGCAGCCTGGACATTCGCCGGATACTGGGTCTCGCCGGATTCGGGCTTGTAGCCGTTCTGCTCGAGCTGGACGAGCTCGGACTTCACTTGCTCGCGGGTCAGCGGCTGCTGCTGGTCGGCTTGCGCGAAAGAAGCGAGCGGCGCGACGAGCATCGACGCGGCAACGGCTGCATAGACGAACGATTTCATGATGGACCTCCGGAATGTTGTATTGGCGTCGCTCCAGGCACCGTTGTCCGAAGCGATTGATTCCAGTCTAGTCACCGGCATTACAAGGGGAAACCCCTAGTTTAAACATACAGCGTTGCATCAATAGCAATAATTTCAGGCTGTATTGCAGCCGAAAGCCAGTCAAAAGCATCACGACGGCAACAATGGGAAGCGACGCCACAGGCTCGCTCGCCTGCTGTCCGGTTCGTCGTTTTGTTGTATATTTGTAAAGTTTGTCCCGTCTTTCGTCTTTCGTTTCATTGCCTCGATCATGCGCACGCAGACCTTCCACGCCACTTTTGCGCACCGCCCGCGCGGTGCGCGCGCGGCCGTGGTCGCCGTCGCGACGCCTCCCCTCCTTCGAAGCACGCTTGCAGCGCCGCTCGCCGCGGCCCGGCGCTTGACCTGACAGCAGCCTCCATCCCGGAGCCGCGTCAGCCAGGCTCCGGGCGATCCCGCAGGTTGGCCACGCCACCCAAGCCGATCATTTGGAGACTGTCATGAAGAACAGGATTTATCAGCTCACCGAACTCGACGTCGCGCGCCTCGAAAAGCACGCGGAACGCAACCCTCGCTACCAGGAAATGCTCGACACGCTGCTAGAGCGTGCGGATATCGTCGAGCCCGACAAGATTCGGGCAAACGTCGTCACGATGAACTCGCAGATCAAGCTGATCGACGAAACGGCCGGCCAGGACATGACCTGGACCATCGTCTATCCGGATGCGGTCAACTTCGAACAGGGCCGGCTGAACGTGTTTTCTCCGGTCGGCATGGCGCTGCTCGGCGCACGCTGCGGCGAAAAAGTGAAAGTCACGCTGCCGGGCGGCGCGGACGCGACGCTGAAAATCGCCGAGATCGTGTACCAGCCGGAAGCGAGCGGCGATTACACCTACTGAACGGCGGCGAATCGCCGGATGCGGCACGGTAGCCGGGCAAGCACGGCCGGCTAGCCAGCCGCACAGCACGAATGCCGAAGAACGGGCGCGCCGCCCGTCGACGTCGACCCACCAAGAGAAAAGCGAGGATGCATGTGCAACCCTCGCTTTTTTCTTTCACCTCGACGCGCATCGCATCGGCGTCGCGCATAAAAAAAGGCGCCCGAAGGCGCCTTTTCGAGACTGGACAAGCCAGCCGTCAAGCTTAGAAGCGGTGACGCAGACCAACCGTTGCCGCGGTTTGGTTGATCGACGTGCTGAACGGCGTGCTGAGGTCGCCGTTGTAGATCGACGCGTTCGCGTTCTTCGACGAACGTTGGTACACAGCTTGTGCATACACGTCGGTGCGCTTCGACAGAGCGTAGTCGGCCTGGACGCCAACTTGGTTCCAGTGCTGGCTTTCGCCGTTTGCCTTCGCGTTCGTGTACGTGTAAGCAACGCCCAGACCCAGTGCCGGCGTCAGGTTGTACTTCACGTTGGCTTCGTAGTTGTCGGCACGGATGGTCGGCGTGCCGTTTGCCAGGTTGTCGAGGCGCGATTGCGTCCACAGCACGCCGCCTTGCAGCGGGCCGTACGCGTAGCTTGCGCCAGCGCCGTACACGCGCGAACGGCCTTGGATGTTCGCCGCGTTCGTGCCGCCGATGTTGAAGCCGGTCAACGGATCCGTTGCGCCCGTGGTGTTCGCGCCAGCGTTGTTAGCTTGCGAGTACGCAGCACCGACCTTCAGGCCTTGGAACTGGTACGAAGCGCCCGCGCTGTATGCACGGTTGTTCGCGAATTGCGAGTTGTTCGAGAACGAGTACGTGCCGCCGAATTGCAGGCCGGCGTAGTTCGCGCTCGTGAACTTGACCGTGTTGTTCACCGCGACGTCGCCGTTCGTGTTCAGGCGGTCGTTGTTGAGCGGGTGAGCGAAGTACGTGCCGCCCCAGGTGCCCGTTGCCGACAGCGGCGACAGGTAGTCTTGGGTTGCGTCGTACTGACGGCCCAGCGTGACGGTGCCGTAGTTGCTCGACAGGCCGACGAACGCTTGACGGTTGAACATGCCGCCACCGTTGTTGAAGCGGCCGTTACCGATGTTGAAGCCGCTTTCCAACGTGAAGATTGCCTTCAGGCCGCCACCCAGGTCTTCCGAGCCGCGCAGACCGAAACGGCTTTGATCGACGCCCGAGCCGACCGACCACAGCGACTTGCCCGAGCCCGACGGCGTCGCGACGTTGCTTTGGTACGTGATGCCTGCGTCGAGCACGCCGTACAGCGTGACGCTGCTTTGCGCGTGTGCGACGGTGGCGAACGATGCAGCAACTGCTGCAACAATCAGAGTCTTGTTCATGCGTGGAGCTCCCTTTTAAAAAAGGTAGGCCTTGCGACCTCGTTTCGATAAACGGTCTGCAACCGCCCGGAAGCGCCATATCGGCTTGCGAAACTTCCTGCATGGCCGCGCCCGGATGGTTGCCCGTTCTGGGAACCGTGAGTTTAGGGGTGTACCCTAGGGGCGCCATTCGCGAATAAAGAAATAAGCTTTTCCAGAACTAGAAATAATAGAAATGCCGACCTCTTATAAGTATTTGTTTTGTCGCAAGTTTTTGACCTCTTGACACCTCCTTTTTGGCGGTCTCGCCAAGATCATTCCTCTGTGTCAGCGTCTTGACGGTTGCGTATAAACAACAAACGCCTTCCAGTAA
Source organism: Burkholderia sp. MSMB1498 (assembly GCF_001526245.1). NCBI lineage: Bacteria > Pseudomonadati > Pseudomonadota > Betaproteobacteria > Burkholderiales > Burkholderiaceae > Burkholderia > Burkholderia sp. MSMB1498. The sequence goes on from NZ_LOYJ01000033.1 coordinate 153,304, forward strand.
AACCGGCGGATTCGGTATTTTTTACTCATTTAAGCGCACTCGGCGTCGCCAAAACGAAAGACTATCGCCAGCATACTTTCGATAGATCTCGTTCGCTCCACCAGTCCGCACCACGGTTGGGCGCCGTAACAGCCGTTACAGGGTTCGTAACGATAGCCTGCTTGCAACGCGTTAGGGTCGAACCTGCGGCGGCGCTTCGGCTTGCGCCGCTTCCGGTTCACTCCATGGAGCAACCATGAATCGACGTCAATTTCTCCACACGCTTTCGCTCGGCGGCATCGCACTTGCCGGCGGCCTCGGATTCGGCACCGCCGCAACCGCCCAGCAGCCGCCCGGGCCGCCGCAATCGCCACAGTCGCCGCCCGGCTATCGGCCGCCCGACTACCGCCCGCCGATGCAGCCTCAGCCCGCCAGGCCGCCGTACCATGGTCGCCCGGACCGTCCGCCGCCGCCGCTTCGGCACGAGCGCCGCCCCGCGCCGCCGCGCCCGCGCGGTTATGTATGGACGACCGGCTATTGGGGCTGGCGCGGCGGCCGGTATGTATGGATTCCGGGCCGCTGGATCGCGGCGCGCCCCGGCCACCGCTGGGTGCCCGGCCATTGGCAGCAACGCTCGGGCGCCTGGATCTACATCGAAGGGCGATGGAATTGAGCGCGTCTCGCGGGCGCGCGAATGCCGGCCGCGACGCGGATCGCTCGAGGAGCGCGGCTATTCGGCGCGTTCGATGAACGGCAAGCGAACTCGCGGCCGGCGCAGCGGTTCGTCGGAGCGGTTCGTCGGAGCAGTTCGTCGGAGCGGTTCGTCGGAGCGGTTCGTCGACCGATACGGCGATGCGGATCGCCGTGCGATGGTGCGGGCGCGATTGCAGGAAGCGCAACGCAGGCAATCGTCCGCCCGCCTCCCGCCGAGGCGGGCACCACGGACGCTATCGCGCCGATTGCGGACATCAATCGCCCCTAGTCAATAGAGTGTTGCTGTTTATATCGTCATTGACCGATCTAAGCTTCGGGGACCGACGATCCGCACGATTGCACCGCCCTGCCGATGAATCTCGACGCCGACGCCATTCACAAAGCGCTCGCGAGCCCCGTGCGCCGCGCGATCCTCGCGTGGCTCAAGGAGCCGGACAAGCACTTCCCGGCCTCGCACGCAGGACCGTTTCCGCACGGGGTCTGCGCAGGCCAGATCGATGCGCTGTGCGGACTGTCGCAATCGACCGTGTCCGCGCATCTCGCCGCGCTCGAGCGCGCCGGGCTCGTCACGTCGACCCGCGTCGGCCAATGGGCGTTCTTCAAGCGCAACGACGCGGTGATTCAAGCGTTTCTCGATTCGCTGCATCGCGGCCTTTGACACCCGCCCGTTCGCCGCAAGGGCTTAGCCACACTCGATGAGGTCCCTCATGCCTTCTCTGTTCGATCCGCTGACCATCGGCGACCTGACGCTGCCGAACCGCATCATCATGGCGCCGCTGACTCGCGCCCGCGCCGGCGATTCGCGCGTTCCCAACGCGCTGATGGCGCGGTACTACGCCGAGCGCGCGTCCGCGGGGCTCATCATCAGCGAGGCGACATCGGTCACGCCGCAGGGCGTCGGCTACGCGAACACGCCCGGCATCTGGTCACCCGAGCAGGTCGAGGGCTGGCGGCAAGTGACGGACGCCGTTCATGCGGCCGGCGGCCGTATCTTCCTGCAGCTCTGGCACGTCGGCCGCGTATCCGACCCGGTCTTTCTCGACGGCGCGCTGCCCGTCGCGCCGAGCGCGATCGCGCCCGGCGGCCACGTGAGCCTCGTGCGCCCGCAGCGGCCCTATGTGACGCCTCGCGCGATCGAGCTCGACGAGATCCCGGGCGTCGTCGCCGCATTCCGCCGCGGCGCGGAGAACGCGCGCGCGGCCGGCTTCGACGGCGTCGAGGTGCACGGCGCGAACGGCTATCTGCTCGATCAGTTCCTGCAGGACGGCTCGAACCGCCGCACCGACGCGTACGGCGGCTCGATCGAGAATCGCGCGCGCCTCTTGCTCGAGGTGGTCGACGCGGCGATCGACGTCTGGGGCGCGGCGCGCGTCGGCGTGCACCTCGCGCCGCGCGGCGATTCGCACACGATGGGCGATTCGAACCCGGCCGCGACGTTCGGCTACGTCGCGCGCGAACTCGGCCGACGCAACATCGCATTCCTGTTCGCGCGCGAATCGCTCGGCGGCGACGCCATCGGCCCGCAATTGAAGGAAGCGTTCGGCGGCCCGTTCATCTCGAACGAGAAATTCACGCTCGAAAGCGCGCAAGCGGCGCTCGAAGCCGGGCAGGCGGACGCGGTCGCGTGGGGCCAGCTCTTCATCGCGAATCCGGACCTGCCGCGTCGATTCGAGCTGAATGCGCCGCTCAATCAGCCGAATTCCGCGACGTTCTATTCGGAAGGCGAAACGGGGTATACGGATTACCCGACGCTCGAAAGCGCGGCGTGAGGACGTTTGTGGACCGGGGCGGGCCGATCGCGGGTGGTTGAGCGTCGGCTCTTCCGGTTTTCGGAATTCGGCGTGGCGGCCGGCGGCCGGTGGTCGGTGGTCGGTGGTCGGTGGTCGGTGGTCGGTGGTCGGTGGTCGGTGGTCGGTG